>MAVP01000027.1 GCA_001751075.1 Desulfobacterales bacterium S7086C20 | reverse complement strand
TCTTCTATCTTTTCCTCATCTGGTTGTATCTCTTCTATCTTTTCCTCATCTGGTTGTATCTCTTCTATCTTTTCCTCATCTGGTTGTATCTCTTCTATCTTTTCCTCATCTGGTTGTATCTCTTCTATCTTTTCCTCATCTGGTTGTATCTCTTCTATCTTTTCCTCATCTGGTTGTATCTCTTCTATCTTTTCCTCGTCTGGTTGTATCTCTTCTATCTTTTCCTCGTCTTGCCTACCACCTTCATCAGATGTTTGGCCAAACGACTTTTCGTGAAGATTCTCCTTTAGCAACTCCCCCAAATTCGATGTCGGACCATCGTAGCTATTCAGGTAATCAGAAACTAATTCGTGTTCATCGTCCGACTCAAGCTGCTTAACAGAAAGTCCAATCCGCCGCTCTTTAGGATTGATATTGAGCACTTTTGCTGAAACAACCTCTCCGACTTTAAACTTGTCTAAAGGAGACTTAACCTTCTCATTAGCAATTTCTGAAACATGCACAAGACCTTCAATGCCTTCTTCTAATTCAATAAAAACGCCAAATTCAGTAACGTTCGTAGTAGTACCTGTGATCGTTGTTCCCACCACATAACGTTCAGGAACGGTCTCCCATGGGTCCCGCTGAAGTTGTTTAATCCCCAACGAAAAGCGCTCATTCTCCTTGTCAATATTGAGCACAATAGCCTGAATCTCATCGCCTTTCTTATAGAGTTCTGAAGGGTGTTTAATCCGTTTAGTCCAGGATATGTCAGAAATGTGCACTAGGCCATCAATTCCCTCATCAATTCCTATAAAGAGGCCAAAATCCGTAATGTTCTTTATCTTACCTTCAATAGTGGTTCCAACCGGATATTTCTCTGCGATTACATCCCATGGATTGGGAACCACCTGTTTCATACCAAGAGAAATTCTCCTGTTCTCAGAGGAGATATTTAATACTACGGTTTCCACAGTCTCACCGACTGATACCATCTTGGAGGGATGCCGAACCTTCCTTGTCCACGACATCTCCGATACATGAATCAACCCTTCAACACCTTTTGCAAGCTCCACAAAAGCACCATAGTCGGTAAGACTTACAATTTTGCCTTCCACGCGGGAACCAACAGAATATTCTTCTTCGGCGGTGGTCCAAGGGTCCGGCACGAGCTGTTTTAGACCGAGAGATACCCTTTCCCGATCCAAATCAAGGCTCAAGACCTTGATCGTAATTTCATCTCCTACGGAAAACATCTCAGAGGGATAATTCACACGACCCCAAGACATATCCGTGATATGCAAAAGCCCATCTATTCCTCCCAGATCAACAAAAACCCCGTACTCAGTAATATTTTTTACAACTCCATCCATGACTTTGCCTTCATAGATCGTAGCAAGGGTTTCTGCACGTTTTTCTTCTCGGCCCTTTTCAAGGATAACCCGCCTAGACAATACGATATTGTTGCGTTTTTTATTATATTTCAAAATCTTAAAATCAAAGGTCTTGCCTACCATTTCATCAAGATTGCGCACTGGTCGAAGATCTACCTGAGAACCGGGCAGAAAGGCAGGCAATCCTATATCAACCGACAGGCCGCCTTTAACACGACTCGTTATAACGCCTTGAATTACCTGGTCTTCATCATAGGTCTTCTTAATATCATCCCATATTTTTACCCTTGCGGCCTTGTCCTTGGAAACCTTTACCGTCCCGTCTTCGTCCTCCCAACGGTCCACCATGACGTCTACGATATCTCCTATAGTCGCGTCAACGGTGCCGTCTGCTTTTTTAAACTCTCCTACGGGAACTTGTCCCTCCGACTTGGACCCAATATCGACCAGCACATATTCCTTGTCAACTTGAACAATCTTGCCCTGAACAACTTCGCCTACCTGCACCCGCCGGATGCTCTCTTCATACATCTCCATGAGGGCCTCTTGCTTGCTCTCACCTGCATGGCCTTCCTCTGGGTTTACTTCAGCCTGACTAGTATCACCTGCTCCGCCACTTTCCTCTACACAATGGTCTCCTGGCGCCTCCTCAACAGTGCTGCCCGTTGTCACGTCTTCAGTAGATGTTTGTTCCTCCATGTCCACTTTGTGTTGTTCGTTTTCCTGTTGTTCGTTTTCAGTGTTTTTTTCTAACCCTTCCATTAAACATTTGCCCCCTTTACGAATTTTTAACCAATTAACCAACACTGGGCTGTGTGTCGGCCTATAAAAACTTATCTTATAGCAAGCATTTTTACAAAAAACAACCCTTTATTTTGACAAACCGTAACTTCACATTAACGTTGCAAAAGTCGAGGATACCGCAAATGCAAGGCGTCAAGGGCGAGGCTGTAGCAATTTACGCCGAACCCTTGACAACACAGCAGATGCGGTATCATCGGCTTTCCCGCAAGGGTAAACAACATGGCTATTTTCCCAATTTTGTGGATGTCACTCATAGTGAATTCTACGATATCGCTTGAAAGAAGTATAAACAATGGTTACTATTGCATTTTATGGCCTTTTGCCTTGTTGTTTATGCAACATTAGGGTTCACAACGAGTCACCAATATGACGAAATACCAGGTCAACCACCTCTTCTATTCCCAGGAAAGTTGAATCAATACGTATAGCGTCACGTGCCGGCTTCAACGGCGCCAAGACCCGGTTGGAATCATCGTAATCCCTCCTTTTAATAGTCTCTGAAACCTCTTCAAGGCTAACCATTTGATCATTTGCCACCAGTTCCTTGTAACGTCGCAAGGCACGAGCATCATGATCAGCATACAAAAATAACTTAACGTCAGCTTCAGGGAAGACTACAGTTCCCATATCTCTGCCCTCAAAAACAACGCCGCCATCTTTGGCCATGCGCCTTTGCACATCAAGCAGATACTGCCTGACGACTGGCCTCGCCGATAGCGCGGATGCAAGCATTGTAATCTGTTGCGTTCGAATTTCACCGGAGATATCAACCCCATTCATGAATAAGACAAAACCTCTTGCAGTATCTTTAAACTCAAATGCGAGACATTTGCACACTTCCACCAGCTTATCGTCGTCCTCTGCTGAACACCTCCCACGCAAAACCGCCAATGCTACAGCCCGGTACAGGGCACCGGTATCGACATAGGTGTAACCCAAACGCTGAGCCACCTTCCGGCTCACAGTCGTTTTTCCTGCTCCACCAGGACCATCTATGGTTATCAAAAGACGCTTCATTGCAACATTTTAGTGCTATAAAACACCAATCGCATAAGCTTCATGGTAGTCTCGTTTTCAAAGGACTAAAGTATTACGCTTCATTCAAATCACTTCTTTCAAGGCCTTTACAAAACGCCGGTTTTCTTCAGGCAATCCCACGTTGACACGAATGTAGTTTGGATAACCATATGCATTCATGGCCCGCACTATCACACCCTTGTGAAGCATCCCCTCAAAGACCTCTTTAGCATCTCGCTGAACATCGATAAGGAAAAAATTGGTCTGAGTTGGAAAACATCGAAGCCCCAGCTTACTTACTTGCGCAAATAACAAATCTAATTCTTCGTGGACCATCTTAACAGTTTTTTCAAAAAAGACTTCATCGTCCAACGCTGCCAGGGCACCAATCTGTGCCAATGTGTTGGTATTAAAGGGCTGCCTCACCCTATTCATGAAATCTGCAAGGTCCTTTTTCATCACACCGTACCCAAGTCGAAGACCGGCCAACCCGTATGCCTTCGAAAAGGTCCGAAGGCTCACTACAAGATTTCGAGAATCCAAATAATCAAGACCGACGACAAAATCCTTGTCGCGGATAAAGTCAATATAGGCCTCATCCATCACAACAATCACATCTGGAGGGATTTTTTCCAGAAATCTGTCAAAAGCATCCCTTGAAATTATCGTTCCCGTTGGATTGTTAGGGTTGTTAACAAAAATCATGCGTGTATTCTCAGAGACAGACTTGGCCATTGCCTCCAAATCAACGTAAAGATCTTTCAATGCAACTTTGACGATCTGTCCCCCAGCGGCTTGAACAATAATTTCATACATCAGAAACGAGGGGGATGGTATCACCACCCAATCACCTTCCCGGATAAAGGTGCGAACCAGGAGTTCTATGATCTCATTGGAACCATTGCCGAAAACTATCTTATCGTTTGCAACCCCGAGCTTTTCCCCCAATTTTTTCCTTAAATGATAACTATAGCCATCCGGATAGCGATGTAGATTCTTTAAAGCAGCCCTTATGGCCTCAACAGCCTTTGGTGAGGGTCCAATTGGGTTTTCATTTGAAGCCAACTTTACAGGGCCGCTAATGCCGTATTCCCGTTCAAGCTCCTCAATTGGTTTCCCCGGCACATACGCCTCAAGCTTGGCTATGTAATCAGGCACTTTCATCATAGCTACCTCAAAAATTCCCTTCGTAACAGTTCAGCTATCCTTGACAGGATAACAGGATGAACATGATTTTTCTTTCATCCTATTGATCACTTATTGTCTTTTTTGATTTAAAAACAAGGAACACCGATTAACGATTTTAGATTTATAACTGAAAACAAAATCAATCGTTCTTCTAAATCGAATTTATCCATTTCTTATCTTCTAAAATCAAAAATCTTTAATCATTGTTCGATATTCAATTTTTTTGTCCCACATTTGAAGATACTAAGCCTGTCCTGTTATCATGTCAGATATTTTGTCTCCGGTGAACTATTACTTCCCTTCCAGTAGATTGTCTAAACCGCTACTTGCTACCATACTTTCGATAATGGCAAAAGCATTTTTCACCGATCGTTTTATCGGTGTTGCCATATTGCCTTCATTACCGTAACATAGAAGAATGGTAACTACTCAGGTGGGTAGGCTGAAGTCTGAAGGTTGTTTGGAAAAACTGAAATACGGCTCATTTTGAAGCCATGTTTGATGCAAAAATCTGCTCTCTCCACCAAAGTGCGCCGATTGTGCTTTTTTTATTCCTTCAACCTTCAGTCTAAACAGCTTCAGCCTGACTACGTGAGTAGTCACAAAAAATGAAACCTATTCAAACAGGCATTGAAAGACTGGTTGCCGAGCCTCCACGAGCGCTCAGGAGCAAACGTCTGGGGCTTTTGGCAAACCCGGCCTCGGTTGATCGACACTTCCGCCACAGCCGCTTCCTGATCGAGGCATCCTTTCCGGGTCAACTAAAGGCCCTGTTCAGCCCCCAACACGGCTTTTTCGCAGAAAAACAGGATAACATGGTACTATCTGAAGACTCGATTGATCGGGCCCTTAATATTCCTGTTTTCAGCCTTTATGGCAAAACCACAACACCAACAAAGTCGATGCTTGAGGGTATAGATGTCCTCATTGTTGACCTCCAAGATGTAGGAACTCGCGTTTACACCTTTGTCTATACAATGGCTCTTTGCATGCAAGCAGCTCATTGTCATGACAAAGAGATTGTCATACTAGACCGCCCGAACCCTCTTGGCGGAATTGTTGTAGAAGGAAATTGCCTAAGACCAAACTATAAATCCTTCGTGGGCATGTATCCCATACCAATGCGTCACGGTCTTACCATTGGCGAACTTGCCCTTCTTTTCAACAATCATTTCGGCATAGGATGCAAGTTGACGATAGTGCCCATGACAGGCTGGAAGCGTAACATGCTCTTTGAAGACACGGGGCTGGCATGGATCGCGCCTTCTCCGAATCTCCCCACCCCAACCTCTGTCATGGTCTATCCTGGACAAGTCCTATTGGAAGGTACAAATGTCTCTGAAGGCCGTGGAACAACCCAACCCTTTGAGGTTTTTGGAACCCCCTTTCTCCGTACAGAGCAAATCCAAAAGTTATTGGACGAACAAGGCCTTTTAGGAGTACACCTTCGGCCAATTGTATTTGAACCAACATCCAACAAATGGCAGAATCAACCATGTTATGGTTTCCAGCTCCATGTTATTGCTCCTGACCTCTACAGGCCATATCTCACCACCCTGACTATTCTAAAAAGTATAGTTTCCCTTTATCCGGATGAGTTTATGTGGAAGGAGCCCCCCTATGAATTCGAATTTGAAAAACTCCCGTTTGATCTAATCACAGGAGATCCTGCTATCAGGGAGGTCCTTCAAACCTCAGGATCACTGGAGGCCTTAAAAGAAATCTGGGGGGAAGATCTCAAGGAATTCGACGAGTTGCGAAGGAAGTCTTTTCTTTACCAATGAAAAACAAAAGCCCCGCACAAGGGCGCGCGGGACTTTTGCCGGAAATCCTAACCTTGATGGTTTTGTTAAAAACCGGTTTTGCTCATTCCGTGAGCATTTTGGGCGCGGTCGTCACATTCAGCTAAAATGCTAAATGTCTCTCACAAAAGACTTTTTACGAGTCTGTCAGCCTTTAGTCCAATCAAAGAAAACGGGTAAACGCTTAACTACTTCTTTGTCTTCTTGTTTGTCTTTGTGTCTTTCAGATCTTCAACTTCCTTCTTCAGATCTTCAACTTCCTTCTTGTAGGTTTCAACCGCGGGAGAAACAGATGAAATACTATCATCTTCTTTGCTCTTCCACGTATCTTTGACCTCGTCAAACCCCAAATAGATTGCCAACGCACCTCCCGAAAGAAGAGCGAAAGGGATAGCCCCTGCCAGTAGCTGCAGAAACGGCTTGAACCAAACCGCCATACCGATAATTCCCAGAACAGCTGCAGCAACACCACCAATCAGCGTTTTCATGTTACAATCCTCCTTTTTTTAAATATATAAATATTCATTGCTAAGGGCTCGCGCAAAAATAAGTTCGCAGAATTGGCGCTCAGATTTGGGTTAGATTTGTCCGATCCGATTGAGCAAAACCACAGAAATAGCTAGCTATTTCGCGGATTTTGCGAATAAGGCATCGGGCAAAGATAGCCTGAAGCTGAGATGCCAAAATGTGAAGTTATTTTTTCGTGAGCCCTAGTCCAATTCAAAAACACTGCTTGACTAACATAAGGCGGAAATCAAATCAAGTCAAAAAATGTGTGTTAATCCTTTTTTCTGCCAAAAAGGGATATCACCTTGCCCTGCCGGCCTTTTGCGACCTTGCCGGGATCTCCTTCCGTTGACGCTAACTGCTGCTGAAACTGAGAAGGACCCACAATCTTTTCCAGCCTAATTTTTACTCCGTTCATCGTAAATGCTTCACCGTTGAGATAGGTCTCTCGCAATATCCAAACAACCTCTGAAACCGGAATTTGCAACAAAAGTAACTTAACATGATACCAATCTCGTTTCTTATCTGCCCAAATATCTTCAATACGGGCAAAAGAGGTGGGATTTTCTTCTTGATAAATCAGGACAAGGTCTCCGGTAGCTGCCATATCGATAACTCTATATCATACTATTTTCGATTTGACACACCAAAATTTTGTGTTAACTAGTGACCATCCATAAATGCTTTTGAACCGAATGGGCACAAGCGTAAGTTTCCAATTCAGTCCCGCTGCAGCGGGATTCGCAAGGTCAAGGACAATGCCGCAGAACAGCGGAATTGGATCTGCCTGAGGCAGACCCGTAAGGGCGAGGGGCACGGATGCCCCGAGTCAATACGAGGGGTTACGCGGAGATGTACTGTAGTGCGCCGCACAAGCAACCCCGCAGTTTAACGCAGAAATTGTGGAAAAGGGCCATTTCTGGATGGAAACTAACTGGTGATCATCTTGTCCCGAAGCCTCCAGCCGGGTGTTTCGGCCCTAAAGATTTATTTTCCGTAGTGGCGTCACTTTTTCAAAGAGCTGAATTCTTACAAATTGATGAACTTTTACCAACGCATGAAAAAGAAAATAAGCAGGTGGATCGATTTGTTTCTTTACAACCATCGAAACCACTATCCTTCTTTTTTGCCGAAAAACTGGGGGGTATTCTCTTTTTTATCCTTGGTCCTAAAGTCAGTCTTTTCCCAAGTCTCCGTAAACCGAACACAGACTGTTTCCTTGAAGGCCCTTCACCGCAGGGCGATTATTGTTTACGCATCCAAATACAAGAGTAACTTTGAATGCCTGTTCTACCACATAAAATATAAAGACCAGGGCCTTCCTTTTCCACAAATCGGATTTGACCACAATCTATTACCTTGGCAAAGATTTTCCAGGGTTGTCCGAATTGTCCTCGCTCATCTTGATCACCTACTCCACTACAAGAGTCTGCCAAATCCATATGCGTCAGGCTTTTTCGAAAAACAACTCCTTTCCGGTAAAGCAGGCCTGTTGTCACTGGTTGACCGTAGAGGTTTTTACCACCGCTTCGTAAGATCGCGCCGTGACCCCTTGAAATTCCTTGTTGAACTACAATACGAGATCACCCGGCCAATCTATATTGTTCCCCAGTGGTTGCTTTTCGGCAAGAAGCCGAGGAAAACACCTGTGGGTATTATGGATCTGTTTTTTGGCAGTGAGGAAAACCCGGGCCACCTTCGACGATGGATATCAATCCTGGCTACGCCTCAGAAGGCCTTTGTGGAAATTTCCGAGCCATTAAATCTTGTGGATTTTATTAATGAACCAGTCAACCACAAGCGCACTTCCGAGCAACTCTCTTATGTGCTGAGGCAAAGGCTATTGGACCAGATGAATCGCCATCATCAAAGCATTACCGGCCCAGCCCTAAAAACCAGAGACGAGCTAAGAGAACTCATACTAAGGAGTGAACATTTCCAAGACTTCTTAAAAGAATACGCCGCCAAGGGCAACAAAGATATTGTTGAGCTACACAAGAAAGCGGATTCAGCACTAGATGAGATAGCATCCGACTACAGTCCCCGTCTTATTCAGTTCCTTTGTACGATTTTTGGTTGGGTGTGGAAGACCATGTTTGATCGAATTGCCCTTGACATGGAGGGGTTAAGCTATGTAAAAAGTGCTGCTACCAGGGCGCCTGTTGTTTTCGTCCCCTGCCACAGAAGCCACTTCGACTACCTCATTCTCCCCTATCTGCTAGTCTCAAACAATATGCCGTGCCCCCACGTAGCTGCCGGACAAAACTTGGCCTTCTGGCCTATAGGGACTCTATTCAGGAAAGGTGGCGCCTTTTTCGTCAGGCGCTCTTTCCACGGTGCCAGACTCTATTCCCGCATCTTTTCAGAGTATGTGCGAATGTTACTCCAACAAGGCTTCAATATCGAGTTCTTCATCGAAGGTGGGCGAAGCAGAACAGGGAAAATGATCCTTCCAAAAACAGGATTGCTTACTATACTTATGGATGCTTACAAAAGTGGTGTCTGCCGGGATATAATCTTTGCGCCTGTCTATGTCGGATATGACCGACTCCTGGAAGAAAGCGCCCTGTTGAGCGAAGTGGAAGGTAAACAAAAAAAACAAGAAAGCCTGCGCCAATTGATCAGCATTCGAAAGCTTTTTAAAAAGCAACACGGCCGCATATATGTTCAATTTGACACACCTATCTCTCTGAAATCGTTAACCTCTCAACAAAATCAGCCGCTGCAAGAAATGGATCAGGCAGAGTACCATGCTTTAGGCCGAAACCTCGCTTACCGAATAATCAACACCATCAATGACATCTCAGTGGTAACCGCTCAAGCACTAGCTGCCAGTGCTATTCTGAATTTCCACAGGCATAGTTTCACACAAAGTGAGCTAATGGTCTATATAGAAACCTATCTGGATTATCTGGTCTTCCAGAATGCCCGCTTGTCGGAAAACCTTGCCAATACTGTTCACGGGATAAATATGGTTCTAAGCATCTACTGCAACCGAAAATTTATTGAAAAGCAAAAGATCAAAGACCAGAACAATAACGCTTCCAGAGAACCAAGATACGTGGTCTCAGAAAACAAACGCCTGAATCTTGAATACTACAAAAACAACAGTATTCATCATTTCATACCAGCCGCCTATACTGCTATGGCAATCTTGTCTTATGATGCCTTCCAATTCTCCGCGTCGGCCCTTCACGCGGACTACAACTTCTTGCAAGAATTTTTTAAGTATGAGTTTGCTTATGATGTAGATAAGACACCTGAATATATGGTCAGAAAAACCCTGAAGGCATTTATCAATGAGGCCATCCTCATACCCCATCCAACCCTTCCGGATACATACAACATCACGTCTTTAGGTTTTAGGAAGCTGCTCATTTTCGCAAGCTTTCTAAAGACCTATTTAGAATCATACTGGATCGTGCTCAATGTCCTGAAAAGGTACGGTCGCAGAGAATTAGTAAAGAAGCAGCGTATGAAAAAGATCACTATATTCGGCAATCAGTTTTACAGACAACGTGAAATCCAGAGGAAAGAAGCACTTTCCAATGTCAACTACGAAAACGGCCTTACGTTCTTTAACTTCAAGGGAATCCGGGGGAAAGAAGACAGAAAAGGAATCGACTTCTACAGCGAGATCATCAAGAGATACCTGAAGAGCTTTATGGTTCAGAACTAAGGGTTCGCGCAAGAATAAATTCGCAGAGTTGGCGCTCAGATTTGGTGCAGATTTGGCCGATCCGATTGAGTAAAACCGCTGGAATAGCAAGCTATTTCGAGGAATTTGCAAATGAGGTATCGGCCAAAGGTGGGCTGAAACTGAAATGCCAAAATGTGAAGTTATTTTTGTGCGAGCCCTAAAGGTTCGTGATTCACTCGCCGGGCTTCGTTGATACTACAAGATGATGACTAAAAAGCTCTTTTGCCACCCGCAAGACATCTGATGCACTAACATTATTAATCAACTCGGGATACTTTTTCTCATAATCGTATCCGAGACCCAAGATTTCGTTAAGGGCGGTACCTGCGGCCTGAGCCGCAACTGTTTGCAGCCCAATCTCATGCATGGTAATGCAAACATCCTTGGCCTGCTGAAGCGTTTTCGCATCCACTTTATCTTGCAAAAGCAAGGTCATTTTGTCTAAGACAATCTGTAAGACTTCGTCATAATTGTCCGGAGTAGTCTGTGTCATTATCCCAAAATAACCACCATCTATGCCAAATGCAGGATAGGCATGGACATAATAGACCAGGCTCTTCTCCCCACCTCTCAGGGCATCATGCAACCAACCTCCCGGATATCCAATACCAGAAACAATGGCATCTATCACATCTATTACGGGACAATCCGCATGACCAAGAGAAAGTCCGTTATACCCTACAAGGATGGCAGCCGATGTCTTTTCGTTAAAAGTGACAAAGCTTTCGTCTTCTTCAATATTTCGCGTTTCCGCCTCAATGATTGGTTGTTCCAACATCCCCATTTTAAATTCTCTAAACGCCCCCTCAAGCTTTGCGGTGACCAGATCAGGGCTAATATCACCAAAAACCGCCAGCACTGCATTATTCGGCATCATTATTGACTCATAAAATCCTGTGATATCTTCTTTAGAAAAGGAAGTTACAGTATCAACTTTGCCGAGCACATCATTCCGGTAAGGGTGCTCACGATAGTAATGCCTCTTAAAGAGCCTCGCAACCTCTGTGGTCCATTGTTCATCCAGTCTTTTTATGTCCAATAGCGTGTCTTCACGTTGTTTTTGTATTTCATCTTCCGGAAAACTGGGATGGAGGATCACATCAGAGAGTATATCAAGTCCAATATCAAAGTCCTCCTTTAAGACCGAAACCGACACAGTAACGGTATTGTGTCCAGAACTTGCGCTAACAGAACCACCGACATCTTCCAATGTCCTGGCAATTTCATATTTATCTCGACTCTCTGTACCCTTTGTCAGAAGGGCCGCCATAAAGCGAGAAAGTCCTGATTTGCCTATCGGTTCAAATCGAAGTCCGCCTTTCACACAGCACTTAAATGAAACGATCGGCGCTTGTGTACTCTTTTTCAATAAAAGTGTCATCCCGTTAGACAGAATCCGCTTTTCCACCCTTGTGTTTAGAGGCTTCACCTTTTTGGAGTCTGCTTCCTTGACCACACTCGAATGAGGCTTTATTACAGCAAGGGTCATTCTCTCTTTCGTAAGATATTTCTTCGCGACCTTTTTTATGTCCTCACAAGTCACCTCTTTAACCCTCGCCACATACTTTTCGCTAAAATAGGGATCACCTGTGGCTACCCAATCTGAGACCAACTGAGAGGCCTGGCTTTGCACAGATTCCAAGCCAAAAATATGATCAGCCACCACCTTATTCTTGGCACGTTTCAAGGTCTCTTTGTCTACTAAATTTTCCTTCACATCGGACACTTCATCCCAAACAGCATCGACTGCCTTCGGCAAATCGTCATAGGAAAGATTCATGGAAACCAGGAACTGGCCTTCCACAAAATATGGTGTCCAACTCGACGCACTTACGGAAAGCACGAGCCTTTTCTTGTCTCGCACCGTCCTGTAAAGCCTTGAGGTACGACCATCACCCATGATAACGGCAAGCACATCAAGGGGATATAGGTCGGGTTCAGACAACTGGATTGTTCGAAAACCCAAAAGCGCCTTTGTAAGCTTAGCCATTGGGAGACTCTTTTCCACATTCCGGGAAGAAAGCTGTCGCGGTTCTGTGGGAAGGACAGGGAAAGGATTTTTGGCCCGTTTCACACCCTTTACTAAATCAAGGATTACATTCAGGGCATCTTCCTTATCGACATTACCTGCCACAACAAGCACCATGTTTCCCGGCACGTAGCAACGGTCATAGTAGGAACTAAGTCTCTTCTTGTCTATACCGGCAAAGACCTCTCTTTGTCCTATTATCGGATACCTAACGGGATGTCTCCTGTATGCCGTTTCCATAAACGACTGCCACAATTGCCTAGAGGGGTTATTTTCTCTCATCTGAAATTCTTGGAGGATAACCTTCTTTTCCCTGGCATATTCCATTTCATTAAATTGACACTGCGTTACATAGGAAACAAGCAGTTCTAATGCCTCCCCATAATGCACACTGATAGTATCTATGAAATATGCCGTGTCATCATAGCTGGTATAAGCATTTGTGGCGCCCCCTATGGCGCGAAGCTTTTCTTTGATTTCAGCTTCCGTGAACTTGGCGGTTGTCCCACCGGAAACCACATGTTCTAGATAGTGAGAAAGCCCGGCACCCGTGTCTTCGCCCTCAAAAACAGATCCGGTCTTAACCATAATTCGGCAGGAAACGACATCTGAGGCGTGTGACTCACGAATAAGCACGGTCAGACCGTTTTTTAAAACAACAAAAAGATCTTTGTCTTTTGAAGGGATAACACGGTTTATAAGCCTGCTTCCTACCTCAGGAAGATCATCAGTAGGCGGCGTAGTCTGTGGCTTGCCATACGAACGAGTGTAAACGAGGACAACAAGACAAAAGACTACAAAGACAACTTTTCCGTAAAACCTATTACGAACCATACATCCTCCTTGTCCTGAATCAGTTGATGTAAAGGGTTGTTTTAAAAGATGAACGTCGAACATTGAACATCGAACGTCCAAAGTCGAATGAAAAACAAACATCCAATGCCGAACATTCAATAGCTATTTGTTGTTTCTTCATTTTTTCCCATTCAAAATTCGATGTTGGATGTTCGATGTTGGACGTTCATTTGTTTTAACGTTTCATTTGAATCCCCGGCCCCTTGACCCTTCAAATCCTTATAATCCTACCACTCCCCTATACAAACAGCAATATTTTTACACATTTGCGCTTTACCCTTCAATGCGATCTTCTTGACAGTCTCCACACCACCTGGCATTATCCCTACCCATGAAAGCAATGATCCTGGCGGCAGGGCTTGGCACCAGACTGCTGCCCCTTACCGAAAAAAAGCCGAAACCACTTTTCCCTATCGTAGGCCGCCCATTGCTCGATATTTTGATCTGTAACCTTCAAGACTCCGGTTGCGAGGCTATAATGATAAATACCCATCACCTGGCGGAAATGATTGATGACTTTATCAAGAGCCAAAGCTACAATATACCGGTAATTCTACGATATGAGTCAACCATTCTAGGTACGGGAGGAGCAATCAAAAACGTTGAGGATTTTTGGGACAAAAAACCCTTTATGGTAATCAATGGAGATTTATTTACAAATATTGACCTCAAAAGCGTTTACAGCTTTCACCTCAATCACAAGTATCCTGCTACAATGGTACTTCACGATTACAGCAAGTTCAATAACGTGTGGCTCAATTCAAGGGATTTCATTACAGGTTTTGGACCTACAGATCCACCTCCACCACTCGGTCACCGTCAACTCGCCTTTACGGGCATCCAGGTCATTGACCCGCAGGTGCTTGAATTTATTCCAACACAGACCTTTTATAGCATTATTGACGCCTATCGGAAAATGATTCAAAAAGACCATCAAGTACACGCGTACATAACAAGCAGCCATTACTGGCACGATATAGGGACCTTGGAAGGATATCAGGAGGCCGCAACAGAGGCCGTAGCCCGGAAAATCCTTAGTGGAACAGGTCCCAAGTCAACGAATGAGACATTGCTGTGTTCAAAACTGAAAGGAGATGGTTCAGACCGCGCATGGCACCGGGTGTCCAAAGAAAATCGCCCCGTAATCCTGGTAAATCACGGCCCAGCGCCTGAAGACAGTACATGTGAGGCGGATTCATTTTTTGCCATTGGCCGGCACTTGGAACAAAAAGGGATTCCAGTACCTCATATCTTTCATTTTGACCGCCCATCAGGCGTTATTGCCATGGAAGATTTGGGAGATCTTCATCTGCAAACTGTCGCTTGCAAGATAAAGGATGAAAAGAAGCTTCTTTCCGTGTACAAGACTGTTCTTGACATCCTTCTTTTTATGGCCATTGAAGCCTCCAAAGACTTTAACCCAAGCTTTACGTACCAAACACCTTACTTTGACCGGGAAGTGATCCTGGAAAAAGAATGTACGTATTTTCTTGATGCGTTCTTAGATGGCTATAAACGTGTAAAAATAGACTCTGAAAGGTTTAAGGAAGATTTTGAACTATTGGCTGAGCGAGCCCTTGCCTCAAGTTATACCGGGTTTTTGCACCGGGATTTTCAGTCTCGTAATATCCTTGTCGATAGAGACAAATACTATATAATCGACTTTCAGGCCGCAAGGCTCGGCCCGCTGCAGTACGATCTGGCCTCACTCCTTATTGATCCTTATGTGAGACTTGCCTCAAGCACCCAAGAAAAACTTCTCATGTATTATGTGGAAAGACTTTCTGATAGTGTGCCCGTTAACGAGGCTGAGTTCATCTACAGTTACAAATATTGTGCTATCAGCAGAAATCTGCAGATCTTGGGGGCCTTTGGCTTTCTGAGTAAGGTCAAGGGAAAAAAGGATTTTGAGGCTTACATACCAGCAGCTATCAATAGTCTAAAAAGAAACCTCGATATGATAGAGCCACAAGTCTGCCCACAACTGAGAAACATCGTCAAGGAACTGTAGTAGCCAGCTCCACCGGCGCATGTAACCTTGAACAAGTCCTTACTTTCCAGCATCTCACAAGGTGCCCTTCACTGGGTTCATAAAAAGGGATTTCTTCTTTGCGACACCTATCCTCCACTAAGGAACATCTTCCTTGAAACTTGCATCCAGGTGGCGGGTCGTATGGACTCGGCACATCTCCTGATAATGTCACCCGGCGATGCCCACACCTTGCACCCTCCGCCCCCGGAGCTGCTGAAAGCAGGGCCAATGTATATGGGTGCAGGGCATTGTCATAAAGCTCATCCACCGGGGCATATTCCATTATCTGCCCCAAGTACATCACCGCAACGACATCACTGATATAACCTACAACGTTCAAGTCGTGGGAAATAAATAAATAGCTAAGCCCGAGTTTACTCTGGAGTTCTTTAAACAGATTGATAATCTGTGCCTGAATCGATACATCAAGTGCTGAGATGGGTTCATCACATACAATTAGTGACGGTTCCACACTCAATGCCCGGGCTATCCCAACACGTTGGCGCTGACCACCACTGAATTCATGGGGATAGCGATCCGATGCCTCCACGCCGATGCCAACCATCTTCAGCAGCTCTTCTAGACGTGCCTTGCGTTCTTTCCGATCCCTCATCCCCAAGACCAGCAGGCCCTCTTCAATCGATTCACCCGCGGTCATGCGTGGATTCAAAGAACCAAATGGGTCCTGAAAAACAATTTGCATTTGCCTTCGTAATGGCTTCATCTGATCCCTTGAAAAATCACTGATATCTTCTCCCTGGAAAATGACTTTGCCTCCGTCAGGTTCAAGGAGCTTCAGGATGGTCTTTCCGACCGTAGATTTCCCGCACCCACTCTCGCCAACCAGGCCAAGAGTCCTCCCGCGTTCAATATCAAAGCCCACCCCATCGACCGCCTTGATCCAACCGACAATCCTCTGAAAGAACCCCCTGCGTACAGGAAAGTACTTACACAATCCTTCAATCCTTAGAAGTTTGTCCCCAAAATTTGTTTTCGTCATTTTCCTCAGTAGAGGCCCAGCTAATAAGTTTGGACCTGTGTAGTTAGGTTTCGGTTTTGCTGTTCTATGAAAATCGTGTATTCACCGCAAAGTCGCAAAGGGCACAGAGATAGATGATTTCCCCTTTGCCGTTGAAAAGCCGTCAAAGGGGAACCGCTCAGCAGCTTCGCTGCAATAGTTTGTAGTGCCCGCAGGGCTGAGTGGTTTTTGTTTGTCGCCCTCTCAGCGGCAAATAAAAAAGGACCTCTGCGAACTCTGCGTCTTGAGCGAAGCGGGCGGTGAAAAAGTAATTGAAGTTTCAAGATCAAATCCAACCGCACAGATGGAAAAAGTTTTTATAACCATAAAACTGTGATTATTTTATAGACTTTCCCAGAAAACCTTTACAGACCTATATAAATTTTCTATCTAAAGGACCATATCATATATCAACCTAAAACAAAGTTCTAAACTCAAATATTTTGGACCGTATTTTGCTAGCTAGTACAAGTAAAAGCAAACTCACATTGAGGTAAGGTCTGTGAGCAGTTCCACAAAAAAAACTGAACAGCCCGAGAACAAAGAAGTCACAGCACTGGATGGAGCAGGATCAGAAAGGGCGAAAAAAAAATATAACCAAATCATATTTCGTGACTGGTGCAAGGCCTGTGGTATTTGCAGCGCCTTTTGTCCTAAGAATGTGATATCGATGGATCAAACCGGCGCACCTGTAATCGAACGTCCTGATGATTGCATCGGATGCCTTTTTTGTGAACTACATTGCCCTGATTTTGCCATCACCATTAGAGAACGGAACACTGGAAAGTCAGTGAATTAATTATGATGGACTCGTAAAAAGTCCATCAACAGGTCCCGCCATGGCGGGATTAAGCCCCGGCCTGGGGTGGGGGTGGAACCATTTGAATTCACTTCAAATGGCGGGGAAGGAGTAGCCCTCCCCCGCTGAGTAAAAAGGCGTTTTACAACTTTTTACGAAATCGTCAATTATGACCAAGAGGCAGTCAAAAAAGAGGATTCTTTTACAAGGCAACGAAGCCGTTGTTGAGGGGGCCTTGGCTGCAGGATGTCGTTTCTTCGCGGGCTATCCCATTACGCCTGCCTCTGAAATCAGCGAGGTGCTGTCCGTGCGACTCCCTAAAATAGGCGGCACCTTTATACAGATGGAAGACGAAATTGCCAGCATGGGGGCCATTGTTGGCGCTTCTCTAGCCGGGGTCAAGAGCATGACCGCCACAAGTGGACCGGGGTTCTCGCTAATGCAGGAGAATCTTGGCTTTGCCTGTATTGCAGAAGTACCTTGTGTTGTTGTAAATGTTATGCGTGGGGGACCAAGCACGGGGCTTCCCACCAATCCGGCACAAGGGGATGTGATGCAGGCCAGGTGGGGAACCCATGGAGACCATCCCATTATTGTCCTGGCCGTATCCACGGCGCTGGAGTGTTTTGAGATCACTGTTAAGGCATTCAATCTTTCTGAGAAATACCGTGTTCCGGTCATTATCTTGTCCGATGAAATGGTAGCCCACACCAGGGAGACAGTAACCCTTCCACCCCACGATGAAATTGAAGTCATAGACAGGATTACCCCAAGCATGCCTCCCGAATGGTATATCCCTTATAAAAACAACAGCAAAGGTGTTCCCCCTATGTCCGCCCTTGGGGATGGATTCCGTCACCACGTAACAGGCCTTGTTCACGATGTACGGGGTTTTCCGACCCAAACACCCCATGAAATAGAGGCCTTTATCAGCCGATTGTTCCGAAAGGTAACTCAAGGCTTTCATGAAATTCAGATCACTCAATCCTATCTCATGGATGATGCCACGGTAGCCGTCATTGCCTATGGTTCAGTTGTCCGCTCTGCCCAACGCGCCATTATTGATGCCCGCAATCAGGGGGTTAAGGCCGGGTTACTACAGCTTACAACCCTTTTTCCCTTTCCAAGACACGTGGTAGAAAACGTACTGAAACAGTGTCGTTTTGTGTTGGTGCCTGAAATGAATATAGGGCAAATCAGCCGCGAGGTAAAACGGGTTAACCAATTTGGCACTCATGTGGAAAAATACAATAGAATCGACGGCCAACTTATTACACCGGATGAAATCTGTGTGAAGCTGCTAACAACTCTGGGTTAGGAACCAAAAATGCCCAAAGAAGTAACGAAACTTATCCACAAGTATCTGCGGCATGACAAGACATTCCCCCATGTATGGTGCCCGGGATGTGGCAATGGGATTGTCTTAGGCGCCCTGATCCGTGCTATTGATAAGATCGGCCTTCAAAAAGACGAGGTAGTTCTGGCCTCGGGAATCGGCTGCTCGGGCCGCATGAATGTTTATGTAGACTTTAACACGTTACACACAACACACGGCCGTTCATTGACCTTTGCTACAGGGGTCAAATTGGCAAATCCCTCATTGACTGTTATCAGCGTAATGGGTGACGGTGACGCCACCGCAATTGGCGGAAATCATCTGATCCATGCCGCACGTAGGAACCTTAATCTGACCGCCATTATCATAAACAATCAAATCTACGGCATGACAGGCGGGCAATATTCCCCCACTACCCCTTACGGTTCATATGCCTCAACCGCTGTCTACGGTCATATCGAACATACCTTTTCTATTGCGGAATTGACCGCAACTGCAGGAGCCGCCTTCGTAGGCAGGGGTACGGTTTACCATGTAACGCTGTTACAAAAGCTAATCGAAAAGGCAATCCAAAAGCGTGGTTTCAGTGTGGTGGAAATAATGTCTAATTGTCATATTCATTATGGCCGGAGAAACAAGATGGGTGACCCGGTAACAATGCTACAGTGGCTGAAAGATCATGCGGTACCCGTAGAAAAAGCACGCGAGATGACATCTGACCTTCCTGAAGATAAATTCACCATAGGGATATTGGCTGATGTGGAAAAACCCATCTATACAGAAGAATACCAAAAAATCCGCGATCAGAGTACTTCGAAGCAATGACAAAATTGAAAGCAGATCGTTACGAAATTCGTTTTAGCGGTTCAGGCGGGCAGGGAATTATCACCGCAGCTGTTGTGCTGGCTGAAGCAATTGCCGGGAGCGGCAAAAATCACGTCTGTCAGACACAAAGCTATGGTCCTGAAGCCAGAGGTGGGACCAGTAAGGCGGAAGTAGTTATAAGTAAGGATCTCATTGATTATCCAAAAGTCATTGAACTTGATCTCCTGCTCGCCATGAATCAAGCTTCTTGTGACACCTACTTTCCGGACCTCAAACCAGAAGGCCTCCTGGTTGTGGACTCCACTCTAGTTGACCAGATTCCAACGGACAGATCAATCTCTATCCCCTTTACCCAAATAGCCGTCAAACAAGCGGGCAAGAAACTCGTGGCTAATATGGTCGCACTGGGCGCCGTTGTCCACCTCACACGAGTCATTTCTCCAAAGGCCTTGGAATCGACCCTAATGGCAAAGGTACCCAAAGGTACTGAGCAGATGAACTTAAAGGCGTTTCGCTCTGGAATACGTGCTGCCAAGAAATTTGACCTTGAGCAGTTGCCTCCAACCGTCACACCCGAAGAGGAAGAAGTATAAACTAATCTAACAAATGTGACCAATATAACAGTTTTTCAAAGAAAGGCATCTATTACCATGAAAAAGAAACTATTTCTTTTACTCCTCTTCTTTTTGCCCGCAAGCCTCTTTTGCTGCTCTCAAGAAGCCGACAATAAAACAAAGATTCTTGCCAGAATCAACGACTACCACCTAACACTAGACGAGTTTGACAACGAAATAACCAGAGATTTTGAACTAGATGATGACTTCAAGGTAACAGATAAAGCCAAAAGGAACCTCCTGGAAGAAATCATCAGAAAACAAATCCTCATTCAAGAGGCCAAGAGACTAAATCTAGACTCAAAAGAAGAATTCATGCGGACAATTCAACGTTACTGGGAATCTACCCTTATAAGGAATCTGATAGATCTTAAGGGAAAAGATATTAACAAAAAGACCTACGTCTCTCAGGAAGAAATTAGTGCCCATTACGACAAGATGACAAACGGCAAGACCTCTTTTCCACCCTTAGAAGACGTAGAAGAGAGAATAAGACATGAATTTATAGAACAGAAAAAAACCAAGATACTTCAGGAATGGATCGACGATCTAACTAAGAAGGCCGAGATCGAGATAAACGAAGAGCTTCTTTGAACGAAATAGGGAGAATATCATGACTCAGCATAATGATGCTTATAAGAGAAAAAAGTACTTTATCAAAAGAGGGTTTCAGTTCGGATTTATTCTTAAATTCTGCATACTCCTTCTAATCGGTGTTGTCATCTCCACCGGTCTGCTCTTTTTCTTCTCTCAAGGCACATTGACATCTTCCTTTCAGCACTCGCGACTTGTTATAATGAATACCGGCATGGCCATACTCCCGGCCGCAATTTATACTAACTTGATTACCCTCGGTTTGATCACCCTTGCCACCATAATAGTTACCTTGATTGTTTCACACAAGATAGCAGGCCCTATGTTCCGTTTTGAAAAAGAACTAAAGGAGATATCTGAAGGAAATCTTGCGAAACATGTAACGCTAAGGGAAGAAGATCAAATGACCGAGATGGCAGAGAGTCTGAACCAGATGGTTTCCAGCCTACACGGAAAAGTCTCCGGTATCCGATTCGATATTGAAAATTTGGTACAATCCGCCAACGAGCAAGATGTGCCAAAAAAGGTAATTGAACAACTAAACAAACTGCGGGAAAACATGGAAAACAGTTTTAAGATATAGAAACCTTACTACTCACTGCGGACTCACACAGGACAATGATACCGCGTGGTAAATTCGATGCATGTCCAACTCACTTTGAAGAGAAATCTTTTTGCCCCCATACTGTTGTGCTTCTACTTTCTCTCCCTCTGCAGCACCGCCCGTGCGGAATCACCGGAAGATATTACATGGAAAAGCCTTGAAACCAAGCACACCATTATCCACTACCAAAACGATAAAGAACTAGAAAAATTCAACGTCAGAATAGATTATGGTCCTAGAAACTGGGGGCTCAAGCGACTCTTTTCCTCGTCGTCACCCGATAACCTTGAAGAGATAGTTGGAAAAAAAGTTGACATACTCTTTAAAAGGGTCCAAAAGATTCTCGGTATGCGCAAGAAGATGGACAAGGTAACTGTAAATGTTTATCAGGACAAGGACCGATTGCACAAAGCGTTTACAAAGATCTATAGAACCCAGTGTCACCTTAGGGCCTGGTATAGATACAAGAATAACACCGTTTATGTGAATGTCCGTGATCTCCACGAAGGAATGTTGGCCCATGAATTGGCCCATGCTATTATTGACCACTATCTACTCGTCCGCCCGCCGCGCGCCACCGCTGAAATTCTGGCGCGGTATGTGGACAGTCATCTTAAGTAGTTCCCAAATGGAGGCGTCCGTATGACTTCTAAAAATGTCTTTACACCAAGCACCAAATTTCTCGTTGTCGCCTTTCTTTTAATGATTATTCTTTCCTCTTGCTCAACCCGTCCGTACAGGATGAAACGGGCAGAACGACTCTACCGGCAGGGCCAAACCTTTCTTTCTAAAGGCAACCAACAAAAGGCCATCGCCAAGTTTGAAGAATCTCTTTCTTTATCAAGGATGGTTGAATTCAAGCCCGGCATAGCACACAACCTAAATGAGATAGCCATCATCCATACGACAAGAGGGGAATACCAAAAAGCCAGAGAAATACTCTCTGAATCATTGTCAATCTATAAAGAACTCGATATGGCCCCTGAGGTTTCAAAAACGCTTAACAATATCGCCATAACCCATATAAAAGCGGGTGAATTCAATGATGCCATAAAACGGTATAACCAATTGCTTGAATGGGACCGAAAATCAGGAAATGAGCTTGGTGTGGGAATCACTCTGAACAACATGGGGCTGATATATCAAAACCACCTAGGAGACGTGGAAAAAGCGCGGGAGAAGTTTTCCGAGGCACTAACAATATTCAAGCAATTAGGAGAGGATAAATACACGCAATCCATTGAGCGGAACCTAATATCAACCGAACGGTGAACCAGTACAACGTGAAGTTCCCAGCGCCTGCCGAAATGCCTTTGCGCCCCTTACCTTTGAGGACTCGTAAAAAGTCATTTTGCGAATGACATTGTGCGATTCCGTATCCCGGAATCGTGCACGGAAAAAGCAAAATCAGATTTTTGACGAAACCGTCACCTTTAGGGCTCGCTTACAAATAACTTATATCTGCTGAGAATACCCTGTGAAATGTCCCTTGATCATCTCTTACGATCAAAACCCCCGTGTCATCCACATCTTCAACCCTGCCGGAATATTTCCTGCTAATTTCTTCAATTAAAACTCGCTTGCCAATCACCGTTGCAAACTCTTTCCATCTAGCCATAATGGGGCCAAACTGACCCCTTGTTATCATCTCATAGTAGTCTTCGAAGCGTTCTAGATATGTCTTCAGGATCTTTATTCTGGAAAAGTTTCCGCCTGATTCAATTAAAATTGAAGTAGCTGTTTCTCTGAGGCTTTTCGGAAATAGTTCGGGCGGTGTATTAACATTTAACCCCAACCCGACAACGATGTAGTCAACTGAGTCCATCTCCGTTGAAATCTCTGTGAGGATTCCGGCTATCTTCTTTCCCCTTATCAAAAGGTCATTGGGCCACTTGATCTCAATAGGCAATCGTGTAAGCAGTACAAGTGCATCAGCCATTGCAACCGCCGTCATG
>MAVP01000026.1:8061-23318 GCA_001751075.1 Desulfobacterales bacterium S7086C20 | reverse complement strand
GTTTTCTGTGTTGCATTAAGGCTAACATAACTCGTTATGCGCACCTTATGCGCCTTAAAAAAACGAACAAAATTACGTCGCAATTTGCACAACTTAATTTTTGCTTGCCTCATAAGACAGGGTTTCGGCCTGCCAATGGCTTACTGAAAACCGAACCGTGAAGCGCCAGGGGAATTGTAGTGTTTAGAGGGTGATTATGTCTAATTTGAAAATACATTATAATCAGGAGCTTGTTCCCAAGCTTGTAGAGAGGTTTAGTTATAAGAATCTGATGCAGGTTCCAAGGCTAAAAAAGATTGTGCTAAACATGGGGATTGGGGAAGCAATCCAGGATATCAAGATTCTTGATTCCGCTATGGCAGAGCTTGCTCTGATTGCCGGACAAAAGCCTGTAGTGAGGCGTGCACGCAAGTCAATTGCTTCATTTAAGCTAAGGGCGGGCATGCCGATAGGCTGTATGGCAACCCTTCGAGGGAATCGTATGTATGACATGTTTACAAGACTTGTTAATGTGGCATTGCCCAGGGTGCGGGACTTTCGAGGAATTTCCGGCAAGTCTTTTGATGGCCGGGGTAATTACTCGCTGGGCATTAAGGAACATATCATATTCCCGGAAATCGATTATGACAAGATTAGCAAGATAAAGGGGTTGAATATAACGGTTGTGACTACCGCCGAAACGGATGAAGAGGGCAAGGAACTTCTAAGATTGATGGGTATGCCTTTTAGGAATTAGAATAAGGAGGGGGCGGGTGGCAAAAAAAGCTTTGAGGGTGAAGGCAAAACAGAAACCAAAATTTTCAACTAGGGCATATTCCAGGTGTCCTTTGTGTGGACGACCAAGGGCCTTCTTGAGGAAATTTGGCGTTTGCCGTATATGTTTTAGAAGCTTGGCACTCAACGGACAGCTACCTGGAGTGGTAAAGTCAAGTTGGTAGAGAGTTATTTATTTTAGGATTTGGTGGCGAATCAAGCTCCTATAGTAGGCTTGATTATGGGGTGAAGCGGGACTTAGGTTCTGTTTGTTCCCGGAGCGAGTGGTTAGTTTCCGCAAAAAGGAGAATTAAGTAATGCCAGTAACCGATCCATTGGCTGATATGCTGACTCGAATAAGGAACGCGCATATGGTCAAGCACAGTAAAGTTGATGTTCCTTTGTCAAAGATGAAGATTAGCCTTGCAAAAATCTTGAAAGATGAAGGTTATATAAAGAACTATAAATTGCTCAAAGACAAAGATCACGGAGTTTTGAGGGTTTATCTCAAATATTACGAAAGCAGTCAGGCTGTCATTACGGGCCTTAAACGGTTGAGTAAGCCTGGTCGCAGAGTGTATGTAAAGAACAAGGACATACCGCGTGTTTTAAATGGGATGGGTATAACCGTGCTATCTACCCCAAAAGGGGTCCTTGCTGATCGTGAAGCAAGGAAACAAAACGTTGGCGGAGAACTCTTGTGTAGTGTGTGGTAAGGGTTGGTTTAGAGCTTGGGTTAGGAAAGGAAGTATTAGATAATGTCACGAGTAGGTAAGCAGCCGATTCCCATACCTGATAGCGTAAAGATTTCTTATGAGGGTCGTAAACTTACTGTGGATGGTCCGAAAGGGGTTTTGTCTCGTCAAATACATGACGACGTGAAACTTAGTGTCAAGGATGGCTTTGTGTATGTTGTTCTTTCCAGTGAAAATAAAGGGGTTGCAGCTATACAAGGGCTTACGCGCTCTCTAGTGGCCAACATGGTGAGAGGGGTTGCTCACGGCTTTGAACGTACATTGGAAATTCTGGGTGTGGGGTACCGCGTTGAATTGAAGTCGAATGTTTTAACTTTTGCGCTAGGATATTCACACCCTGTGGTTTATAGCCTTCCAGATGGGATAACGGCCTCCGTTACAAAGACTAAGGTTGTCTTGAGTGGTATTGATAAGGAATTGCTGGGGGCCACGGCAGCAACCATTCGGGAGTTTAGGAAACCAGAGCCTTACAAGGGGAAAGGTATCAAATACGCCGAAGAGCGAATTAAACGCAAAGTAGGTAAAGCTGGAGCTAAATAGCAAAGGTATAGCACAGATGGGAGCATTAAACAAGAAAAGGCAAGCACGTTTAAAACGGAAGAAGCGGGTGCGGAGAACTATCTTCGGGACTGAAGAACGTCCGCGACTGACAGTCTTTAGGAGTGGAAGGCACATGTATGCCCAGATTGTGGTAGATGTGACAGGGCGGACATTGGTTTCAGTTTCAACTCTTCACAAGGAGATACGTCAACAGCCGCCATTTGAAGGCAAGATTGGGGCGGCAAAGTATGTGGGCAAGCTTGTAGCCCAACGCGCAATGGATAAGGGAGTGTCTAAGGTAGTTTTTGATCGAAATGGCTTTTTGTATCATGGTCGAGTTCAGGCTGTTGCAACGGGGGCTCGAGAACAAGGCCTTGATTTTTGACAAGGAGGACAGATTGATTGGGGAAGAAACACAAGAAGCTCAGTTAATAGACAAGGTGGTTCATATAAGTCGGACTGCTAAGGTTGTAAAAGGTGGGCGCCGTTTTAGCTTTAGTGCTGTTGTCGTGGTTGGGGATGGGAATGGGAAAGTGGGCCATGGCTTAGGGAAGGCTAATGAAGTTCCTGAAGCTATTCGGAAAGGCGTGGAGAATGCCAAAAAAAGCATGATTGAGGTTGTCTTGGTAGATCGCACTATCCCGTATGAAGTCATAGGTAAATTTGGAGCCGGCGAAGTGTTACTGAAACCGGCCTCGCAAGGTACTGGTGTTATCGCGGGCGGGGCTGTGCGAGCCGTATTGGAGGCTGCCGGCGTCCAGAATATACTGACAAAATGTATGAGATCCCATAATCCTCACAACTTGGTAAAAGCTACGTTTAACGGGTTAAGTCAGCTGCGTAGCCGCGATACGATTGCGGCATGGCGTGGTAAGCAGCCTAGTGAGATTTAGCAGAGCTTCCCATTACCATGAAACTAGCTTTTGAGTATCTGATGAGGGAAAAGGTTGATGTCAGGAACACTTAAGATAACGCTAAAAAGAAGTATCGTGGGAAGGCCTGAAAAACACAGGAAGACCGTACGAAGTCTGGGTTTAAGAAAACTAAACAAGACGGTCATTTTAAAGGATACCCCTAGCGTTAGGGGGATGGTTCGAAAGGTATCCCACCTGTTGGAGATTGAGGAGAACAGTAGTGATTAAACTCAATGAGCTTTCGCCTCCCAAGGGAGCCCGTCGTTGTTCTAAGCGTGTCGGCCGTGGAACAGGTTCCGGGAGAGGTAAAACTGCCGGACGTGGTGCGAAGGGGCAGAAGAGCCGCTCCGGCGGGAATGTTAGACCCGGATATGAGGGGGGGCAGATGCCTTTGCAGCGCCGACTGCCGAAGCGCGGCTTCAGAAATATTTTCAAGAAGAAATATGCTGTTATCAATCTAAGAGACCTGAAGCGATTTGAGAAGGGCGCCGTGGTGGACGCAAAGGTCCTAATGGACGTTGGACTTGTTAGTGGACGGTGGTATGGAGTGAAGTTGTTGGGGAATGGCGCTATCGATTATCCCTTGGTTATTAGAGTAAACAAATGCAGCGAGCGTGCGAGAAAAAACATTGAGGCTGCTGGCGGACAGGTGGAATTGGTTTAAAAATGATAGGTGGTTTCCAAAATATTTTTAAGATCCCAGAGCTGAAAAAACGAGTTCTGTATACCTTTGCGTTGTTGATGGTATATCGTATTGGCTGTGCTGTACCGACTCCGGGCATTAATGGGGATGCCTTGGCCACATTTTTTGAACGTGCCAAAGGGACTCTATTAGGGATGTTCGACATGTTTTCTGGTGGAGCTCTGGAACGACTTTCCGTGTTTGCCTTGGGGATTATGCCGTACATTAGCGCTTCCATTATCTTGCAACTACTAACCGTGGTTGTTCCTCGTCTTGAACGTCTCTCTAAGGAAGGGGAAGCAGGCCGTAAGAAGATTACACAGTATACGCGTTATGGAACGGTTGTTTTGAGTGTGATCCAGGGATTTGGGATTGCTGTTGGGCTTGAAAGGATGAGTGTGCCGGGCGCAGATACTGTGGTAGCTTATCCCGGTTGGAGTTTCCGGTTGATGACAGTGATTACACTTACTGCAGGAACAGCATTCATTATGTGGTTGGGAGAGCAAATTACTGAACGTGGGATTGGTAATGGGATTTCCTTGATCATATTTGCTGGAATCGTCGCACGTATGCCTAATGCAGTGGGCAACACCTTCCGCTTGATGAGAACAGGCGAAATAGGGATTTTTTTGGTTTTGATATTGGTGGTGTTGATGGTGGTTGTAGTAGGGGTCATCATATTTGTGGAGCGTGGTCAGCGACGGATTCCGGTACAATATGCCAAGCGCGTCGTTGGCCGAAAGATGTATGGTGGGCAAAGTACCCATCTACCACTTAAGGTTAATACATCAGGGGTTATCCCTCCCATTTTTGCTTCTTCGATCATCATGTTTCCTGCCACTATTGCAAATTTTATAGATATTCCGTGGGTTCAGAGTGTTTCCCAAGCAATGACGCCAGGTAGCATAATATACAATCTCATATTTGTTGGGTTTATCATATTCTTTTGCTTTTTTTATACAGCGATCACCTTCAATCCTGCAGATGTGGCCGACAATATGAAAAAGCACGGTGGTTACATACCTGGTATTAGGCCAGGCAAGCGTACGGCTGATTACATCGATCGGGTTCTTACGCGCATAACCTTTGGTGGTGCACTTTATGTATCTGCAGTTTGCGTGTTGCCAACGGTGATGATTGCAAGGTTTAATGTACCCTTCTATTTTGGGGGTACAGCTCTTCTGATTGTGGTTGGGGTGGCTATAGATACGGTTAGTCAGATGGAAAGCCATATGTTAGCTCGACACTATGAAGGCTTTATGACGAAAGGGGGACCATTGAAGGGACGTCGCTAGAATGGTTATCCTCAAGTCTCCCAGAGAGATTGAAAAGATCCGTTTCAGCAACCAAATCGTTGCTGAGATACTTGGTGAACTAAAGGAGAAAGTTGTTCCTGGTATTGACACGCTAACTTTGAACCGGATATCCGAAGAATTAGCTGCCAGAAAAGATGCCAAGCCCGCTTTTAAAGGGTATAGAGGATTTCCCTTTAGTTTGTGTGCATCGGTCAATGAGCAAGTTGTTCATGGTTTTCCTTCCAAAGTCCCCCTTGAAGAAGGAAGTATCCTGAGCATGGACTTTGGTATTTACTATAACGGATACTATGGTGACTCGGCTATTACCATTGCCGTTGGGGAGGTTTCTGATGCTGCCAAGAGTCTGATGACAGTTACAGAGGCGGCCCTTTACATGGGGATTGGACAAGCCGTGCCAGGCAAGCGATTGTCTGATATCTCCCATGCGATTCAGAAGCATGTGGAAGAAGCGGGGTTTTCCGTTGTTCGGAAATTTGTGGGGCATGGCATAGGAAAGGATTTGCACGAAGATCCTCAGATACCCAACTATGGGAATCCCGGTTTGGGAGTTCGTCTAAAACCGGGCATGGTCTTTGCCATTGAGCCCATGGTAAATATGGGCGGATATGAGGTTGAGACTTTAGAAGATAGGTGGACAGCTGTAACGAAAGACAGAAGTCTATCGGCCCATTTTGAACATACCATTGCCATTACAGCAGATGGGCCGGTTATTTTGAGTGACGTTGACGGCCAGCCCAGTTTATCAAAAAGTTCGATGAGTGTGGTTGAGAATATAGTGGCGATATGACCGCTTAATCTAAAGAAGCAGGTAAGAAAATGAAAGTAAGAGCGTCAGTAAAACGGATGTGTAAAAAGTGTAAGATTATCCGCCGTAACAGGATAGTTAGGGTTATTTGCGAGAATAAAAAACATAAGCAAAGACAGGGATGAGTTGGTTATTCGAATAGCCATTTAGGGACAACACGATAAAGGAGGCAGGATATTGGCACGAATAGCAGGGGTTGATTTACCAAAAAAGAAACGTGTTGAAATAGCTCTGACTTATATTTACGGTATTGGTCGGTCTAGTTCAGGGAAAATTTTGAGGGAGGCCGATGTAGGGCTGAGTGTGAATACAGATGAGTTGACCGAAGAGCAAGTCAGTGCCATCAGGAAGGTTATTGACAATGAATATAAGGTTGAAGGTGAACTCAGGACAGAGATTTCCATGAACATAAAGCGACTCATGGAGCTAGGCTGTTATCGCGGGCTTCGACACCGAAAGTCCTTGCCGGTGAGGGGGCAACGTACAAGCACGAACGCTAGAAGCAGGAAGGGGCCTCGCCGTGCTATTGTAGGTAAACGAAAAAAAATAAAGGAGACGTAGGGGTATATTATGGCAAGACCTTCTAAGAAAAAGAAAGAAAAGAAACACATATTAAATGGTATAGCCCATATTCAGTCTACCTTCAACAACACCATTATAAGTATTAGTGATCCGGCAGGTAATGTGGTTGCATGGTCTAGTGCGGGTGGGCAGGGTTTTAAGGGATCTCGGAAAAGTACTCCCTTTGCTGCTCAACTCGCGGCAGAAGATGCAGCCAAGAAGGCCATGGAGCATGGGATGAGAAATGTTGAGGTTTACGTCAAGGGGCCAGGTGCGGGGCGGGAAGCAGCGTTACGTGCTTTGCAGGCTGCCGGCTTCAATGTAGTTTTGATAAAAGACGTCACACCTGTTCCGCATAATGGATGTCGGCCACCCAAACGCCGTAGAGTGTGAAAGGAGGACAGTTTTGGCACGTTATATCGGTTCGGTGTGCAGGCTTTGCCGCCGAGAAAATTTGAAGATGTTCTTAAAAGGGGACAGATGTTATTCTGACAAGTGTGCGTTTGATCGCAGGGGTTATGCGCCAGGGCAACATGGCCAGCGGCGCAGGCGCAAAATCTCTGATTATGGGATTCAGCTTAGAGAAAAGCAGAAGGTTAAACGGATGTATTGCCTTTTAGAAGGTCAATTCCACGGTTTATTCAAAAAAGCGGAGCAGAAGAAAGGTGTGACCGGCACCAACCTTTTGGTTTTCTTGGAGAGGCGATTGGATAATGTGGCTTATCGCCTAGGTTTTGCCAATTCTCGGACTCAGGCCAGACAGTTGGTTCGTCACAACCACTTTACGGTAAATGGAAAAAAAATGAATATTCCGTCTTATCTGGTAAAAATAGGTGATGTTATTGAGGTCCGGGAAAAGAGCAGAAAGGTTGGAGTCTTTTTGGATGCCATGGAGACTGTGGTGCGTCGCGGGGTTCCAGGGTGGATTGAGCTGGAAAAGGGGAAATTTAGGGGTAAGGTAAATGCATTTCCAGCCCGAGAAGAATTGACCATGCCAATCCAGGAGCAATTAGTTGTAGAGCTTTACTCAAAATAGCAGAAATGAGCTTGGTGGGTTAATCGAGAATTATCTGTAAGAACAAAATGAGTGAATCGGAGGCGAGATTATGCCCTCAGAATTAAATGGGGTTATGTACATGAACTGGCGTGAACTCATCAAGCCAAACAGGATTGAAGTTAGCGTCAGTACAAATAATTACGGAAAGTTCGTGTGTGAACCTTTAGAACGTGGCTTTGGAATTACTATTGGTAATGCACTTCGCAGGATACTCCTTTCTTCGATTCATGGAGCTGCTATCGTTTCGGTAAAGATAGACGGTGTCATGCACGAGTTCTCAGCTATACCCGGGGTGCTCGAAGACGTGTCTGAGATCACTTTGAACCTTAAAGAAGTGAGATTGCGAATGTCTGATTCTGGACCGAGGGCAGTCCGTATTGATGCTTCCGAGGAAGGGCCGGTCAAGGCGGGAGATATTATCACTGACGGAAGCATTGAGATACTTAATCCTGAGCATCATATTGCCACGTTGTCAAAAGGCGCTACATTGAAGATGGATATGAAAGTAAACGTGGGGAAAGGTTATGCTTCTGCCGAGTCAAACCAGCAGGAAAATGATCCCGTTGGTACCATACCAATAGATGCTATATTTTCTCCGATCAAGAGAGTCAAATACATTGTTGGAAATGCCAGAGTCGGCCAGGTGACTGATTATGATAAGCTTACGTTAGAGATATGGACAGATGGCAGCGTGTTGCCGGAGGATGCAACTGCGTATGGGGCGAAGATACTAAAAGAGCAGATGACCGTCTTTATAAATTTTGATGAAGAACCTGAGCCTGAACCTGAGAAGCCGGAAGAAACAGAAGAACCTCTCAATGAAAATGTTTTTCGCAGTGTTGAGGAATTAGAGCTTTCAGTTCGTTCTGCAAATTGTTTAAAAAATGCCAATATTCGATACATTGGAGAATTGGTCCAAAGGACCGAACAGGAAATGCTTAAGACAAAGAATTTTGGTCGCAAGTCACTCAATGAGATTAAGGATGTACTCACAGAAATGGGCTTAACGCTCGGTATGAAGCTGGAGGGCTTTGTGCCGCCCGAGGGGGATGCTGAGGAAGGAGAAAGCAGCGATTTATGAGACACCAAAAGGCTGGGAAGAAGCTAAACCGCACTGGGAGTCACCGGGATGCGATGTTTCGTAATATGGTAACCTCCCTTTTTATACATGGACGGGTGCAAACGACAGATGCCAAAGCCAAGGAGCTAAGACGCTGGGCTGATCAGATGATTACGCTGGCAAAACGGGGTGATCTTCACGCAAGGCGTCAGGCATTGAGCGTTGTTAGAAGCAAGGTTGTAGTTCACAAGCTTTTTGAGGAAGCTTCAGAGCGTTTTGGTCAAAGGGCCGGAGGTTATACCCGCGTGATCAAGGTGGGTAGACGGGTTGGAGATAGTGCCCCCATCTCGATAGTAGAATTTGTCGGCCCGGAGGGGAAAAAAGACACAAGGAAGCAGAAACGCAAGACAGCAAAGAAAAATGGTGGTGTGAGCAAAAGGAAAGGGGTTACAGAATCTGAAGAAAAGAAGGCGAAAGAAAGTGAAAGTCAGAAAAAAGTAACTGAGCAAACAGCTTCCGTGAAAGAAGAAGACGCCGCAGAAGAGAAAAGGGATGAGAGCGCACAGGAGACAGATGCCGGACCGAAGGACGAAAGTGCTAGTCAAGCAGAAAAAGAAGAAAAGGGAGATAACAAGTAGGTTTCCCCCCGGGATTTGTTTTGAGTTTAATAGTCTAAGCAAAGAGGCTGGCTGATGATAGCCGGCTTCTTTTATGAAGAAAAGCGGAATAGATGAAACAAAATATGCTTTCTCCACAAAACGCTGTTATTTTGATTATTGATCCCCAGGAAAAGCTTTTACCAAAGGTCTTTGAACCGGAACGTGTAACTGATAATATAATTCTTTTAGTCAAGCTTGCATATATTATGGACCTTCCTTTGATAGTAACCACTCAATATGCAAAAGGTATAGGGCCTATCGTAGAAAGAATAAGAGAAAAACTTTCTGAACAATCCTTTCTTGACAAAGTAGAATTTGGCTGTTTCAATAACAAGGTCTTCACAGAGCATGTAGGGCAGCTGGCCGGTTCAAAAGATACTTTAGTTCTGGCGGGAATAGAGAGTCATATCTGTGTTATGCAAACGGCCCTTGGCGCCCTAGAGCATGACTATACGGTGCATGTAGCTTCAGATGCTGTTTCGTCACGAACTGAATGGAACTGGAAAACCGGTCTTGAGAGAATGAAAACAGCCGGTGCTATCATCAGCTCTACTGAGATGGTAATCTATGAAATATTGAAAAGGAGCGATTCTGCACAGTTTAAGGAGATACTTCCGGACTTAAGAAATTCGGCAACATAGCCCTTCGTATAGATCAGGTGACACCCATGAAACTTGATCAAAACCCTTTCTTTCGAAAAACTGTTATCCCATGGCATGATTCTGATCTATTTTGCATATTGATCTGTATTTTTATGACCTTTGTTTTTCTTTTTAGCAAGGTCGGTTTTCGCTTGGCATTGGAACATGCAAGGTATCAAGAACACGCGTGGGTGCCCTTAGTCCTTATGGTCTTGAGTGGTATCGTATTGGCTTCAAACCTTATTCGGCTGTCAATTCGCATGGTAAGACGTCGCGTGACGGAAAGTGAAGAACCTTAAGGCACTGTTTTTTGATAACATACCACAAACGTATTGGAACAGTCTGCTTAGGTATCGAACAGACCTTTTTGCATAGCAAGGCCGAAATGGTGGTAGGTCTTTTCTGTAACCTTACGTCCAGCTGATGTACGCGTTAAGAATCCGGTGTTCAACAGGTACGGTTCCACAACATCTACCAGAGTGTCAGACTCTTCTTGCAAGGTGGCAGCGATAGCCTCGATGCCCACCGGTCCACCTTTGTAAAAGTCGATAATTGTTTTCAAATACTTTCTGTCAAGTATGCTCAATCCTTTTTCATCCACTCCTTCCAGTTCCAGCGCCTGTTTGACGGTTTCTCTGTCAATAACTCCTGATCCTCTAACCTGAGCATAGTCTCTTACTCTCTTTAAGAGCCGATTTGCTATTCTGGGGGTTCCCCGAGACCGGCGCGCGATTTCATAACTTCCATCAATATCGATCGGTACATCGAGAAGAGCTGCCGAGCGTTTTGCAATTTCAACCAGCTCTTGGTCAGAGTAAAAATCGAGGGTCCTGAATATACCGAAGCGTTCGCGCAACGGAGCGGACAGCAACCCCGCTCTGGTTGTGGCACCGATTAAAACGAAGTGCTCCAGGCGGTATCGATGACTTCTGGCGTGGACACCTTTGTCAAAAACAAAGTCTACTGCAAAGTCCTCCATTGCTGGATAGAGAAATTCTTCAACGACTTTTGGAAGGCGGTGAATTTCATCAATAAACAATACGTTTCCCTTATCGAGATGAGTCAGAATGCCCAGTAAGTCACCGCCCCTTTCCAGGGCCGGACCACTACTCGTTGTAATATCAACCCCCATTTCTTCGGCAACTATGTGGGCGAGTGTGGTTTTGCCCAGGCCGGGAGGGCCATGGAAAAGGATATGATCTGGCGGTTCTTTTCGCTGAAGGGCAGCCTGAATGGTAATACTAAGGGCTTCTATTACTTCTGTTTGTCCGATATACTCATCAAGGACTTTAGGCCTAAGGGTGACAAATTCTGACACTTCATCTTCGTTGACGCTCTCATTCGGCAACTCCATTGCTGTCCCTTGGCCGGCCCGGCTTTGTCCAACATCTTTTTCTTCCATCACGTAACCTCTCCGCGATAGACCTCTTCGAAGAGTTCTTCTGATGTAGTGATGTTGCTATTTCTTCTTAAGGCTGCAGCAATCATTTCCTTGGCTTCTCTTACCTTGTGTCCCAATTGTTTTACTAGTACCTCTTGGACCTTTTCGTTGAAATCTTCCGGCAGATGCGCAGTTTCTACATCCCTTTTATCTTCTCGGATCAAGGCAAATTTGGCCACTTTGCCTTCTAGGCTCGCTAGAATTTTCTGTGCTGTTCGATTACCGATTCCTTTGAGTTGCTTTAGATATTTTACATTCCGAGATTCAATGGCGCTGGCAATCTCACGGATTGGTGTGGTGAGGGCCTTAACTGCCTTCATGGGTCCAATATCTTCTACTGAGATAAAATATCGGAAAAACTCCCGCTCTACCTCCAGGTTAAAGCCTATGAGGGTTGGTTTGGGTTGCCGCTCGGTCTGATGGTAGTAAATATACAACGAAATCTCTTCACCAACCTCTTTGGACTCAACGGACTGTCTAATAATAGAGGGCAATAATACTTCGTAACCAATCTGATTGGCCAAAAGAAGTATTCGGTCCTCTTCGATTTTTAGCAATTTACCTTCCAGATAGCCGATCATAATTCCAGATCCTAAACACTGACAAACCGGGAAAGGTGGTGCGGGAACAACTCCCGACTAATGGTACCTTGATAGCCCCACTAGTGCCAAGGCCAGGGCATCAGAGGCATGTGACGGTGAAATAGGGGCCTTTCTTTTCAAAAGATGCCTTACCGTCTGTTCCATTTGTGACTTGCCTGCGCCACCATTTCCAGTAAGAATACGTTTAACTTCACGTGCAGGAAGCTCTATTGTAGGTATCTCGCATTGAGCTCCGGCAACATGAACAACACCGCAAACCTTCCCAAGGACAATACCTGATGTCGGGTATTGTTTTAAAGAAAAAATCCCTTCAATAACTATAAGGTTTGGTTTTTCGGAGTTCAGGATGGTACGAAGCTGGGAAAAAATATGGTTCAGCCTGCAAGCCAAGTTTTCAGACTTGGGTGTTCGAATAGTGCCAAAACTGTAGTCACCTACTTTGCGGCCTGTTCCTTCTACGACCCCATAACCGGTTGCAGCCAACCCAGGATCTATACCTATGATTTTGCGTAAACTATGCAACAACATGGTCTATGAGCCGGCATTCGGAAATACCACGATTTATTGAAATTTTTCTAGTCTTTCCCTGGCAATCTTCGCCTCGTTAGAACCTGGGTACTTTCGAACTAGTTCCTTGAGGATGAGTCGAGCATTGTCTTGGTCACCAAGATTCAAAAATGCCAACCCCTGCTTCAAAAGAGCACTGCTCACTTTGTTCCCTTTAGAATAGATCTCTATAACCTTTTGATATTCGAGTATGGCCTTTTCATACCATTTCTCGCGATAATAGATCTCTCCAATCCAGAATTGAGCATTATCTGCTTCTTTCGATTTGGGATACTGTTCCAAGAAGCTTTGGAATAGATTGCGAGCAGCTTCGTATTTTCCTTTGTCAAATTGCTGTTTTGCCTTGACATAGAGATTGTCAGGCGTCTTTTTGGCAGAAGTGTTGCTTTTCTCAGTTGATGGTGATTTTAGCTTTTCTGATGGTTCCATTCCCAAGTACTGTTCTAATCGAACGATACGATCAAGACTGCTTTGAAAAGACTTTTCCAGAGCCTTCCAGCGTTCTTCCTGTCTAGACTCAGTGTTGGCAAGAACATCCTCCCGTCGTTTGACATAATATTCATTTTCTTCCAGACGTCCTCTAAGCTCTTGAAGTCTGTTCCTGATCCGGTTCAAGAGTGCGCCGAAGTCAGCCTGTTTATTGTGAAGGGTTCTATCCGTCTTTATTTGTTTATCCTGATATGTGGCAATCTCAGAGTTAAGAGTCTTTATCCTTTCTTCCCGCTGAGAGACTTGCTGTCTAAGGGCAGTAACGCGCCTATCAAGGATTACAAGATCACTTTGTAATGCACAACTACTGCACAGCAGCAAGGTAATTACTAGTGAGACTGGTTTTGCCTTCATATCATTTAAATTATAGAAGCTCCTTGAGGCGTGAATTTTTTCCTCGTACATTCCAATTGGGGCGAAGCCCCTAAGTTCAAATCCGTTTATTCTATTACAAACTGGGCACGCCTATTCTTGGCCCACGCCCTTTCGTTATGTCCAAGGGCAATAGGTTTTTCTTCACCATAGCTTATCGTTGTCATGCGGTGGGATCCGACTCCGAGATTGACCAAGTAACTCTTTGCACTGCGGCCCCTGCGATCTCCAAGGGCAATGTTGTATTCACCCGTTCCCCGTTCGTCGCAATGGCCCTCGATAATCACAGAGACACTTGAATGGGCCAGAAGCCACTTGGCCTTTTCCCTCAGCGTGGCCTTCGCTTCGGGAAGTAGTGTTGATTTATCAAACTGGAAGTAAATTTTTTCATTTAAGAATTCTTCCTTTTCAGCACGTTCCCTGCGGGCTTTAGCCTCTTGGCGCAAATGCCTTTCCTGGAGACGCTGTTCTTCGATGGCCCTTTGCCCTTCCATGTCTTGTTTTTCGCTCACAATCTCTTCAGTGCCGGTTTCTTGTTGTCCGGCAGCTATTCCCGGTTCCGACTTGATTTGTTTCTTTGCACAAGATGCAGTAAACACAAACGCGGCAATGATCAACATTAATGCCAGGCTAACCCTAAATTTCCGTGTCATGTGCGTAACCCCCCTTTAAATAATGGTTAATAGTTAATATTATAAAGAATACCTTCGAGTATGCTAATAGTGGAAATTGAAAGCCTATTTAAAAATGTGGGAAAAGTCAATGACCATCTTGAACAAATCTGCATTCGGTTCAATGACCGGAAAGACGGGGGGACCAAGCAGGACTCGTTTGCTCTCCTTCGAGGGCTAACAAACGTCGTTGGTTTGAACCATTTGCATTCATTACGTAGATCCGGCTACGGCCTTCCCTGTCAGAACAAAAGGCTATAAGGCTGCCGTCTGGAGACCATGTTGGCGACTCGTTGTTTCCGGCATTGTTGGTTAGTTGAATAGGTTCCCCCCCCTGTACGGGAATTACACGGATATTGGTGCCGTCGTTTCGTGACATTGCGCTGTAGGCTATATAATTATCCCTTGGGGACCATTGTGGAGAAGTATTGTAGTTGCCTTCGTACGTTAATCTTCGAATGTTCCCGTCTTCCATGTTCTTGATATATATCTGCGGACCCCCCGAACGATTGGAAACAAAAGCCATCGCTTTGCCATCCGGCGACCAAGTAGGTGAAACATCTATGTCCCAGTGGAGAGTAAGCTTCTTCATGATCTTGCCTTTGCCGGTGAGCAGATAAATGGACGGATTGCCTTTGTGAGACAATGAAGCGGCTAAAGCGAACTGCCCTGGAACCCAGCATGGAGTTATGCTTGATCCTTTAAGGGACACGACCGTGCCCTGGCGTTGTTTTATATCTCTGAGATAGAGATCCGGCTTGCCGTGCTTGTAGTCCGTGTAGGCAAGCCACTTGCCATCAGAAGACCACGCCGGAAACAGAGTAATTGCTTTGGTATCTGTGAATTGTCTGGGATTGTATCCGTCAAAATCGGCAATATAAATTTCTTTATGCCCTGTTGTAGTCGATATGAATGCTATTTGCGTGCTAAAAATTCCCTGATGGCCTGTCAGGATACGAATCATGTCGTCAGAAAAACGACGGATCATTCGTCGGTGATCGTTTAAGTGGCCTGTATAACGCTTGCCGATGATAAGACGACCACTAAAGGTGTCAAAAAGGCGCAGTTCTATCTTTAGGAGGTCCTTATGATATTGAAACCCTCCCTTAACCAGTAGTTCGGCACCTATGTCAGTCCAGTTCTTAAATTTGATTGCATGTTGAAGTAGACTGGACTGCTGAGGATTTTCTAAAAAGCTTTGCCGGTCTAGGATTTTAAAAAAACCAGTAAAGTCTATAGTTTTTGCAAGAAGATCGGCAAATGTTACCACAAGTTCTTCCTGTTTGATGCCAGGGCCAAGTTGTTTTAACAACGGTACGGCAGTGGGGATTTTGCGAAGATGGGGGGCGGTTATGTCGATGTAGACACGTGC
>MAVP01000026.1:0-7793 GCA_001751075.1 Desulfobacterales bacterium S7086C20 | reverse complement strand
TTTACGGCCTTTAAAACAGAGTCATCAAAATAACTGTTTCCGGACCTTTTTTCGAACCATATGTCTCGTATCTCACCATCTCTCATTATCTTCATAATAATGATTCCCTCAAGGTCTGTGTTACTTTGAGCTATTTGTTCAGAAAAAGCCCAGTTTTTCTGAATCTGGTGCCAGATTTCAGCATTGTAGATATCAAGAAGTTCAAACCTCTTTTTGTCCAACCCACCCGCGGTAGTGCTAACGCCACTTGATCTTGTTCTATGATCTGCCATGTGTCCCTCTTGTTTCAATCTCTCAATGGCCTGGAGGACAGAATGAGGGCGTGATTCGGGGGCCTTTTTTTCAATCTCGGCAATAGCCTTATCAATAACATTCGATACGTTGTAAGTCTTTTTCTTTAGTGACCGTTTAACCTGCAATGGTTTCTGGGGGGACAGGGATACAGCTTCCTTTTTTTGGGATTTAACAGGTTCAGGCTTGTCCAGAGTCTTTATTGCCTCTATTTTTTCGGGCTGTTGTGGCAGTTTCTCTGCAACCTGTTTGGCTGGTTTAGTCTTGTCGGTAAGCCTTTGTGGGTGAGTACTGGGTGCGGGCAGACTTACTAGGTCAACTTCGACTGCAGTAGGCGTATAGGTGTTTGTAAATCTTAGTTGTGGCCAAACTATGATTCCGGAAAAAAACAGGGCATGACAAAAGGCAGAAATGACCATCATGGCAATCCATGTTCGATCACAATAACTGCCCTGGTTCAAGATTTCGCAACGCGCAATCATGGACTCAACTCGTTTAATCTATTTTTTGGGCGGCCCAAAGTGTCAGAAAACAGACAGGACTCTTTCTTACGAAAACCTTGTTCTATTCCTTACACAACAACCACATGATGCGGCAGGAAGGCGCAAATAAACAAGCATTATTTCTTCTTGACTTTTTCTTTGAGAGGTTCTGTGACCACACCCAGCTTCTCAACTCCAGCGCTCTTGACCGCAGATATCACTCGTATGACAACCCCGTAAGGCACATTTTTGTCTGCTCGAAGATAAACCTTATGATCCTGACGACCCTCCAGGATTTTGGTCATTTTCTCTTGGAGGGCTTCTAGTGCAACCTTGTAATCATTGATAAAGATTTGCTGGCTGCGGTCTACAGTGATAGTCAAGTGTTCTTTTTCTGCCGGCAGAGGTTTAGAGGTAGTTTGGGGCAACGAAACATTTACCCCTTGCATCATCATTGGAGCGGTCACCATAAAAATAATGAGTAAAACCAACATAACATCCACTAATGGTGTTACATTGATTTCGGACATGAAAGGGCTGTTATTGCCGCCCATTGCCATTGGTCTAAGCCCCCTTTTGTGTTGTCAAGTTTCGTTGGATCAAGTTTACAAAGTCGGCCGAGAAATTATGCATCTCAGATTCCAAAACACGAACCTTGTTGGCAAAATAGTTATAGGCGACTACTGCTGGTATTGCTGCCGCCAGTCCGGCTGCTGTTGCAACTAAGGCTTCAGAAATGCCAGGCGCCACAACAGCAAGGCTGGCAGATCCCCTGAGACCAATGCCTTGGAAAGCATTCATAATCCCCCATACCGTACCGAAAAGCCCTATGAAAGGGGCGGTGTTTCCGGTTGTGGCCAAAAACGGCAAGGTCTTATTTAAACCGGTAAGTTCAATGTTTATGGCACTCCGCAGCGCTCGCTGTACATTATCAACAGCCGCGGGGTTTCGGTTTTGTTGTGATTTGTGTTCATCTTTTTCGTCTGAGGAATGCGAGTTCGGAATACTTGCCTTCCGGAATTCAATATAGGCAACACGAAACACCCTTGAAACAGGGCTATAGCGGAGTTTCTTCGAGGCTGCAAAGGCATCGGACAGGTTGCCGCTGTTCCAGAGGAGATCTAGAAAAAAAGCCGATTCCTTCCCCGCCTTTTTGATAAACCGGTATTTGTTAAATATAATGGCCCACGAGGCAATGGAGAAGAATAGGAGCAAGAAAAGGACAAAGCGGACCATGGGACCGGAATGGAGAACCAACTGGACAATGTCACTATGATTAGAAATAGGCATGGGGATCATCTGTTGATTAAAGGTTTAATTGTTTGGTAAAAAACGATACGTTTTACCGTTCACCGTATTTTACAGACTCGCAAAAAGTCTTTTGTGAGAGACATTGAGTCCCGCCTTGGCGGGAGGGAAAAAGCGGTCGCTTCAGTGTTAAAAAATGCTAACTGTTTGAGGGCTTTAGCCCGAGTTGAGCGCAAAGGTTGCACCTGTCGGCTTGACACGAAGTGCATGTTTTCAAGCCGCAAGGCGCAACCCTGCGCCAAAACAACATACTTCGTGTTAGCATTTTATATGAACGTTGTGACCGTGCCCAAAATGCTCACGGGACGAACAAAATTGACTTTTTATAAAACCATCAAATTTAGGAACTGAAGGCTGAGTAGAGTGCAACTATTAAGCCAAAATGGTCTAAAGGCTAATTTTGACCGGAACTTACACAACGTTTTCTGGGGTGTCAAGACAATTTCGGGTTGCGTTCCCTGTGTCTATTGTATAGATAGAAGGTGGTGCAAAGTAATAGGGGGTGAGGATTTGATGAAGGCCTTGATTAACCTACTTTTTGAGGCAAGGATTCTAAAAGAAATCCCGCGATCTGGTTTTCATTTTTTGGGTTCAGGCGGGGAATCTGTGGCAGAACATGCCTATATGACGACATTTATTGGGTGTGTTTTGGCCCATATGCAACCCGATGTAGATCAACTTAAGTTGCTTCAGATGTGCCTTATACACGATCTTAGTGAGGCTAGGTGCGGTGATCTAAACTATGTCCAAAAAAAGTACGTTGTGGCTGATGAAGGTAAAGCTATGGCTGATCTTACGAAAAATGTACCCTTTGGCGGGATCATTGAAGGTCTTTTTGAAGAGTTTAGGGCCGGTGAAACTTTGGAAGCACAACTAGCTCACGATGCTGACCAACTATCCCTTGTTTTGGAGTTAAAGGCCCTTCGAGATTTAGGTTACGATGGTCCGGAGAGCTGGCTGCCTCACGTCATTGCCAGACTTAAGACGAGGATAGGCGAAGATTTGGCAAGGCAGGTATTGAAAACTGCCTCAGATGCTTGGTGGTTTGAGGAAAAGGACTGTGATAAGTCTTGAACCTATTATAGGCCAGAGTCATGCTGTGCGTTTGCTGACCCGGATGCTTGAAAATGACAGGCTTCCCCATGCCCTGTTATTTACGGGGATTGATGGTATAGGCAAGCAAACAGCTGCCAAGGCATTGGCCATGGCCCTTAACTGCCTGAGATCTGCTGGTGTATTGGCATGTATGGAATGTCGTTGTTGCAAAAAAGTGATTTCCGGCAATCACCCAGATATCATTATTGTTGAACCAAGTAGTCGATTTATCAAGATTGGACAGATAAGGGCTCTACGCAAACATTTGAGCTTCGCTCCCGTAGAGGGGGGGCGCCGGGTGATAATCATTAATGATGCACATTGCATGAATGTTGAGGCGTCTAATGCCATACTCAAAATTCTGGAAGAACCGCCGGATAACACTCATGTTGTTCTTACCGCCCACCAGACCTCAGACCTCTTGCCGACAATTGTTTCAAGGTGCCAACACATTGCTTTTAACCCGGTGCCTGTTGCAAAGATTGTTGAGGAGTTGGCGAACAGGCGAGATGTTGATGAAGATACAGCCACGACTATTGCCGTATTGGCTAAGGGTAGCCTGGGAAGGGCTATGTCTGCCGATATAGAGAAATGGATGGGCTGGCGAAAAGAGCTTCTCGGCAGAGTCATCTCCCTCTCAGGCGGGTCCATGCATACGCTTTTTGGCTTTGCCGAGGAAGTTTCAAAGGATAAGGACAAATTGCAAGACACATTGGATATGTTTATAATGTGGTTCAGGGACATCTTGATATGCAAGTTCCATCCGGAAAAGATCCTTAACAACGATTATGCCCCACGAATAGAACGCATATCAAAAGAATTTTCAGTTGACGAGCTTCTGAACAGGATCACGGCAATATTTGCTACCCAAAGAGCCGTTTTGAAGAATGCGAATCGAAGGCTTGCTCTAGAGGTGTTGTTACTAAACTTGTATTTATCATCATAATGTTGAGGGCTTGTCACTCAATAACTGTCACATCTTGCTGGTCTTTTGGGCCGTCTTCTGCGTTGCTCAGTTGGTCACATACCTCGGTATGTTCCCGCCTGAGCGCCTTGAATACAACCCAAAATCCTTCGCAATCTTGAGGCATTTATTTCGTGACGAACCCTAAGGTAGTGGAGCAATGAGTAAAATTGTTGGCATAAGATTTAAACCACAAGGCAAAATTTATGATTTTGATGTAGGTCACTTTGTTCTTTCCCCCGGGTTTGATGTAATATTGGAAACTGACAAAGGCCTGGCTTTCGGTACAGTTGTCACTGCTCCCAGAGCTGTAGGGGATCGGAAGGGCAAACGACCCTTGAAAAAGGTCTACCGCTTGGCTAATGACGAAGATCTTAAGCAACGTGCAAAACACCTTGAGCAAGAGGAAAGTGCATATGTATATTGCATGGAATGTATAAAGCAATTTGGGCTTAAGATGAACCTCGTATCGGCCGAGAGTCTCTTCGACGGGTCAAAATTAACTTTTTTTTATACGGCAGACGGGCGGGTCGATTTTCGAGAGCTTGTCAAGAAGCTTGTCAAAAAATACAGAAAACGTATTGAGATGCGCCAGATTGGGGTTCGTAATAGAGCAAAAATGTGTGGGGGGGTTGGCCGATGCGGTAATGAACTATGTTGTTGTACCTTTATTAATAATTTTCACCCAGTCTCGGTGCGCATGGCTAAAGAACAAGGCCTGTCACTGAACCCAGGCAAGATTTCAGGGCTTTGTGGTCGCCTTATGTGCTGTTTGGCTTTTGAATATGACACCTATTGCAATCTTAGAGATAAGTTTCCAAAATGTGGAAAGATGATACAAACCAAAGTGGGCAAGGGAAAGGTCATTCGACATAATGTGTTGAAGGAAAGCGTTACCGTCAAGCTTGAAGAAGGCCAGGAAACGGATGTGAGCTTAAGCGATATCATGGAAAAATGATTTCTGAGAGGAGAACTATATGCCCGAGCCGTTTTATATAACAACTCCTATTTATTATGTGAATGCCAGGCCCCATCTTGGTCATGCCTACACAACCGTTATCGCTGATGTGGCAAATCGGTTCCATCGTTTATGCGGCCGAGAAACTTACTTTCTGACTGGTACTGACGAACATGGTGACAAAGTAGTCCGTGCGGCCAAGGAAGAGGGATTGAGTCCTCTGACCTATGTAGACAAGATAAGCGGTCTTTTTAGAGACTTGTGGCCTGAGTTGGATGTGGAATACGATTATTTCGTACGGACTACAGATCTCGCACACACAAATGTTGTAAGGGAGGTATTACAAAGGATCTATGATTCAGGTGACATCTATTTCAGCGAGTATGAGGGGGCATACTGTTTTGGGTGTGAGCGCTTTTATACTGATCGGGAGTTAGCAGACGGGAAATGTCCGGATCACAAAACGGTTCCTGAAGTAATCAAGGAATCAAATTATTTTTTCAAGATGAGCAAATACCAAGATTGGTTGATTGACCACATTCAGGACAATCCGGATTTTATTTGTCCTGAACGCTATAGAAACGAAGTTCTCTCTTTTCTACGGGAACCCCTTGGGGACTTGTGCATATCCCGTCCAAAGACCAGGCTGAAATGGGGGGTTACCCTTCCTTTTGACGACCAGTATGTAACATACGTTTGGTTTGATGCGCTTTTGAACTATGTTTCCGCCCTCAAATATCCGGAGGGGGAACAGTTTAAAAAGTTTTGGCCTGCAGTTCGACACATTGTGGCGAAGGACATTTTAAAGCCCCACGGCATATACTGGCCAATTATATTAAAGGCGGCAGGGATTCCTGTGTATCGGCAACTCCATGTTCATGGTTACTGGAATGTAGATGAAACCAAGATGTCTAAGACCCTTGGCAATGTGGTTGATCCGCTGGAACTCAAGAATATTTATGGCTCAGATGCCTTTCGCTATTTTCTCCTTAGAGAGATGGTTTTTGGCCTAGATTCAAGTTTTAGTGAGAAAGCCCTGGTTCAACGGATTAATTCCGATTTGGCTAATGACCTTGGAAACCTTTTCAGTAGAAGCTTGACCATGGTCCATAAGTATTTGAAAGGGATTGTACCTCGGAGGGAGGAAACACTGCAAAGCACGCTGGAGTTAGACCTTAGGTCATATGCCCTTAATGCAATTGAGCAATACCGGAAGGCTATGGAAAATTTTTCATTCCATAAGGCGCTCATTGCCGTGTGGGAGTTCATAAACCATATCAACAAATATATAGATGTGATGGCCCCATGGCAACTCGCCAAGAAGAAATCTCAACGCAAACAACTGGAACAGGCCCTTTTTAATATCCTTGAAAGTCTTCGCGTTGTTGCCGGCCTTCTTTACCCTGCTATGCCACAGACTTCTAGGACCATGCTGGAACGCTTGGGGATGGAACCTGGCTATCAAGGACTGGATGGGTTAGCCACTTGGGGAAAAATCCCACCGGGGACAAAGCTCCCCAAGACAGTGACTCTGTTCCCGAGGATCGATATTGACAAAGTGAAGGCCAAGACTCGAGATGCTCCTGGCAATGGAGAGGATGTGGGTATGCAAAAACCACTTGTTCCGATAGAGAGTTTTCAGCAGTTGGATATTCGGGTTGCCACCGTTCTTGATGCCGAACCTGTGCCAAGGTCAAAAAATCTCTTGAAGTTAAAGGTCGATGTAGGAGAAGAGCGGACAATAGTCGCCGGCATCGCAAACAGTTATCAAGCCGAAGACCTACTCGGAAGGCAGGTAATCGTTGTAGCAAACCTCAAACCAGTTAGACTGATGGGCGTCCTCTCTCAAGGCATGGTCTTGACAGCAACTAGCGACAAAGATCCCTGCAAATTAGTCACCGTCGATAACCCCGCTACACCGGGTACACCTATCAAATAGTGAGACCTTTTTCAAAGGTCTCATAGTCTTTGTGATAATGTCCACCCCTTTCTCCCAGTTCATAGAATGGGCACAAAAGGGGTGGGTTGTTTAGGTGGCTCAGATTAGATGGTATCTTTCAGTTTTTTGCCGGGCCTGAAGCGCACGACATTACAGGCTTTGATTTTTATCTTTTCGCCAGTAGCAGGATTTACGCCCTTTCTGGCTTTGCGGCGGACTTTGGCGAAGGTTCCAAAACCGACAAGTGTGAGTTTCCCGTCCTTCTTCTTCAAGGCTTTCTTGACACAGGCAGTGAAGGAATTTAGGGCCTTGTTGGCGGCAGCCTTTGATATTCCAGCATCCTTTGCCATTTGTTCCACCAAATCTGCTTTTGTCATAACGCCTTCCTCCTTTGTTGTGGTTAATGATTCGCTTTACATAAACGTGTGTTTTTGAAATGTCAAGTAAATACGTGCGCTATTAAGCAATCAAGCTCGGGAACAGTTACCAGCACTACTATGCCTGTCGAAGACCCCGAAAATCTTTTCGGGGAGGTTGCAAAGTCACTGCGGCCTTGTCTTAAGCCAAAATCTACCCTTTCTGGGCGGACACTGATTTATAGATACTCCGTCGGTGTTTAATAGTTCGTGGATGGACACTAGTTAGTGCCCATCCATGAGTCTTTCATAAATCAATGGGCACTGGCGTAAGTTTCCAGTTCAGAAATGAGCAATTTTTCGCAAGGTCAAGAAAATCAAGGGATTGCGCGGAGGCGTA
>MAVP01000025.1 GCA_001751075.1 Desulfobacterales bacterium S7086C20 | reverse complement strand
CAGGCATAGCAGGCTATTTCGAGGATTTTGCGAATGAGAATCGGGCAAAGACAGCCTGAAGCTTGACGACTTCGTAAAAAGTCCATCTGCAGCGTTGCGCTTCATCTTTCGTCACTGCGACGTACGATAAATACGCCTCATTCCTCAAGACAGCGCCACTGAAGTGGCTTGAGAACAGTACGCGCGCCTTGCATCTGGAGCTTTTTACTGTGTCGTCTGTTTGTGGACTTTTTACTAAGTCGTCACAACTTACAGGGGCAAATTATCGTGCTTTTTCTCCGGCATCCGATCTCGTTTGTTTTTAAGCGACTCCAGGGCCTTGATCAGTTTCGGCCTGGTTTGTTCCGGCAAGATAATCTCATCAATAAACCCTCTTTCGGCAGCACGGTAGGGACTGGCGAAGGTCTTGCGGTATTCCTCGATCATCTCAGCCTCTTTTTTCGCCGGATCTTCAGCCGCCTTTATATCTTTTTTAAATACTACATTTACTGCCCCTTCCGGTCCCATCACAGCAATTTCCGCCGAAGGATAGGCAAAATTGAGATCTCCACACAAGTGCTTGCTGGACATAACAATGTATGCCCCACCATAGGCCTTGCGGGTAATTACCGTTATCTTGGGTACCACGGCTTCGCAATAGGCATATATGAGCTTGGCCCCATGTTTTATGATCCCGCCGTATTCCTGTGTAGTACCCGGCAAAAAGCCGGGGACATCACAAAATGTGATCAGCGGAATATTGAATGAATCGCAGAACCTGACAAATCTTGCCCCTTTTATGGAGGCATTTATGTCCAGACAACCTGCAAAAGAGGCGGGTTGGTTTGCCACGATACCAACAGTCTTGCCGTTGAGTCGGGCAAAACCGATTATGATATTAGTCGCATACTTGGCTTGGACCTCAAAAAAATGCTGGTTATCAACTATGGAATAGATAATCTTTTGCATATCATAAGGTTGTCTGGGGCTATCCGGTATGACTTCACGGAGCCCCATATCGATTCGTTCCGGATCATCTGAGGGCTCAACCTCCGGAGGCTTTTCCCGGCAGTTTTGGGGCAGGAAGCTCAAAAGCTCACGAATCATGGAGATAACCTGCTGATCGTCTTGTCCGGAAAAATGGGCCACACCACTGGTGGCATTGTGTGTTATAGAACCTCCAAGTCTTTCGGCACTAACTTCCTCGTGAGTAACCGTTTTTATGACCTGCGGGCCTGTTATAAACATATAACTCGTGTTTTCTACCATAAAGATAAAATCAGTAAGGGCCGGAGAATAGACAGCCCCCCCTGCACATGGGCCCATGATAGCCGAAATTTGCGGGACAAGGCCGCTGGACATCACGTTTCGCATAAATATATTGCCATAACCTGCCAGGCTCGAGACCCCTTCTTGAATACGGGCGCCTCCCGAATCGTTTATGCCGATAAAAGGGGCGCCGTTTTTCCGGGCAAGATCCATAACTTTACAGATCTTATCACTTACTGCAAGGCTCAGCGAACCTCCCAATATTGTAAAGTCTTGGGCATACACGTACACTGGTCGTCCATTGATACGACCGTATCCGGTAACAACCCCATCACCGGGAAACTTCTTTTTGTCCAAGCCAAAATCGGTGGCCTGATGGAGGACAAACTTGTCTATTTCCTGAAAGCTGTTTTCATCCAAAAGGGCGCTAATCCGCTCTCTTGCGGTCCATTTGCCCTTTTTGTGCTGAATGTCAATTCTATCCTGGCCGCCACCTAGTTCAGCCTCAGCATTTTTGTCAATCAACGCTTGCAATGTTTCTTCTTTTGACATGATATCGTCTCTCTAAGATTAGTGTCTGTAAATTCTCAATAATCCGGGCCATCCTCATCCCCTCTGGCAACTGACAACTAGCAACTGCCCCCTGACTTATCCCTCATCCATTAACAACATAACCTGGTCTGTCGACACACTATCACCCTTTTTTACGCAAACCTCTTTCACAGTCCCGTTTGCAGGCGCTGGGATGTCATTTTCCATTTTCATTGCCTCCATCTTGATCACTGGTGATCCTGCTGTCACGCTGTCTCCCACAGAAACCATAATATCCAATATAAGGCCGGGCATCGGGGCCAGGACCTGTCCACCTGTAGCCACTGAAGCTGTTGGGACTAAAGGAGGCTCAGGAGTTGATGGAGCTGCCTTTGGCACACTACCTGCCGGCGGTGGTGCTGTTTGCTTAGGAACAATTGCTCCGACAGCTTTTTTCACATCAATTTCATATGATTTGCCGTTAACCTTAACAACAGCCTGTTTGCCGTCGAATTTATCGATATCTACCTTAAAGTCCCGGCCCCCAACTTTTAGTTCAAAAGTCTTCATGTTCCTTCAATACCCCCGTTTATCCACACATTAACAAAGGGTATCCAGTAACATCTGAATACCCCAACACATCCACTTTTCCATTACCACAAGCATCAGATTATTTTCAAGGCTAAAGTGTCACAAAAATCCTAAGCAAGCTTGTCAAGGACGTCCTCAAAGGTGTGAAAGGCCTCCGAACTAAACAGCACAAAGCGGACTAGTTCAATTTCGGGGTGTGCTCGGAGGAAATCACTCACAGTACTTAGGGCCACCGTAGCCGCATCTTCCAAGGGATATCCGTAGGCCCCGGTGCTAATGGACGGAAACGAAACAGAACGGATTTCCTTGGCCAATGCAACCTCCAGGCTTCTTCGATAGGCACTTTCAAGGAGGTGCTGCACAGACGGACCAGACCTTCGATAGACAGGTCCCACTGTATGGATCACATAACGGGCCTTGAGGTTATAGCCTCTGGTAATGACTGCATCTCCTGTCTCGCAGCCCCCAAGTGTTCGGCATTCGGCCAACAATTCAGGACCTGCCGCCCTGTGGATTGCGCCATCTACACCACCTCCCCCAAGCAGGGTTTTGTTGGCTGCATTTACGATTGCATCAGTATCCTGTCGTGTAACGTCCCCTTGGACCAACTCCAATGTAGATGATCCAATCTTAAGCTTCATAGCGCCACCTTCCTTTCATTGAAAAAGCTTGTAGCCTTTGCGGGCTTTCCTGTAACTTATCAAAGAGTTCGGGTACTATGGGCAAAGTTTCAGGGTTTTGTAAAGCTCTTCTGCATTGTAAGAACTCCGCACAAAGGGGCCGCTGGCTATTTTGGAAAAGCCCATTTCAAGAGCAGTCTCTTTCCAGCCATCGAATTCTTCGGGAGGAATGAAACGTTTAACGGCAAGGTGTTCTTTTGAAGGCTGAAGATATTGACCTAACGTTAGGATGCTACAGCCGGTAGCAGCAAGATCCTCCAGTGTGTTTTCGACTTCTTGCCGAGACTCCCCAAAACCAAGCATGAGTCCCGACTTCGTGGGTATGGCGGGATCGCATTCTTTGGCCTGTTTCAGCAATTTAAGCGAGCGAGCATACTGGGCTTCCGGCCTGGCAGAAGGATAGAGACGCGGCACGGTTTCCAGGTTGTGGTTCAAAACATCCGGATGTGCCTCAAGGACCGTCTGAAGGGCTTGCCTGTTTCCCTGGAAATCGGGTATCAAGACTTCCACACACACCGCGCGGATTTTCTTACGGATTTCCTCAATCGTTTTTGCAAAAAGACCGGCTCCACCATCAGGGAGATCGTCCCTGGTAACAGACGTGATAACAACATAGCTCAATCCCATACTCTGTGCGGCTTCGGCTACCCTAGCCGGTTCTCCAGGGTCTGGAGGTCCCAACGGTCCCTGTTTAACGGCGCAAAACCGGCAGTTACGGCTGCAACGAGGACCCATGATCAGGAACGTTGAAGTCCGTTGGGAAAAACACTCCCAGATATTCGGACATTTGGCTTCCTGGCATACAGTGTGGAGTCGGCTTTTACCTAGAAGACCCCTGACTTTTTCATAGGTTGGACCCGATGGCAGGCGCCGTTTTAACCAGTGTGGCTTGCGTACGTGCATTTCCGGTTCCTTGCAATTCTGAAAGACTCGTAAAAAGTCATTTTGCCAATGACATTGTGCAATTCCGGAATCGTGCACGGAAAGAGCAAAATCAGACTTTTTGCGAAACCGTCAATTCTGAAAGCCTTGTCATGATCAGGTCAACACCGAATACGGCCTTGAAGTGATATTTTACCCCTTCTCGCACACGATTCATGCGTACCTTGCGCGAGAGTTCCCGCTCCATGGATGTAGCTCCAACGTCTTTAAGACCGCAGGGATTGATCCAGCCAAAAGGCTCCAGCGAGAGATTGACATTTAAGGCAAGGCCATGAAAGGTGATGCCATGGCGTATCGCGATACCGACACTTCCCAATTTGTTATTGGCGACCCAGATCCCTCTGTTGGCCGGGTTCCTGCAAGCCTTGATTCCCCATTGTCCGGCGATCCGAATCATAACTTCTTCAAGGCCCTCAACGTAGTCGGTTACCGACATGTTAACGGCACGCAGGTCAATGATGGGATACACGATAAGCTGTCCCGGCCCGTGAAAAGTGATGTCTCCACCCCGTTCCACATGGATTACAGGGATACCCGCTTTCCTGAGAACACCCTCCGAAACCGTCAGGTTCTTTGACCCGCCCCTCCGGCCCACGGTGAAAACGGGGGGATGCTCCAGCATCAATACGACATTCGTATCAATGCTCCCATCTTTTATCCTGGAAACCAATTGTGCCTGGAGCTTCCGTGCTTCCGTGTATTCCCAGACAGGCAGGTCGAGGCAAAGCCATTTCTTGCCCAACTGTTCATGCATCACGTCACCTGGGAGCGATAAGTGTTCCTATGCCCCACCCAGAAATTCTAATAGGATTTCATTGAAGAGCTCCGGAGCTTCACTTGGAATGCAATGCCCAACCCCATTAAGATGCTCATGCCGTCCATCGCAAAGAAATGCGAGCTGCTCTGCCCCTTGTTCCGTCACAAACGGGTCCTGAGCCCCGGTAATTACAAGCGTGGGGACACCGAAGTGACCAGTAATCTGAGAAAGCGGGGGATAATCAGTGAGGGCCGCGAGATGAGCAACGAGCGCATCTTTGTTGTTTCTCTTGATAGCGGCCTTTATAATGGGCGATAAGATCCTTTCTTTTTTCTCTAAAAAACCTTCGCCGAATACAACCGGCAACGAAGCCCAAAGCATGGTCTCAAGACCGGCATGCTTCAGTATTTGAAGCCAAGATTTAACAAAAAGCTTGGCTCGACACGTCATTGATGCACTTACACTACATAGCACAAGCCGGTCGACACGTTCAGTTTTGCCGGCCGCATACGCAAGGGCAACCTTCGCCCCGTGGCTCAGCCCTACAAGATGCGCTTTTTCAATACTCAGGTGTTCGAGCAATCCTTTCAGGTCTGCTTCGTGACGCTCAAGGGACAGCTCTGTTTTGCCCAATTCGCTTTGTCCTTGGGCTCTGCCATCGTACGTAATTATTCGGAACCGTTCATTAAGGGCAACACACTGTGCTTTCCAGTAGAGTGTGCTCTGCATAGTGCCGTTCAGAAAGACAACAACCGGTTTTGCCGGTTCAAACCCATGCGTTTCGTAGAAAAGCCGACAGCCATCTTCTGTTATAAAGTACGGCATAGTGCATTAATCTCATCCCGCAAGGCACGGCTTCCGTGCCGCTGTGGTTTCATCCAACCTTGTCACCTTGCAACGCCTTGGTGCATCATGAAGCAGGCCTGGATCTTCGCCGGCTTCCTTTGCAATCGTCTTAAAGGCCTCAATAAACTGATCGAGATCCTCTTTGCACTCCGTTTCCGTTGGTTCAACCATGATAGCACCGTGTACGACAAGCGGGAAATAAACGGTGGGAGGATGAAAGCCGTAATCCATTAGGCGCTTAGCCATATCTATGGTGGCAATCTTTTGTGCCATTTGGTGCTTATCGGAAAAGACACATTCATGCATGCATGGTCTGTCGTAGGCAAGATGCAATGTCCCTTTCAGCCCTTCTTTGATATAATTGGCATTCAAAACAGCAAGCTGACTGGCCTTTTTCAGGTTCTTTGGCCCCATGCTCCGGATATAACTATATGCCTTGATCATGACACCGACGTTTCCGTGAAAGGCTTGGAGCTTTCCGATAGATTCAGGATAATCGTTGGAAAGTGCGTAGCTACCATTTTCCTCAACAATGCGAGGTACCGGCAAAAACGGTTCAAGCTGCTTTTTGACACAGACGGGGCCCGAACCCGGGCCTCCTCCCCCGTGGGGTGTTGAAAAGGTCTTGTGCAAATTAAGGTGAATGACATCAACACCGATCTCCCCCATTTTTACTATGCCCATGACAGCATTCATGTTTGCGCCGTCACAATAGACAAGCCCGCCCTTATCGTGAACTACTTCACCTATTCTGCGGATATCTTCTTCGTATAGACCCAGCGTATTTGGGTTGGTCACAAAGATACCGGCTGTATCTTCATCCATTACCTCGGAAACGGCCTCTATGGAAAGGATACCCCGGTCATTCGATTTTACGGGAACGGGAAGATAACCGCACAGGGTTGCAGAGGCAGGGTTTGTGCCGTGTGCGGTATCCGGAATGATAATTTTCGAACGTCGCTCACCCTTGCTCTTGTGAAAGGCATAGATAAGAAGCATTCCGGCAAGCTCTCCGTGGGCGCCTGCCGCAGGTTGAAGTGCCGTGGCATCCATGCCCGTAATCTCAGCAAGATATTGCTCAAGTTCAAACATCATCTGGAGAATGCCTTGAGACAGGGCGGCAGGAAGGAGTGGATGAGCCCCGGCAAATCCAGGAAGGCTTGCCTGGTTTTCGTTGGTCTTGGGACTGTACTTCATGGTGCATGAACCGAGAGGATACATGCCGCTATCTACCCCAAAATTCCATTGCGATAGCCTGGTATAGTGGCGTACTACGTCGATTTCACTCAAGTCTGGAAAATCAGGCCCTTCGCCCGTAAGTGCGCCGTCCAGGGGGCAGCTCTCTACATCACGTCGTGGAAGAGAGAATCCGCTTCGACCCTTCTTGCCTCTTTCCCAGAGTAGCGGTTCGTTTAATATAAGACCGGTAGTTCCCACAGATTCCTTCATGATGCAACCTCTCTGACAAAGGAGTCCATGTCCTCCTTGGATCTGGTTTCCGTTACGCACAACAGATAGTGGTTTGCAAGCTCAGGATAATAGGAAGCCAGGGGAAGCCCTGCAACGATTTTCTTCTCCAGGAGTCTTTCATAGCTAGCGTTAAAGCCGGCAGGGAATTTAACAACAAACTCGTTGAATGTGGGGTTGTCAAAGGCTATTTGGAAACCTGCCTCTTTTAGCCCTTTTTTAAGATATTCCGCCTTGTCATGGTTGAGACAAGCAAGTTCCCGGATCCCCGTACCCCCAACAGAGGCCATATACATGGCTGCACACAGGGCACAGAGACTGTTGTTCGTACAGATGTTGGATGTCGCCTTTTCACGGCGAATGTGCTGCTCCCTTGTGGCAAGGGTTAGCACAAAGCCTCTTTTCCCGTCCAAGTCCTTAGTTTGACCTACAAGACGGCCGGGTAGGCTTCGCATGTACTTCTTTCTGCTTGCCAGCATCCCGAGTGCCGGGCCTCCGAAGGTTTGAGGGATTCCCATGCTTTGGCCTTCGCCGCACGCAATGTCGGCTCCCTGACTCCCCGGGCTGTTTAGAAGTCCATACGAAAGGGCCTCCGTAAATGAAGCGATAAAAAGGGCCTTTTTGTCATGGACCTTTTCCCCAACGGCTTGAAGGTTTTCGATACATCCGAAAAAATTGGGGGACTGCACCGCAACGGCCGCAAGGTCATCCATATCACCAAGGGCGGACAGATCGGTCACACCCTCTTTCAGATAACCAAGTTCCACAACTTCGTAACCGGTCGGTTCAAAATATGTGCGAACCACACGACGATAAAGAGGGTGAATCAGACTTGAAATAGCAACCCGTTTTCGCTTGGTCAGACGTATGGCCATAAGAAGCGATTCGGCCAGGGCCGTAGCCCCATCGTAATGAGATGCCGTGGCTATCTCCATACCTAACAGTCGAGCTGTCAGCGTTTGATACTCATAAATGGCCTGGAGTGTTCCCTGACTCATCTCCGGCTGGTATGGAGTATAAGATGTAACAAACTCCGAGCGGCCCAAGAGATACGGTACACAAGCAGGTATGAAATGTTCGTAACTGCCCGCCCCCATAAATACTTTGTATTCCGGTAAGACGGCCATGTTGCCGGCAAGTCCCTGCATATGCTCGTTCAGTTCCCATTCGGTCAAGGCTTGTGGCAGGTCAAGATCGCCTGCAAAACGGCAGTCCTCTGGAATTGTCATAAAGAGGGCATCAAGGTCATCAACTCCAACAGCCTGAAGCATTGAAGCAATGTCTTTATCAGTGTGCGGTAAGTACCGCATTTATGCTGCTCCTTTCAGTCTTTCCACACAGTCGACATTGGTCATGAGTGTGTCCATGTCAGAGAGATCGGTAGGATTGACCTCAACCATCCATCCATCGCCGTATGGGCTATTGTTTACCATCTCAGGCGCTTCTTCAAGGGCCGTGTTTGCAGCAACTATTTTCCCTCCCACTGGAAGATAACACTCGCAAACAGCTTTTACAGATTCCACTGTTGCAAACACTTCCCCCTTTTTGAAGCTATCGCCCTCCTGGGGAAGTTCCACGAAAACGATGTCTCCGAGCTGATCCTGGGCATAGTCGTCTAGACCGACCAGAACCTTATCGGCCTTAAGTCTTGCCCATTCATGATCATCTGAATAGCGCACATCATCAGGCATATTCAGTTCATCAATTTCTTTCATGACCATTCCTCCTTTTCTGTTTCATTTCTTGGGGAGATTTATCACAACACTTCCATGAATGCAATATAACATTATCACCCAAGTCTTAAGTTGACCAGACTCATCAGGCCTGATATTGTGCTCAATTCATGACGACATCCCCCAGTGTCAAAACGCTTTTCGTTAGAGTTCGTCACGAAATAAGTGTCTTAAGATTGCGAAGGATTTTGGTGTGACAGTTATTGAGTGACAAGCCCTTAGTTCACTCGCTGTACCACCGGGGGGCTTTTTTTATATTGCGTGAAAGGAGAAATTTGATGAGCAAACTTAACAGAACTGTTTTCTATAACCAGCATGTAGCCCTCGGTGGCAAGATCGTTGATTTTGTCGGTTGGGAAATGCCTATTTTTTACCCCAGCGGCATTGTAGCTGAGCATCTGGCCACCCGCAAAGGGGCAGGGCTTTTTGATGTGTCCCACATGGGCCGGTTCATCCTTCGAGGCGGGGGGGCATTGAAGTTCCTTCAGCACGTCTTGAGCAACAACGCTGAAGCCCTTGACATTATTACGGTAGGCGCCCAGTACACGTTTATTCCAAACGAAACCGGCGGGGCGGTAGACGACTCCTATCTCTATCGCTTTCTTGAGGATGAGTATCTCTTGGTTGTTAACGCTTCAAATCTTAAAAAAGACTGGGATCACTTTCAAGCGATCGTAAAAGACTTCGATGACGTTGAACTCACCGACCGAAGTAAAGAGATTGCCATGCTTTCACTGCAGGGGCCTAAATCCCGTGAGATCCTGGAAGCAATTGTTGAATCCGGTCCCATGCCGGAACCGATGCGAAACACCGTAAGCATCATGACGATAGCCGACGCTCAGGTAAAGGTGGCCCGCACAGGCTATACGGGTGAGCCGTTGTGTTTTGAACTGTTTGTCAACACAGATGACGGCCCGAAGTTGTGGGATGCCATCATAGCACAAGGAGCGAGTCCTGTTGGCCTTGGCGCCCGCGATACACTCAGACTGGAAGCATCATTGCCACTATACGGCCATGAGTTGGGCGAAGATCCTGAGGGGAAGGAAATCCCCATTTTTTCCTGTCCGCTGGCAAAATTTGGGGTCAGCTTTTCTCCGCTTAAAGGAAACTTCATGGGCAAAAGCAAGCTGTCCGTGCAGCATGAGGCTTTTAAGAAAATTGTCTTTAGAAACTATTCACGCATTGCTGACCTGCCCAGAGTCATCAAGCCCATTGCTGTGTCAGGTCGCGGCATTGCCCGCCAGGGGGTGAAGGTGCTCAAGGACGGCAAGCACGTGGGCTTTATAACCAGCGGTACCATGGTCCCCATGTGGGGTATTGAAGGTGAAGGGCTGGAATCAGCACAGACCGACCAACAACAGTTGCGGTCAATCTGCCTTGCATATATTGACAGCAACATCGTCGAGGACGATAAGGTTACCGTAGAAATCCGGGGCAAGTCCGTTGACGCAGTGGTCGTGGAGTTTCACATGCGATCAGATGCTCCTCCCTATGCCAGGCCCATCATTTTCGATCACGAAATCGAGGAGGAACCACTCCCCGGGGGTAATAGGCCCACCAAGGCCGTGCGACTAATGGAAAAGGCCGTGGAGAACACGGTATGGCGGCAGCAAGAGTGCATCAACCTTATCCCCTCAGAGATGACTATCTCGCCGATGGTGCGGCTACTTTCGGTCATGGACCCTGCCTTTCGCTATGCAGAGCACAAGAAAGCCACGGCGTTTTACGATCTGGAGGTCTTCTACTACCAGGGCACCGAGTTCATAGGCGAGGTTGAACGGATGCTGGAAGAGGAAATGAAAGAGTTCCTCGGCTGCCAAAACGCGGAAGCACGTCTCGTTAGCGGGCAAATGGCCAATACGGCTGTATTCAGTGCCGTGGTTGACTACATCAATCGTGCCGATCGCAAGGTTGAGCCACGGCGCATTCGCCGGATCATCAACAATCATATCGGCAAAGGCGGCCACCTGAGCGCTCAGCCTATGGGGGCCTTGAAGGACTTTGTGGCCCGGGATCCCCACACAGAACGGCCGGCTGTGGTGAAGTTTCCTGTCCTGGCCGACAATCCTCATAAGGTTGACGTACTAGCGGCGCTGGAATTGATAGATCAATATCGACCAGAGATGATCATTTTCGGCAAAAGCATGGTCCTACACAAGGAGCCTGTCAAAGAGATCAGCCGGTTCCTCAAGTCCCAGAACATGGACACTCTGGTCATGTACGACATGGCCCATGTACTTGGGCTTATCGGACCACACTTTCAGCAGCCCTTTGACGAAGGAGCAGACATAGTCACTGGATCGACCCACAAGACTTTCTTCGGGACACAGCGCGGTGTGGTGGGAAGCTGTTTTGAGGAACATGAAGAGCGTTATGAACTTTGGGAGTCTTTGCTTCGGCGGGCCTTCCCTGGAGCAGTCTCTAACCACCATTTGGGAACACTGCTAGGCCTACTCTTGGCAACCTATGAGATGAACCACTTTAAGGACGAATACCAACCCAAGGTTATTGCAAACGCCAAGGCATTTGCGCGGGCACTCAAGGAGTCCGGCTTGAACGTCGATGGAGATCCGGCCATTGATTTTACTGAAACCCATCAGGCCGTTGTCGATGTTGGTTACAGCCATGGTCCGGAAATTGCCAAGCGGCTCGAAGCCAACAACATTATCTGCAATTACCAGGCAAACACGGATGAAGAGGGCTTCACTGCCTCTGGAGCACTCAGGATGGGGGTCTCTGAAATGACGCGCTTCGGGATGGAAAAAGATGACTTTCGCGCCTTGGCCAACCTTATCCACGATGTCGTAAAAAAGGATCGCAATGTCACTGAAGAGGTAAAAGCCTTACGGAAGCGTTTCCTGCAACTTCAGTTCTGCTTCCGTGGTGATGAGTACGGTGATGTTATCCAGAAGCTCCACGAACTTCTGTGACACGGTAGGGATTTTAAGGTTCGCACAAAAAAGCCCCTGTAACCTTTCGATGCCTTTTAGCATTTGGAAATCAGGGGCTTTTCTTTTACTCGTCTCTTGACCCCGGGTTAAGGAAAAATGACGTATCGGATAATTCAACTTAGTCAACAACGTCCCCATTCCCACACTTCTTTTTGTGCCTAACTCGAATACTCCGTTTGCTTACGAATCTTTGACAAGAAGGCAGGCACATGATAACTTGTTTTGAAATTCCGCGATAATACAATAAAATGGAAAAGTTTATACAGTGACTAAGAAAACGCGTGTAAGCTCAGGAGTCAGCCACCTGGATCGTCTTCTAGGAGGTCTTTTCATTGGCGACAATGTGCTCTGGTACGATGATTCGGGAAATCTGGCTTCAGCTTTCTGTTTGAATTTTCTCCAATCTTCCTTGGCCCTTCAAAAGTCAGTTATCTACGTCAGCTTTGACCGGTCTCCCAAGAACCTCCTTGACAAATTAGGGGGTCTGTCTGAAAGCCCTGACCTTACCATTCTTGACGGCTTCACCGCCGGGAAAGGGGCCAGCAGTCCAATATTCATGAAATTCTATGAAGAGCCTGATGAACAACCGGCGTGCCAAGTCAAGATGATCCAGAAACCCCGAGACACGGACCATATCATGGAGACCATATACGGGCTCCATGAAACCCTGCACGGGGATGTCCGCCTCATATTCGAAAGTATGACCGGCATGCAGGAAATCTGGGGAGGTGAGGCAGCCATCCTCAAATTCTATTCCCACTCCTGCCCCAGGCTCTATGAGCTAGATACCATTGCTTACTGGATTATGGAGAAGTTGGCCCACTCGGAAGCGCTCAGGGCTCAGATCAATCAGATTGCCCAGGTTGCCATCGACCTTTCAATAAAGAGGGGTACCACGACACTGACTATCCTCAAGGCGGAAAAGCGTGGCACGGAGGATTTGCAAGAACCGCATCGGTACTGGACCAAGGATCTTACGATCACCTTTGATACGGAAAAGGACGGTCGTGGTCAGCTTAACCTGGGTCTCCGCATCAAAGAACTGCGGATGAAGCGAGGCCTGTCCCAAGCCGATCTCGCAAAATTGGTGGGGGTGACTCCTAGCACTATATCCCAGGTGGAAGCTAACATCATATATCCTTCTCTGCCTGCGTTATTGAAGATGGCCGAGGTCCTTTCAGTTGATATTTCCTCCCTGTTTCAACAGGCCATGGAGCTGGAAAAACGGATCATTTTCCCCGCAGCTGAGGCCGTAAGTGTCGGTTTCCCTGACCTACCTAAGGGTTCGCTGGAAGGGAGACTCTTAACACCGCCAGATTTTGATGGAAAGATGGAGCCTTACATCATTGAAATAAAACCCAATTGCGATCTCCCGGCTCATTTTTTCGTTCACAAGGGGGAGGAGATGGGCTATCTTCTTTCGGGCAAACTTAGGATGTCCGTCAACAAAGCGGCCTATACCATTCGGGCGGGGGATGCGATCTACTTGACCTCCGAGATGCCGGGCGAATGGAGAAATCCAGGTCCTAATGTAGCAAGATTGTTGTGGATTAAATCAAAATAGGACAAAAAACTCATGCCTATGTGCATGAGTTTTTTTGGGTGTATTGACTTTAGTACAACTAATTATTGACGACTTCGCAAAAAATCCATCTGCGGCGTTGCGCTTCATCTTTCGTCACTGCGACGTACGATAAGTACGCCTCATTCCTCAAGTTTCGCGCGCCTTGCATCTAGAGCTTTTTACTGTGTCGTCTGTTTGTGGACTTTTTACGAGTCCATCAATATTATATTGACTAACATTAGTAGACATGATATTAAATTCCTGAGATTAGGCCGACATTTGCGTAAAGGAGGACATGATGGCACGTAGAATTTCAAAAAAAATCAGTGTGTTCGAGTTCGGATGCCAAGCCCCACTGCGGTTCTTTGAGCATTGTGTCGCATGTGCACGCTTTGGAGATGATTGTCCAGACCTGGTCATGGGCAAAGAGGTCCTTCGTGGCAAGATGAAAATCGCCTACGGGGACGACCAAGCCGAAGATACTATCCACGCTACCGCTTTTGATTGTTTGGCGCCGCTTTACTACTTTGAGCGCAGTCGAAAAAAATGCCCCCATGCCGGCCGCTGCCGGGAAGAAGGGCTCTTGTTGGCTCTGCTGGATGGTAAGAAAGCTTTGGATTACTCCCGAAAGGAGATCATCGAGTTGCCTCAGGTGCCCCGTCGGCGCAAAGTGGCCAAGAGAGTGGCGGAACCATCTCGAAACGTATCTGTATCCTAAGTAGCAGACAGTTAGCCCAAATACTTACAATGCAGCCGTTAGTGGCGTTTTAGCGGAATGGGGGGCTGGTAAAAAATCAAGTGGGAGTGACGATCTGGATAGAATAGTATTCCTTTTTCTTCATGATCATCCAGTTGTTCCGCGACTACCCCAGCGCATCGGACAATACAAACCCAACATCCGGAAACTTATCAAACTCATTTTTACGGTTTTCGGCAACAGGCTTTATTAACATCTTCTCAGAGCTATTAGCTTTCATGAAATCCTGAAACGCTTGACACACCTTTGAATGATTACACCTGTGCTCGCATATTTTTACGTTAATTCTTGGTAAATTTCCCTTTTTTTCACATATAATGTAGTTTTGCATTATCCTTTCCTTTCTATAAAAAAACAACTTTTGAGCATAATTACATAACAATTATCTATATGTGACTACAATTTTCTATCCCTTGCTGCCCGGCATGTCAAGCTAAAAATTCCGGCCCTAAATCTCTTTTAGTCGCATATTTGCGGGTGATTTCTCAATGACATCCTCGAAGGCTTTCAGGTATCTGGCAAGATTTTCGAGTTCCGTTGATCTTTTGGCGGGGATATTATTATTTCCGTTCGATTCCAGCCTATCTATGACATACTTTATCGTAAAAAGATCAATGTCTTGTGCAGGTTGGTAGGTGGGACTTTTTCTGTGATTGTCTATTGTTACAGAAATGATCTTCGAGTCTACGAGATTTTTCAATAAGTCGCGGATAAAGCGGACAGGGATTTCCAATGAGTTTGCAACCTCCATGGCAGATAGGGGCTTTTTACCTTGTGAAAAATCCTTTACCAAAAGGTGTACCACCTGTAACGCTAGAAGTTTTCTTAACCTGTAGCTTATGGCAGAGTAATCCGGCTCAAACTCAAATGTTTCTTCGTTCTGATGGGCAAAGGATATCTCTGCACCAAAGAGAACGATCATCCAGCTCAACTGGAGCCATACAAGAAAGAGTGGTAGTGCGGCAAAACTACCGTAGATGGCATTATACTTGGCCACACCAATTTGGAAGGAAAAATATATCCATTGAAAGAACTGGTAAAGTGTGCCTCCTACTATTCCCGCAAAGATCCCCGAAGTTAAGCTGATCTTCCTGTTTGGCATAAACACATAGATAAACGTAAATAAGGTCCAGATTACAACGTATGGCAAGAATTGAAGTACAAAGAAAATACCGGAACTGATGGCTCCGAGGAAGGCAATTTTTCCAACCATAAGCTTTACCTGGCTCATTATGACTACGGTAATCGCACTTGACAGGAGCAACAGTAGTGGGCAGACAAAGATTGCAGAAAGGTAATCGCTGATTTTTCTTGTAAGGTTTCTTGATTCTTTGACTTCCCAAATATGATTAAAAGAGTCTTCAATATTTCCCAAAAGCCGTATGACTGTCCAAAACAAAAGCATGATTCCGATGCCAGCGATTACACCACCTTTGGTGTTTTCAAGAAGCGAGCGGGCAAAATCCGTGATTTGAACAATTACTTCTTCTTGCCCCTGAAATTTGGCGAGAAGCTGTTTTTCGAGATCATTTTGAAAGCCGAACCCTTTTGCAATACCGAAGGCCATGGCAAAAACAGGGACAATAGAAAGCAGGGAGTAGAAAGTCAGAGCTGATGCCCTGAAAAGGCAATCATTGTCGTCAAATCTACGCACTGCAAGGATGATAATCCTTAAAAGCTTCACCCAAAGCAACTTGGCCTGAGGGAGTTCTCTTGACCGTATTCTCCATATGTCTGTTTTAATGAATTGTATTTGTTTACCTATCATACTGGGAATATCCTTCGGCAACTAGCAGTACCATATCACGGTGTATTAAGAAAGAATCATTTGTAAATGATGTTTTGATTATGACCGGACGGCGGTTGATTCTTGACAACATATTCTAATTGTGAAAAAAGATTTCTTGTGGATGAAAACCATTAGGGGGAAGGGGAATATGAAAGCATTCTTGCGAGGGATAGTTGATATCATCTGCTTTGCTGCAGGTCCATTCTTTTCAATATATTATTTGTTCGATTTTGGCCATGGACCAACCGGTCCCGGGCCTTTTTATTACTATTACCGGTTCAACTCCAGGATCGGCTTGGCCCTTGGGGTTACATTGATATGTTTGGGATTACTGATTAGATCTTCGAGGAATCGTGAGTGATCGCAAGCCTTTGTGGCGGAAGTTCTCAAAAAGTTATGCAGTTAATCGAAACAAAAGGACGAAGGAATTCGGTTTATGAAAAGGGATATCTCTGCCAAACTCTTTATTAAGGCAAAGAAGGCGATACCGGGCGGGGTTAACAGCCCCGTTAGGGCCTGTCGCTCTGTGGGTATGGACCCTGTGTTTATCCAGCGGGCTGAAGGCTCTAAGCTATTTGATGCCGACGGTAACTCCTTTATAGATTATATCGGCTCATGGGGCCCTATGATCTTGGGGCACCGTCACCCGCAAGTGATTTGTGCTATTGAAGACGTCTTGTCGCGGGGAACCAGTTTTGGGGCGCCAACTGATCTCGAAGTAGAACTGGCTGAGATGGTAATCAGTGCTGTTCCGTCTGTAGAAATGGTCCGGATGGTAAACTCCGGCACCGAGGCCACCATGAGTGCGGTGCGTTTAGCTAGAGGGGTTACCGGCCGGGACCTAGTCATCAAGTTTGATGGTTGCTATCATGGGCATGGTGACACATTCTTGGTGGAAGCAGGTTCTGGTGTTGCAACACTGGGCATACCGGGCAGCCCCGGTGTCCCTAAGGCGTGTGTGCAAAACACCCTCTCACTGCCCTACAATGATACACAACGGTTGCAGGAGGTTTTTGCAGAAAAAGGCAAAACCGTTGCCGCCGTCATTGTAGAGCCTGTAGCCGGCAATATGGGCCTTGTCCCCCCTGATTTAGCATTCTTGAAGACTTTGAGAAAACTTACTCAAGGCCATGGGGCTGTATTGATATTTGACGAGGTGATGACCGGTTTCCGTGTAGCCTATGGGGGTGTCCAGGCCCTGCATGGTATCATGCCGGATCTGACTTGTATGGGAAAAGTCATAGGTGGTGGACTCCCTGTGGGGGCCTATGGAGGCAAGGCTGAGATTATGTCAAACATCGCCCCCGAGGGTCCGGTGTATCAGGCCGGCACACTCTCGGGTAATCCTGTGGCAATGGCTGCCGGTATTGCCACACTAAAGATTTTAAAAGAACCTGGGTTTTATGAAACCCTTGAAGCCTGTTCAGCCAAGTTAGAAAAGGGCTTAAAAGAGGCTGCCGAAGAAGCCGGGATATCTATAGTAATAAACAGGGTCGGCTCTATGCTGGGGCTCTTTTTTACGGACAAGCCGGTTTCAAACTTTGCTGAGGCCCAAAAGAGCAACGTGAATCTCTTTGCCACATATTACAAGGGAATGCTTGAACATGGTATCTATCTTGCCCCGTCTCAATATGAAACAGCATTTGTATCGAGTGCACATAGCAACACAGATATTGAAGAAACCGTCCGGGCGGCAAGCAAGGTTTTTGACGGTTTAGGAATTTAAAGATTGACTTGATGGACAGAGTATGGTACTCACCGCTTTGGTTTTCCAAGGCAGGGCGTTTTGGCTACGAGGTGTTTTGGAAGATGCTCTTTGGCAAGAAAAAAGAAACCAAGAAGCTCTTTGGGGAGTTGTGGTACTATAGTAGTTTAAGCTTTTCTATTGCCCTTTCTGTTGTGATTGGTTTAGGCATCGGCTACTGGCTTGACAATCGGGTATTTCAGACCTCACCATGGCTTACCCTTATCTTTCTTGGTTTAGGCATCGTGGCTGGGTTTCGCAACATATATCTGGCTATGAAGAAGAGCCAGAAGTCGTAGAGGAAAACACTGGGTTTTGCAAATAGAAAAGAGACTACTTAGGTTTATTACATTTACAAACTGGATGCTCTTTTGCCTGAGTACTGTTTGTGGGTTTATTTGGGCACCGGTACAGTTCGCGTGGGGGATCTTGGCGGGCGGTCTTGTAGTAACGGTCAATTTTCACCTTTTGTATCGGTCTCTCCGCAAAGCCCTTACTCCGCCGCATTTAGCCAGTGTCAGTACAGTGTTGGGTAAATATTATGTACGTTTTGCGGCTACCGGTATTATCATTTTTGCCTTGATAGCCAATCACCTAGTAAACCCTTTAGGGCTAATAATCGGGCTTTCAGTTTTGGTAACAAGTATTACCTTAGCTACATTTAATGAAATAAGGAAAATCATCTTCAAGGAGGCGGTCTGATATGGAACATCCGATTCTCTTTTTAGTGCAGTTGCTTGATCTCGTTGGCCTCGGACATTTTGCGCACCAACATCCTCATGTAATCTATACGTGGCTTGTTATGCTCTTTCTCATCGTGGTCGGCGTTATTGCCACCAAGGGTATCAGTATGATACCCACAAAAGGACAAAACTTCTTTGAGCTGGTAATCGGTGGGATGGAAGAATTTATCGTAAGTATTACCGGCGAAGAAGGCCGTCGTTTTTTTCCAATCCTTGCCACGGTTTTTATCTATATCTTTATATGTAACCTTATTGGCCTTATCCCGGGCTTTTATCCGCCGACCGCCAGTCTTAATACAACACTTGCCTGTGCCCTTGTAGTCGTTATTATGACTCATGTCATCGGGGTGATGTATCACGGACCGAAGTATGTCAAGCACTTTTGCGGACCCATATGGTGGATGATACCTATCATATTTCCTATAGAGTTAATTGGCCATACGGCCAGAGTTCTCTCTCTGACCATTCGTCTTTTTGGAAATATGAGCGGGCATGAATTGGTGCTGGGCATCCTTTTCATGCTGGCCGGAGCTTTCTTTGCCCCACTGCCGATAATGGGTTTGGGGATTTTCGTCAGTTTGGTGCAGGCCTTTGTATTCTTTTTGCTTTCTGTTATGTATTTTGGAGGCGCTATGGAACATGCCCATTAAAAAGAGTTGGTACGTTGGAGGAAGCCCATAATTAAAAATCTTAATTTAAAGGAGGGAGTAATTATGTTCAAGAAACTATCATTTTCCACACTGGGGACCGCATTTTTGGTGTTGGCCTGTTCCACAGTGGCCTATGCTGCAGGTGACGAGATTGCACTGGCCGGCTTGAAGTACTTCACGGTGTCCGTTTTTACGGCAGGCTTTGCTATTGCCTTTGCGGCCTTTGGAGGTAGCATCGGGCAGGGTTGGTCAATCAAGAACGCCGTTGAAGGTATCGCCAGAAACCCGGAGTCCTCGGGTAAGGTGACTGTGACCTTGTTGATTGGTCTGGCCATGGTTGAGTCACTGGTTATCTACACCCTGGTTATTGCCTTGATTCTGATCTATGCGCATCCGCAGTCTGGTGCAATTGCCGCTCTGTTTTCTCATTAGTCAAAAGTAGTAAACAAGGCAAAGAGCTACATTCATCAGGGTTGTGCTACCATCCCTTATTGGAGGGGCACAACCCTGTTTCTTTTTTGGCACAAATCCTTTTTTTACAACAATTATCCCTTTAATATTTGAACTGTTCTAAGAACTGGGGCCGGCAGCCCCACAATATGGTAGGCCTGTGAAAATCCCTGCAATCGCTATCTCTCGTCTGTCGGTCTATGCCAGACACCTTGCCCGTTTAAAGGGCAAGGGTACAGAGATCATTTCCTCAGGACGTCTGGCCGATATGTGTGGAGTCAATCCGGCACAAATACGCAAGGATCTTGGCTATTTCGGGGATTTTGGAGTGAGAGGTGTCGGTTACTATGTGCAAGAACTCCTCTTTGAGATTCGCAAGATCTTGGGGTCGGATCAACAGTGGCGCTTGGGGTTAGTCGGTGTGGGAAACCTTGGTTTGGCCCTTTTAAAGCACCGAGAGTTTACGAACAATGGATACACCTTTGTGGCGGTATTTGATAAAAGGGCAAAAAAGATTGGTATAGAGATAAACAGGCTGAAGGTCCAACCGCTGGAGGCTATCAACTACGCGGTTGAAAAAAAAGGCATGGAAATCGGTGTGATTGCCGTAAAACCGGTTTTGGCTCAAGAAGTTGCGGATATATTAATAAGGGCAGGGATTCATGGTATCTTGAACTTTTCGCCTGTCCAAATCGAATGCCCCATGCATGTATCTATCGAAAACGTAGATTTTAGTATTAAGCTGGAGAAACTCTGTTATAAGATCAAATCACAAAGGTTCTAAGACCTTCCGCAGAAACCTGCCTGTGTGGGAATGTCGGTTCTCTGCAATATCTTCAGGCTTACCGGAAACCACTACCTGGCCTCCTCCATTGCCGCCCTCTGGTCCCAAATCAATAATGTGATCGGCCAATTTCACAACATCCAGATTGTGTTCGATGACAATAACCGTGTTGCCTGTATCGACCAGCTGGTTTAGTACATCCAGGAGTTTTTGAATGTCAGCAAAATGAAGTCCGGTAGTCGGTTCATCCAGGATATAAACCGTTTGACCTGTTCCTTGTCTGCTCAGCTCCCTGGAAAGCTTTAGTCGCTGGGCTTCTCCGCCCGAAAGAATGGTAGCCGGTTGACCCAGGTGGATGTAATTAAGTCCTACATCGGCAAGTGTTTCAAGTTTAGTCCTTATCTTTTGCACCTTGCCCAAGAATTGAATGGCCTGGCTTACTGTCATATCCAGTACTTCAGAGATGTCTTTGCCCTTATATCTTACCTCTAGAGTCTCACGGTTATAGCGCCTACCTTTACATACATCGCAGGTGACATAGACATCCGGCAGGAAGTGCATTTCAATCTTTATGATTCCCTCGCCTCTGCAGGCTTCACACCGGCCACCTTTAACATTGAAACTGAAGCGCCCCTGTCTGTATCCTCTCTGTCTGGCATCCGGCGTTTTTGCAAATAGTTGGCGGATGTAGACAAAGAGGCCGGAATAGGTGGCAGGATTTGAACGTGGGGTCCGACCAATGGGCGACTGGTCTATGTGGACGACACCATCAATGTTTTCGAGGCCGGTGATTCGTCGGAATCGGCCCACACTTTTCCTTGAGCGATAGAAATGCCGGGCCAAGGCCCGGTAAAGGGTATCTATCACAAGGGTTGATTTGCCCGAGCCTGATACTCCGGTCACACACACGAAGGAGGCCAGTGGGAACTGGACGGTGATATCTTTGAGATTGTTTGATCGTGCTCCAGCCAAAGTCAGATAGCCTTTTGTCGGATTGCGGCGTTTAGTCGGTATGGGAATTTTCCTTTGACCAGACAGGTATTGACCGGTAATCGATGCAGGATCTTCAAGTAGATCCTTAGGAGCCCCGCTGAATACGACATGTCCCCCCTCGGCACCTGCTTGAGGACCCATGTCGATGACATAGTCTGCCGAAAGGATAGTTTCAGGGTCGTGTTCTACTACAATTACCGTGTTTCCCAGATCCCGCATCTGCTTAAGTGTATCCAGCAGTCTTTGATTATCACGTTGATGGAGGCCGATACTGGGCTCGTCAAGCACATAGATTACACCTGTAAGTTTCGAACTGATTTGTGTGGCAAGCCTTATGCGTTGCCATTCGCCCGCCGAAAGTGTTGCCGATGCACGGTCCAAGGCAAGGTATCCGAGTCCAACGTGGGCTAGGAAGAATAGCCTTTCACTGATTTCCTTCAGTATGCGCGTCGAAATGGCGGCCTCTTTCGGGTTAAGTTCAAAAGAATCGAAAAATTCCCGTAGTTCGTCCATGGGAAGAATATTAATTTCATGTATAGATCTTCCGGCTACTTTTATTGCAAGGCTTTCTGATTTAAGTCGGCCTCCATGGCACTCGGGGCATGGTTGTACATTCATAAACTGTTCGATTTCCTCGCGAACCCGCGGCGTGGCACTCTCCTTGTAACGGCGCTCCAGGGAGGGTATAACCCCTTCAAATGGGCGTGAATAAGTGTGTCGCTGTTCATTTCGCTCTAGATAAAAAGTCATTGGTTCTTTCTTGGAGCCGTATAAAAGTAAATCCTTAAGGGGCTGCGGGAAATCTCTGAAAGGTGTATAAACATCCGCTTGATAATGCTTGGTGATAGCATCCAATACTTGAAAGAAGTAAACAGAGTGACGGTTTTCCCAGGGCGCTATAGCCCCTTCTCTTAAGGAAAGACCGGCATTAGGGACCATCATATCAGGATCAAAGACCAGCATAGAGCCTAGTCCGCTGCAGGCTGGACACGCTCCCTGAGGGCTGTTAAAAGAAAAACTTGCCGGCGTAGGTGATGGATAACTGTTGCCGCATTTAAGGCACGCTGCCTTTTCACTGAAAACAAGCCGCCCTCCATCCACGATTTCAACAGCAATGAGTCCTTCCGACAGCCCCATGGCAAGTTCAATGGAATCGGCCAAACGGTTTGAAGCCGAACCTTTGATGACCAACCGGTCTACTACGACCTCAATGGTATGTCTTGTGTTTTTGTCTAATGAAATGTCGTGCGCCAAATCAGATGTCTGGCCATCTACCCGGACACGGGCAAATCCATCTCTGCGGAGCCTTTGAAAAAGCTTCTTGTGAGTTCCTTTCTTCTCTGTGACAACCGGGGATAGGATCACGATCTTGGTCTGTGACTCAAGGGCCATGATCTGATCGACTATTTGTTGAACCGTTTGTGTGGTAATCGGCTGTCCGCATTGATGGCAATGTTGTATGCCGATTCTGGCAAATAAGACCCGGAGGTAGTCATGGATTTCAGTGATCGTTCCAACGGTGGACCTGGGATTCTTTGTTGTAGATTTTTGCTCAATTGCAATGGCAGGTGATAGGCCTTCGATGGTGTCCACATCTGGTTTGTCCATCCGTTCCAGGAACTGGCGTGCATAGGCAGAGAGGGATTCCACATATCGTCGTTGCCCTTCAGCATAGAGCGTATCAAAGGCAAGCGTGGACTTGCCTGAACCCGAAAGGCCGGTAATGACTACAAGTTGGTTTCGCGGGATGTCCAAGTTTATGTTCTTAAGATTGTGCTGGCGTGCACCACGGAGGGTGATTTTGTCAGAGGGCATGTTATTTAATCCCGAGTGAGGTGATTTTTTTGTGATCCTGAAAATCTTATGGACCTGCATGGGCTTTGTCAACACAATTGGGATCTTGATTAGTGGTTTTCATGTTGACTCGCATTGTCGATTCACTATAACATCCAACAATCCAAAAAAGGAGGTCAATTGTGGCAATAGTAGAGGTCAGCATAGTCCCCATTGGGACCGAGTCTACAAGCCTAAGCAGCTATGTGGCAAATTGCTTAAGAGTCCTAAAGGATTCCGGGCTAACCCATGAACTCCACGCAATGGGTACCATCATT
>MAVP01000024.1 GCA_001751075.1 Desulfobacterales bacterium S7086C20 | reverse complement strand
TAACTAATCTAACCAATCCAACTAATCAAACTAATTTAACCGGCATTTAACCCTTCCCCAATCGGATACCCTCCGCGGGATCTAATCTTGCTATTCGTCCTAATATACCTGCCGACTCATCCTGGACCGCCTTATCTCCACTCGCCTTCAGTCCGAGTAAAACCATTTTTAATCCCCTGACCGCCAAAACGGGGTCCCACTCTTCAAGCTGATACATTTTAATGTCTTCCAAAATAGCATCCAGGTGGGGCTTGGCAAGACCAGCCTTCTTGGCATTCATCAATACCTGAGCCAGCCCGATACGCCACAATAGTCGATCCCGTTTCGAAAAGCTTGACAGCATCTCTTGCTGAAGGGCGCCAATGGCTTCAGGCAGTTTCCCCCGCTTCTTGGCCAATGACTGAAACTTTTTCAGGGTTTCCGCCATAGCATCACCTGCGGTCCCCTCACTTGCCGGGCCATCGCCGGACCCACTCTCTCCGGCACCGAACCGAATACCCTTCAGCCACTGGTGGGTTTCATGATCACAAAAGGAAGTTCCGTCCGAATAGGAGAGATTTTCAATGCCGGAAATACGCTGAATAAAGAATGCCGTCTCCTGACAAACGGCTTCCCTGGCGCCGTCATAGCTGGTCCCCAAAGCCTCCAGTGCTTCGGCGACATAACGATTCAGATCAAACCAAAGCAAGGCCCCTTGAAACCGCTCCTCTGCCGTCCTCACCAAGGCCTCCCAGTTTCCCTTCTCTTTAAACTCGGTCAAGGTTTGCTCAATCCCATCACGTTCCGCAGGCGGCGGAATCTCGGTTTGTTTCTCCGTGTTCGGGGGAAGTGCCTGAATCATAGACCATCCGGCAACCCTTCTCCACCGGTACCCCTTTGGGTTAGACAAATCACTGGCATGAAAGAAGTCCGCTACCTGGCGCACCGTTTTAAGAACTTCACGAATGACTTTTTCAGCATCCGCTTCAGTGGCAATCTGACCTATTTCGACCGGTTGCGTCGTTTGCGGTCCAGCCGCTGCCTGGGAGGATGCCGTCTTTTTTTCTTGATCCTGCGCGGGCGAGGGTGGCGCCGCCGGTCCCGCCGCCTTTTCAGATTTCACCGGGAGGTTATCCACAAACCGTTGAAGAGGTCTCAGCAGGGGGGCATCTTCCAAGTACCCCTGCAGAAGTTCGTCGATTTCTTGGACGATCTTCCGGTACTCTTCGATTTTCTCCCCCGGCAGCGCGTTTACCTGTAAGCCCTCCAGTGCGTTTTCGCTCTTTTCAATCCACCATTCTATGGCCGCCACTCGGCCCTTCTTTCGCTTCTTGGTAGGAAAAAGGTCTTCCCAGAACTGCGCCAATAAATCACGATAGATGGTTATGCCAGTCGCAAAGCCTTCAACCTTGTTAGTGTGAATCTGGGCTACGGCCAGATAGCTTACCACCAACAGGTCCTTGGCCTTGCCGGCCAAGATCTCGGCGGACAACTTATTTACCGTTGCCCAATCGATGCCCCCGGAAGCCGACGGCATGGACATCTTATCGATCTCTGCCTGAAGGGCTTCAAACTCTGGTTCATATCTAACATCCGAACCTGCCGGACTGTCTGCGCTGATTGGTTCTTTACCAAGTAATAATAAATCCATTCTCGTTGCTTTCTACCGAATGTATGACAGACCTACTGCCTCCAACGTCCTTATGCCTCTAACCTATCACCTATTCTATCTCCAGTCCACAACTCTACAAAGTCCCTGGAATTTAATGCGCGTCTATAAACCGCCAAAGACACCTCATCTGTGGTGCCCCCGACAAACACAGCATGAGGTATATCTCTATTATGCTTCTTAAGGAGTGAATGCCATAATTGTGATGCAAGCGACACATCATCAATGCCTTCCCCGTCCAGGCCGACAAGGAAGGCTTTCTCTTTTGACAGACTTGCCACTTTCTTTTCCAATCCCTCAAAATCTCCATCTGTCAAATTTAGGCTTTCCGAATCAAATTCCGACCAATGAGAAAGGGGTGATTTCAACATCTGAATCCCAACTTCGAACTCCTTGAAATTCGAAAACCTTCGTGCAGACAAGTATTCCATCTGACTCCATGTCTTTTCAAAAGCCAGCGGCAAGAGTTCCCACTGTTCAGTCCACCCCTCAAGTGGCCCCGTTCCCATAATCAAAAGTGGATATGGACGGCCAACACTGTCACTGCTGTCTTTCCCAATACCTAAGACCAGAGTCTCTTTCTTGGCCCCTCTCGCCCAGAAACGGAAGGAACAACCAAAAGAAGAACTCCTTTTTGAAGCCAGAATTTGATAACCCTTATCAACCCAATCAGAAAAAGCCTTTGCCATAGGCATGCTGCGGCCCACCACGAAATAGTCCCTTGCCGCTGGATGTTTTCCGTAAGCCGTCCACTGCCAGGACTTTGTAGACACTACTGATCCCAACACGTTACGATATCCCTTGGAACCCTTCCTGGGGCGGCTCCGAGTAGTTTCAGGACCGGCTTATGGCCTTTGAATCGATATGTTGCCTTAATGTATTTGATCCCCAAGCGCTTCAAGGCAGCTTCTTTGCCGGGAAACTCACTCGGATAGAATGTACGTTGGCCCTTTGAGAAATCCTTTAAGAACTTTGGAAAGCCTTGATATCCACTGTATTTCTTGGTCAAGACAAGCTTTCCTACCTTAATCTGGAATATGACGTCCCCGCAATCTTGAGGTGACCAATCAAAGGTCTTACCTACAGGATAGTTCAGATTCACCAGGCTCAGAGTCTCATTAGCGCATTGAACCTCAAGACGGGTGGCATGAGCCCTTAACTTGGCCCCCTTGTTGGTATCTGTGGGTAGCCCTCTGATGGAAACAGCATAATCCCCCTGAACAGGCCTCGCAATTTTTGCACCCTTTGTCAGAAACGACAAGAAGGAAGCCTCAAACGGTATTCTTTCACCTAGAGCCTTCTTTGCATGATAGCCCTTTCTTAAACTCCGACTCACAAAAGGTGCGGCCGAACCCTTTATGAATTTCGTGGCATAGCCGTCTTCTCCCAAAAGGATCTGGTTTGCGGACTTTTGACTGGAAACGCCTTGAAGCTCAACTAAAACCTCTTTTTCCCAAAGCTCTTGCAAGTGGCAACCAGTTTCAATACGCACGAAATACCACAAATAATCGAGGGGGCCTGTGACAAGTCTCCAAAACACCTTTTGCTCAGACTTTCCCTCACCCATGTATAACTTGAGTTTATTAACCCCACTTTGTGCGGCAAAAAACGGTGATTTGCCGGTAGCTGGATCTTCTTTATACACATGAGCAGCCATTTCGTAAGCTACCGACCTGGAAGCTGAAGCGGGCGTAATCTCCGACAAGGCTTTTTGATATTCGCCAAATGATTTGACCGCAATCAATTCAGACTCCAAGTTCTTATTTTTGTCTAGCCTTTTCATCTTCCTTTCCAACTTATTGATGAGGCTTTTGCCTTTCTTCGTAACCTTAAGCAGCGCCCCCTTTTCTTTCATGACCGCCTGTTGAGCAGCCTTTAGTTTTGTGGCCTTAAACTCGTAAGCCAGCTCAGCCCATGAAGGCAAATCTAGGCCATCTTGCCACGGTTTCAGTTCCACACACATCTTTTCCAGGAATGAAAAGTACGGTCCTTTGTCGGTCCCCATTATTGCTGCCAATTGTTGCCGTTCTTCTGTACCCTGAAGCCTGGCCATACCCTTTGGAAAATAAGCTGCAAACTCATTCCAAGCGACAAGATACGCCTTACGATACCAACCTTGAAATTCCAGCTTTTTGCCGGCAATTACCAGAGGATCTGTAAGGGCGGATTCTATCTCCTTTAAAAAAACATCGATCAGATCTTTTCCTTCCAACGTAAATGCCGGTGCTACCGTTATCTCGTCCGAAATCTCCAGACTCCCTTTCCAAAAGCCTTCCAAACGAACAGGACGAACAGAATCACCACTATTTGCCCACGCAATAATCCAATTAAGATCCCGCCCCTTTAAGGTGAGTACATGCTTTAACCAGGTTTGCAACTCGTTCATCTCTCTGTTAAGCTCGGCCGAGTCCTGTCGCCATACTAAATAGTGAAGATACAAATCTGAGAACTTCTTTCTTATTTCAGGTATCACCTCTTGATTTGCCATTACCACAATCGGCGTGTAAGAGGGCTGAGGCATTGTTTGAAGCATTTCCAAATCTTTTTCTTCGAGGCGCGTCCGCAGGAGATTGACGCGTCTTGCAAGGTGAGAAACATGCTGGCCCAACATCTCATCGGACGTGGCGAAAGAAAAATTTGACATCTTATTTGCCATCTTCTTATCGAAAGGCGCCAAGAACGCTTCTTTAAACTGCTTACAATACTTGTCCTTTAATTCAATCTCGACTTCTTCACTCTCATCCAACCCAAATCTGGGAATCCACCAGTTCTTATTTTCATCTTCCACCCTTACAATGGCATTTAGAAAATGATCCATCCTGACTACATCCGACAAAATATTTCCCTCAAAAACAATAGGCTTTGAGAATTCGTGGCTAACATGCCTGAGCGTTTTTAGATTCTTGACAAAGGAAAAACTCAGTAGCCCACAAATGGCAATCACAACGGCCACCCATGCAGTCAGACCAAGATTTCTTGTTAATCTATTCCACTCAATGGCCCGCCGGGTAGGGGCAAACAAATGCCTGTCCTGAGGAAGGATCCGGCCAAAAAAATCATGGAGAAATAATCCCCTATTTGTCCCGGGCAGAATATCCCTTTCCTGGATCAGGCCAAGGGCATTTAAAAAGTGTGAATAGGGACTTCCCTCCTGACGTCCACTGCTAAAAAAAAGCCCCCTCAAAAGCGGTGTCTCTTGGTAGGGATTTTCCTGAAAGGCGCCCTTTATAAAAGAGTCCAGGCCGGATTTTAACTTTTCAAACTCTTCAGGGAAAAGGAGCAACCCGGGATCCACGCTTTGTCCGGGCTCTTTGGAATCGGACTTGTGAAAAAGCAAGAGTCGCAGGTCTCTAAGACGATTAGCGATACCGCCAACCGCACGTTCATAAAAAGCTGAAACATCTCTTGACAGATCATGATTTACAAGACCCATGGCCTGGTTAACGCCCTTTTCGGGGAGATGATCACAAAATTGGGTCATCCCCTGAACAAGGTCGCACTTGGTTACAAGGAGGTATACAGGGAACTTGGTTCCCAAAACACGCATCAACTCATCAACACGACGACGGATGTTCCGACCATCTTCTTGAAGCACTTCGCCCCCGGATTCAAGAAGTTTGTTTGCCGCAACTGTTACAACAAGACCATTTAAGGGTTCCTTCTTTCGAAACTTGGCCAATAGACCAAGAAAATTTTGCCATTCATCTTTGTCCCGGCCTTCATCCACGGGAATGGCATACCTCCCTGCTGTGTCAATCAGAATTGCCTGCTCAAAAAACCACCAATCACAGTTCCTGGTGCCGGAAATTCCGGAGATTCGGCTCACCTCTGCAAAGGGCGACGAAAGCCCAGCACTACTAATAGCCGTCGTTTTTCCGGAGCCACTTTCCCCGATAACTACATACCAAGGCAATACATATAGGGGATTACCGTATTTTTTAAGGTGAGAATGCTTCAAGGTTTCTATCGCTTCTTTCCATCGGCCTTGAAGCTCTTTGGATCGTTGCCTTTCTTTGTCATCCAGGCCCTTCAGATACGAATCATCTTGTGCAATAACCTCTTGCACAAAATCCTGTTCCCGGCGTCTGAGTAACAATTTTCTAATAAAAAGAACGCCCACCCCTATGCCTACAAGCCCTAACAATACAAAAAAACCTACCCACCAAGGCCAATCAAGGCTTAAGACGACGCCAAAGACCAAAAGAAGTGCCAATATGACGGCAACAACAATCAAAAAGACCTTGAGAAACTTTAACAACATTTGCTTCATTTTCCGCCCCGTATTCTTATCAGTGGGTTTGTTTCATTAGTTGGATTAGTTCAATTGGTTAAATTGGTTGGATTAGTTAGATTAGTTAAAAAACCAATAGAACCAACATAACCAATTAAACCAACAAACAAGAAATCTCTATCCTTTCAAAATAGTTTCTCCCACACTGCCCAGGATAAATTGATAAATAAAAAACAAGACGACAAAAAGCCCCACGGGCCCACCCAAACAGAGCAGCGTGAAACCGGAAAAACGAAACTTTCCCTTTGCTGTGCTCACTTCTTCCGAGTCCACCGGATAAGCCTCCGGAAAAAGCTCAGTACGTTCAAGAGAAGGAATACCAACAGAGCTTCCAGTAAGGAGTTTGAGATTCGAGGTCTTTAACTGCCCCAGGAGATATTCATCTCCTTCATTACAATACCGCCCTGCAAACCCCATAGCAAGGCACAGATAATAGATCTCTCTTACATCTCTTTGGTGAGGGCCAATGGCATTCAGCCGATCAAAGAACATCTCACCGGCATCCGAGGTCTGGTAATAGAGTCGTTGCAGTTGTTCCCCTTGCCATTTATTTCTTTCATTCCAAGAAGATCCCAGGATCACCTCATCAACCCAGGCGCAAATGGCAAAACGGGCAAGATCGTAATCCTCTTGGGAAAAGGCGCCTTGCCTCCGGGATTCTTCCGTTTCTCCCATGAGTCGTTGAATATCGGCCTTTACCTGATCAAAGGGTGGTTGTTTCGAAGCCACTGTCTTTAAAAAATAAGCCACATAGGCAATTACATCTATAAAACAATCTGTCAGGCGCATCGCTAAGATCTCCCTACTACCATGAGTTCCACCTTCAAATCCTCCGGAGCAGTATCCCAGTACAAGGCCAGATTGTTGGCCTTTTGCACTTGTGCCCACTGATCACTGTGGTGGTCAATCTGGAAATAAACACTCCGAACCCGCCGCGGCAACTCTTGAGGGGGCACCGGAAGGTGTTGCAACTTAATGCCGGGAAGAGCACGTGCAATAAGAATAGGTAAAGACTCCCGAGAACCTAACTTCGCTATTGTCTCAAGGGATTCAAGAACCGTCTCCGGATCTTTTTCAGTTTCAAAAACCAGGTAAAACCGATTTCGTCCCTCAAAAATTGCCGGAGATAACTCGGCCCCATAGTAGGTTCCGTCAAACAGCAGTTCCATCACATATTCAGGCCCTGCTGTAATTTCATCCAGAAGCTGCGTGATCAAGCCTTGAGCGGATGAAAAGCACTTCCCCAGCCCATGATGATCATAGTTCGGGACGATCTGGGTCCCATCCTCCAGTTCCCCCATGACATTGATACTATCGGAAAAGGTAGACAACTCTCCGATGAGCTGTCGTAATATGCCAAAAACTGCCCACGGGTGAACCTGTTGTGACTTTGTAATATGAGAAAGTGTGGGAACATAACGGTTCAACGACCTTAATGCCAAAAGATAAACCATATCTCTTGAGCCAAACTCGGCGGTGTGAATTCCCCTTTGACTCTTATACGCTTCAAGCTGATGGGCACGAGATGCTATTTGGTCCCTGACTTCCTCTACAAGCTTTACCAACCACGTTGAACCAGAGATGTTAACACAAGGCGGAACAAACCCCTCTAAAAGCTCTATCTCTTCACCTGCTCTTTCAAGCTGAGCTATGGGCAAAAGGACATAATCTCCTAGTTGATCTCTTTCAGTCTCCCAGAATACTTTTAGACAGTAGTTAAGCTTCTTCACCTGCGCGGGCGGACCGCCTTGATGGAGATCCGAGACTTCTTCCGGATCAGCCGTTGTCACGAATCGTGTCGTAACATCAGAAAGGTTTTCCAGTTTAGGCAGGACTGTAACATTTTCCCCGGCCTCATTCCATTTCTTTAAGCCCACAAAGACAGTAAAAGGCTTGCCGCCTTCCACCCAGGCCTCATCAAAAGAACGGGCCTGAATAACTGCATTGTCCGGTAACACTGCATAGGTCATATCCGGAAACAGAAATTCTCCGCTAAGAAGGTTGAAAGTGCCTGTCCCCAAAGACGCCCTTTGTATTTCGTGGTTCCCGGCACCCCAAAAATGGGGTTGGATGAACTTGAAAAAGGGCTCTAGTAAAGACTGAAAACGAAGGTCCTCAAGCTGAAAATGTTGCGGCTGGAGAAATAAGCCTTGATGCCAGAAAAGTGGTCTTTCCATTATTATTCCCCGAATTTGTGAATCTGTTGCGAACCCAACACTAGATCGATACTCAGTGCGGCAGGTTTTGCAACCTTGGTTTGCATTATGAATCCTTTTTTCTCTACATACCATGGGACATCGTAGAGCCGAATCATCCCTTCTTTTTGGATCAGATAGTAACCAGCAACAATAGCGACATACTTTGCCCCCTCGGCCCGATCCAGGTCAGTAGTCAAGTCCTGGCCCGGATGAACGATTAAACGCTTGGAATTGGCTACACTGGAGTCAAAACGGCTACATTCCAACAGCTTGTATAGACCATCCTCATCTTCCGTAAGCTGATTAAAAGCATTCGGGTCCCTCAGCTGATATATGCAAAGAAGAAGCGTATGAGGGTTTCCTTCGTAAAGATTCAATTGAGGATCGGCCTTTAGGTTAAGATGGATAGCCACCTTTTCATATCGCCACTCCGACGGTGGAGAGACAGGTTGGGATGCACAAGCACTTACAAAAAAGACGACTAACGCTAAACACAGCCACTTATAAAGCATTTTCATCTTGCCACCTCCATGATTTCAGCTATTTTAAAGCAGATAATTGCTGAGATTTCTTTTCAAACTCCCTTAAAAGCTCTTCTATGAACCTTCCAGATTCAAACCATTTTCTTATCTTGTTGTACCTTTCCTCGTATGTATCAAAAAATTCCGCCTTTCGAAGCGCTCCAAACTTAAACCCGCCGCTTCCTGCTTCTGAAATAACTTTGGGATCAAGTTCAGAAAGGATTTGCTCTACCTTATCATAAGCCGCCTTCTTAAAGGCCTGCTGCGTAACGAGAAATGCCTCCTTGATTTGTCCAAGATAGTCCTCAAGAGATTTAGTTTGGTCCTCTCCCTCAAGGTGAACGCCTATCACCTGCCTGATCGTTTCCTCCCCCGTGCCTTGCCAGGAAAGCGTACTATTAATCACACTGACCAATTGATTAAGAGAGTCAAATATGGTGTTTAAAGAGGCAGCCAGTCTTTCCAAAAGTTCTGAAGAGGAAAGATCGGCCTTGGAAACCTTTCTACCAAGCAACAGGGAAAAGACCTTTGAAAGAACCTCATCCTCAGAACCCATGACACCACCCGGACTAGAATCCGGGCTGCCGAACCCGGCAATCAATCTATCAAGGAAAGCCAATCGTTCGTCAAACGTAAGCCCCTGAAGACTCTTTCCTAAAAACGCCTCTATCTCACTTTCCGCCTGCGGAACGCCCGAGCGATAAATCCGCCTTACTTCATCAATCAAGTGATCAAAAGGGATTTGATCTGTCACTGTCTTTTTTCCTAATCCTTGACGTTCGATCTATTAAGACTAATTATAACCGTTTCGTCCATGGCATCATCTTCTTCATCCGAAGCCGCCACCGGCACGTCACTGGTTTTGGTTGATCCTAAGCCGGATAGGACTACTGTCTGATCTAGGGATTCTTTTCCGCCCGGCCGAGACATTGGCGCATCATCTTTAAGATCGCCTTTAAAATCGCCGGGCGACAAAATCACGGTCTCATGAAATTCATCCTCGTCTTCCATGACTTCTTCTACTTGATCCTGCCCTCTAATCATTTCAGCCGAAATAGCCACCGTTTTTTCCAGCTCATCCTCATCCTTTTGGTCAACCACATCTCGGCCTGTTGCTTCTATATCCTTTTCCACCTCGAAGCCCTTACGCCATTCGGTGGAAATATTCAAAAGAATCTGCGAAATCGCCCCATTATCAACTTTAGGGTCAACTTCAGGCCCTTTCTCATCACTTGCAATCTCAGTTATGCCCTTTGCAACTCTTACGATTTCCTCACCCGCACTCGCTTGCACAAATAAACAGCTCTTAACCTCTTTTCTAAGCGCCTGCAATTTGCTCCAAAACTCATCATTTGACCAGTCCCCTCCTTTCATGCTTGCAGTAAGAAAAGACCAGCCCAGGTCAAGGGAGCTTTTCCATAGACGCGTCCAATCCTCAGGGAAAGAGGTTTCTTGCCACTGCTCCGGATTCCAAAAAATGTTTTCGGCTACGAAAGCGCCACTCAAGAGACTTGACTCGGGATCTTTGGCGTCGCCATTTCCAGAAGTATCTGAGGACTTTCCTTCCAATACCTGAGATAAAGCTTTATAAACCATTGAGACATCTTGTTTCCCGTTAACAAGCAGGCCGTAAAACCAGACAAGTCCCATAAAATGAAGCCCGTAGGTTGGAGGCAATTTCGGGACAGTAGCGTCGTCAATAATACCGCCCCCTATGTCGATTAGCCTTACCTTAAAGTTCCACATAAAAGGCAAAAGACCGCTTTGATCTGGAAATCTTACCCAAACGCGATCTAAAGACAAGCCCAGGTCCGGAGACTTGAAAACATCCAGCCAACAAGAAACATCGTGAAAAAGACCGCCCAGGAAAGAAAGCTTTAGGTAAAGGACTTCCAGGAAGTACCTCTCGTCGCTGTCAAAAAGAAAGTAAGGCCCAAAGGAAACAGGCGAAACAGGCGAAGTCCGCGCCACTAACTCCCGGACATGATTTACCCTGCCCAACTCTTTGTTCTGGGAAAGACGGCTTTCCAACTCCGAAAAAGACGCACCTGAAACAAGGGCCAGGAAATCCGGCGCATTGATCGTCATAGCCCCAAAAATAAACATATAAAAGGGGTAAAAACAAACCGGCACAATCCTTGAGGTAGCCGGTCCTTTAGGTCCGTAACATTGTTGATAATCGGAACACCTTAAGCAGGGAAAATCGCCGGAAGGATCTTTTTGGTCAGAAAGTCCATTAAATTCCCTGACAAGATCCCATCTATCCTTTACTGTGTCGGGGTCTGAACCGTCCAATTCGTAAACATAGAAATCCGATTGACCAACCAATGCCATACACGATGGGCAAAATAGGTACCGTTTAAGGGAACTGGAATAAGGTTGAAGCCCTAAACTGTTTAAAAGATTGTCGTCATAGCATTGATAAAGGAAAGATCCGCAAGTAGGACACTGGGGATGAAAAAAGGCCTCTTTAATGTTGCAAAAAAACAAAGGCTGAAATGAGGCTAATTGTCCTTTTTTATCGATTTGGTCGGAGAACGTGACTAAATCATGTTCTTGAGCCTTATCTGAATAAAGCGAAAATGCCCTTTGCCAACACTTATCGATCTGCTGATTGCTAAAGGGCCATAACCCGTCCTTTGAAAACAGATATTCATCGTGCTGGAGTAAAACAAAGACCTCCTTTGTCTTGCTTCCGGCATCCGTTACAAACTGAGCTTTTACGATACGGGCCAGGGGCTGTGATTTGTCGATAACCGAAAACGGGAAAAAGGCCTTTCCCTTCGGCAGATTAGCCTGAGAGTCCAGGGAAAGCTTCAGGCAGAACTTTTCCCCGCCGGGTTCAAGGTAAGGATATAAGGAGGGTTGCGAAATGGTGCTGTTCAACCTAATATAGTCCTTCACGAAATCTCAAGAAATAGTCCAGCAGGAAAACTTCAGGATATCAAAACCGTGCCATCACCAACTAGGAACAGAGCATCTTTTCAGTCCAGCAGCAACATGCAACAAAAACGTAACAATTAACGGAGAACATTGAAAATATCTTATGACCATATTATAATCCTAAAATATTGTCAAGAATCTTCTTATGTTGTCTTTGATCAAAAGGCCCTGCAAAATGGCCCTCCTTCATTCCTTTTCCATTCCCCCTTTTTGCTTGCGCTCTCCACCACTTGATGCTATCAGGGAACCCATTGAACAGTGAAGATTTCCCCGCCTCCCACTGATTTGCTTTTTTTAAGAAAGGAGCTTTCCCATGTTTGACTTGAACGAAAAGGACATGTTGAGCAAGATTCACCAATACAAACTGGACAGACCCGATGGATGGTGTAATATTGCCGTCCACGAGATCGTTGCCAGCAAAAATGCGCAGGTCGAATTTATCGCTGTGCCCAACATGATCGTCCAGCAGGCTGACAAAGAATACTTCGGCGTTGGAGATTCGGCAGAAAACGCGTTAAAGGACTGCCTTGGCAAGATTAAATCTGTGGAGATAAAGAACTTGTTTCCTGAACTTGAACAAGCCTACAAGTAGGGACAAAACGGGGCGAACCTACACTTTTCACAGTTTTGTTTTTTTTTGCGTGGAACATTACCACCGACGCAACAACCGGTATCGCACAACCGCTTTCCCCTGGGCCTTTACCGGAACCTGAAATTCCACATGGTTCATATCTTTCTTGGTGTGTGGAAAATTAGCCTCTTCAATGTCCCAATCCTTGTAGTAAAGCGTTTCTTCCACCACAATCTTGACGTCTTCGTCTTCTTTGTTGTTTCGTAGCTCAATCTCAATCGTTCGCCGTTCCGATCGATCAGATATCTTCCGGCTCTTAACAACCTTGCGCTCTCCTCTCAAATCAAAGGCCTTCCCGACCGTGATCTTTATCTCCTCGCCACAGGGGGTGTGATCTATGCGATCTTCGCCTACAAACTCCAGGCTCGCTTGATCTTTCTTATAGATGCGAAAAACGCCCGCCGGAAGGGGCTTTCCCAACCCGGCATTTTCCTTGTTGAGGAAGGTCAATCTGACCTCCACCTTCTTGGCATCGTGGGCTGCGTTGAAGAAAAAACCTTTCTCAGTGGAAACAGTAGCCGGCGGGAAAAGGGCAATCTGTTTGATCTGGTTATTCTTCACCGTAGTGCGTCGCCCCAGATCGTAAATATGATATTCAAAAAACTCCCGTTCCTTAAATCCACGATCCGCGACAGCTTCAGCCTGCATTTGGTAGACACCTTTTTCTCGACGACGAGACTCTGGAGCCAATGCCCGATGTACCTCTCCGGCAACGAGTTTCAACTTGGCATCTTTAAATGTCGTCCCGCACCGATTGTTCACCGACACCCAGGCATCCAGGCCGATGCTATTCGACTTTGCATCTAAAACACCCACATACTGTGCTTGCCAATCCATGCCCGTGGTCAAATAACTAACTTCAACTTTCTCTTTGTCGCCCTTAACGCCGGCAAGCGCCCACACCAGCGTGGGGCGCGTAATCAGCCCTTCCGGAAGATCCCCAACGCTGATGGTGGTCTCATCGTTCCATGGAAGCAATTTGATCCCATTATCTGTCCGGAGTACCAGGGATCCCCTTTGTTTGTTTAACAAGACCCCCCTGATCAGCTCTCCGTTTTCCCTAATAATTTCTATGGGATGGTCAATATACTTTTCAAGGATCTTCTCGGAACTAACCAGGTCATATTCAAAATTTTGCTCGATCACCCGAAACGCAGTATTTCCGCTCACTGAACGCAATCGTACGGAAGAAGGTATTAGTTTGGCGGCTACATCCGTAAAGCGAAACAGTTCGTCTTGCCTTTCAATGTCGATTGTGCGCACCTGTTTGATGAGGGCCAGGTCATCATTATATACCGTCACAAAATTATCGGAGGCCTCGACGGAAACCCCTACAAGCAGTATCAACAACAATATAAAAGAAACTCGTGTCTTCATACGATACGCCCTCCCCGGTCGTTTCAACCTAACTGCTCGCAATTTTTATCCAAAACCACAGAAATAGAGCCCTTTAATAGGCGAAGATATAACACGTTCTTCGCCGAGTTTGTCAACCGATGATTCGTCTTTGCCAAAATCCTTTATCTTGTATTTTCATTGACCTTGTGGAATATTGATGAACTCGTAAAAAGTCCGATTTAGACGGTATTGTAAGAAGTTCAAATTCAAGGCGTGCATACTGTCCTCAAGCCACTTCAGTGGCGCTATTTTGTAATCATGAGGCGTACTTATCGTACGTTGAATGATTACGAAATGCAGCACAACGCAGACACGCAGTGAAGCGTAGCGCTAACTTGGACTTTTTACGAGACCGTCAATATTGTTCATTTCTGGATTGGAATAGGGTCGGAAAATGAATCGCAAAACAAAATAAGGGGTTGACCATCAAGGCTAACCCCTGTTTTTGCTTGGTAGTCCCAACGGGGTTTGAACCCGTGTCTCCGGCGTGAGAGGCCGATATCCTAGACCACTAGACGATGGGACCATTTTTTTAAAAAAAGTTTATATTTTTTTGCACAAACGATCGGCCTTGTCAATCCATTTTGGAAGCAGGAAAACATAATTGATCATAACTTTTAAATTTTCTTGACAAAACCCGAAGATTGGAAATAAATTAGGGTACCTTAAAGGTAATCGGCCCCTGTTCATATTTATAAGAAAATTGACGGTCTCGTAAAAAGTCCACAAACAGACGACACAGTAAAAAGCTCCAAATTCAAGGCGCGCTTACTGTTCTCAAGCCACTTCAGTGGCGCTATCTTTAGAATGAGGCGTACTTATCGTACGCCGCAGTGACGAAAGATGCAGCGCAACGCAGATACGCAGTGTGATGTTCTCAAGCCGTTAGGCACAACCGTAGCGCTAACTTGGACTTTTTACGAAGCCATCAAAATTGCAAACTAAAAGGAGGAACATGTAATGGCCCTTACCAAAGAGCACATCGTAAATTCAATCTACAACCAACTCGATCTTCCCAAAAACAAGTCAATTGAAGTAGTTGAAGGTCTTTTGGAAATCATTAAGAGGACACTTGAAAGCGGTGAGGACGTCCTGATTAGCGGGTTTGGCAAATTCTGCATCAAACACAAAAGAGAACGAAAGGGAAGGAATCCCCAAACGTCTAAGGAAATGATGCTACGAGCACGGCAGGTAGTAACCTTTAGGTGCTCCGGAGTTTTGAGGGATAAGATAAACGGCTAAAGACTAAAGAAATTTCTCCACATTGCCGATAAAAAGAAAAAGAGGGAATATGGAGAAACTAAGTTGTGAAGCCTTCAGGCCTTGATATCGTAGTTGGAAACACATCACATGTCAGAAATGACATTTCACACGGACTAACCACGCCCCATACTCCAGAAAGGCCATTTCTTAAAGACCGAAGAAAAAACAAAAGAGACCGCCGTAGAAGTGTGCGGGAAGGGATCTTTGTTTCCCTTTCCGGGCTAAACGAACGGCGTTTATTTAGGGACAGAAGAAAAAACAACACCTAAGCTCCCGTTCTTTCTCATATCTGACTTACAGACTCGTAAAAACCATCTGACTTGAATATCGCAAAAGAGCCCGGTCATTATTTGGTGACCAGGCTCTTAAGTATTAAACAACCAGAAACTGCTACCCAAATCTTCTGTTCTTCTTGATCTGAGCAGACCTTTGTCTTCTTTCACTCTCACGACGTTTACGACGACGACATTCGCTCGGTTTTTCGTAGCTCCTTTTAGCTTTTAGTCGTCGGAAAAGGCCATCTTTTTGTAGTTTCTTCTTCAACACCTTCATAGCCTTTTCAAGGTCGTTGTTGTGGACCTTAACTTCCAGGCTACTAAACTCGTTCAAATTTATCTCCCCCCCCGTTTCACCGAAAGACCAAAAAGACTTTGTAACGGGCAGGCAACACGAAAAAGACTGTGTTCTAAAGGCCCGGTCTGTTACTAGGCTTTAAGTCCTCAATGTTAGTTATTACCATGTCCAAATGCCATCAAGGCATGAAACTCACATGCTACTACTCTCTTTGCGCTTTGACAAGGAAAAAATAAAAGACCTTTTAAACTATGCCAACCTATGATATGTAATTCGATTACTTCGCCGGCAATTGGAATACTGGAATATGGATTCGCCCGGCTTGTTCGTAAACATTTTTGAACTTATTTTTAAAAAAGAATAATAAATGAACAATAAATTGTTTGTAATTTGGGGCGGATTGAGCGAAGATCGCCCTACAATCACCATAAGAACTCCCGGAAACCAACAACATGAACCGGACCTTAGTATACTTAACAAAAGTCCGTGCTTGTGTTGCGATCTTTTCGCAAGGGGGAAAATCTGTCCGTATGCCGGCGAGTGCAGCAAGTTAGACGAATTTCAACAAATGGCGGCGGCTCATCGAACGCTCTACAAACCGCTGGATATTCGTTCTATGGGCTGAAATCCTGAACAATATTCCGTATCCCTAATATGATCGAATTTCCACAATAACCACTGGCATGGTCTAATTAATCGTATAACCCGAACTTTTTAAGAACTTGCATATGATCCACCCACATTCCCTAACCAATGAACAATTGGCCGGCCAACGTCTCATGGTCGGATTCAAGGGAAAAGTTTTGGATGATGCCTTACGGTTCATGATCACAAAGCTTTGTGTGGGAGGCCTTGTCTTGTTTAGACGGAATGTAACGAACCCTTCGCAACTGTCTGAACTCTGTCAAAACGCACAGGATCTCGCGACACAAATAGGCAACCCTCCCCTTCTCATTGCGATTGATCAGGAAGGCGGCCCAGTGGCGCGTCTGGACCCTCCTTTTACCGTTTTTCCGGGAAACCTTGCTATTGGTAACGCCCGATCAATAATGGCCGCGAGGAAATTTGGTGAAATTACAGCCAAAGAACTTAAAGAAGTGGGCATTACCCTAAACTTTGCCCCTGTATTAGATGTGATTCCAGAAGGATTCGATTCTTCCATTATGGCAGATCGCGCATTTGGAAATTCTCCAGGCCTGGCAGGAGATCTTGGCAAAACCGTCATTGAAAGTCTCCAGGAAAATGGGGTTGGCGCTACCGCCAAGCATTTCCCCGGCATAGGCCGCACCACAATCGATTCTCATGCAGATCTTCCATTTCTTGAAACCAAAGGCCATATACTTGATTCTTTAGATCTTATCCCATTCAAGGCAGCCATCCAAAGCAATGTCGCGGCAGTCATGTTGTCACATGTTGTCTACACGGACCTCGACCCAACATGGCCTGCAAGTCTTTCATCCATCATCGCAAAAAAGCTGTTACGAAATACCATGGGCTTTAAGGGAGTAAGCATAACCGATGATCTCGACATGGGGGCTATCGACAAACACTTCGATGTCGATACCTTCGTCGAAAGGATTTGCGATGCCGGAATAGATATAGCACTAATATGCCACGATCAGCACAAGATAGAGACCACTCACGCAAAGCTCTTGAAGGCAATACAAACTTCGGACCACGTAAAGAAACTCAGCTTAAAATCCGTAGGGCGCATCTTGAGACTCAAAGCAGAGTATCCACCACTTACACACCACCGAAACAACTTAAATGGTGCCCATCCATAAACGGCGCCTTTCGCCCCATGCCAGCGTTCTTGCTTCTTTGCAATCCTCGACGTAGCGCCGCTACGCCTGTGGTTGCAAAATCACTGCGGCCTTGGCCTGGGCCAAAATTCACCATTTATGGACGGACACTAAGCAAGAAAAGTACAGCCGCAAAAAAATGGCATAGTTCCTGCTTTCACTAAAATCTGATATCCTCGGCCTATTGGTAGAATAATTAAGGATTGAATCCTCGAACCCTTAGAGAGAGCTTTGCATAACTGCTTCGAGCGACAATTATGGACTTTTGGGGGTACCCATTTGGACGATGTGAGCGGCCCACGAAAGTGGGCAAATCATGAACTGTTTGAGGCCTTTAGGCCGAGTTTTCATGATTGAGCGAACAAGTCCACACATGGGCCAAAAAGTCCATATCAAAGAGCGAGAAGAGGTTATGCAAAGCTCTCTTAGATGGGAGGGCTAAGATGACAACTGACTACAAGGAATTGGGGTTTGTCAACACACGGGAAATGTTTAAAAAGGCCATGGAAGGCAAGTATGCCGTTGGCGCCTACAACTTCAACAACCTGGAGCAACTTCAGGCAATCATTAACGGCTGTGGACAATCCAAGTCACCATTGATTATGCAGGTTTCCAAAGGCGCTCGGGATTACGCCAACTCAACGCTCTTGCGAAACATGGGAAAGGGCGCAGTAGAGATGGCGCGGGAACAAGGTTACACTATTCCGATTGCCCTTCACCTAGACCACGGCGATACATACGAGCTGTGCGTTTCGTGTATAGAAAGCGGCTTTTCCTCCGTAATGATTGACGGATCCAGTCACCCCTATGAAGAAAACATCGAGTTGACCAAGAAGGTCGTAGGCTATGCCCACAAATATGATGTTACCGTAGAAGGAGAACTCGGGGTGCTTGCCGGTATCGAAGATGATGTTGTAGCCGCCGAATCTGTCTACACTCAGCCTGCGGAAGTTGAAGACTTTGTAAACAAGACAGGGGTCGATTCCCTCGCAATCTCGATAGGTACCTCTCACGGCGCCTACAAGTTCAAGCCCGAACAGTGTACACGTAATGAGGAAGGAATGCTTGTGCCACCACCCCTTCGTTTTGACATATTGGAAGAAATCGAAAAGCGGATTCCGGGATTCCCTATCGTCTTGCACGGCGCCAGCTCCGTTCTTCCAAAATATGTTGACCTTATCAACAGCAACGGTGGAGCCTTAGAAGCCGCAGTGGGTATCCCTGAAGGTCAACTGAGAAAAGCGGCAAAGTCTGCTGTATGCAAGATCAACATCGATTCTGATGGACGATTAGTGCTCACCGCCATGATCAGAAAGGTTTTCAATGAAAAACCTACCGAGTTTGACCCACGCAAATATCTCGGCCCTGCCCGGGAAGAACTCATGAAAATGATTACAGAGAAAAACAAAAACGTCCTCGGCAGCGCAGACAGATATTAAGAGTGCCCATCCAGAAATCAAGGATTTAAGGATGGAGCGATTAGCTCTTTGCAGTTAGTATTTAGCTTAATCTGTACCCTATGAGGGTTCAAGGGATCTAGGGTTCAAGGGTTCGAGTGAAAAGCTGAGAAATTATCAGAAAACAAACACTTGCAGCTTTTTAAGGCGAAAGCCGCAATCCTTGAACCCTCGGATCTTTTTAAGGAGAAAGCCGCAATCCTAGAATCCTTTCTCCCAAATAATTGAGAAAAAAACCAATATAACCTTTGGAATTTTGACCATAAACAAGGCTGGAGAAAGTGCATCATGTCAAAAAATCTATTTATTACTGCCACAGATGCTAGGAGCGGCAAGTCTGCTATCTGTTTGGGGGTCATGGAGTTGTTGCTGCGAAGCGTTGAAAAGGTCTGCTTTTTCCGCCCATTGATAAATGTTAACCCCTCTAATAATGAAGTGATAGACCATGATATCAACTTGATCTCTTCATACTATAACCTTACTCCTCCATACAGGGATATGTACGCCTACACAGCAACTGAGGCAAGTAACCTGATCACCGTCGGCAAATACGAAGAAGTGCTTGAAGAAATTGTCTCTAAATACAAGGACCTTGAAAGAGACCACGATTTTGTGTTGTGTGAAGGTACTGATTTTTTAGGGTCAACCTCCGCTTTTGAATTCGACATCAATGCTGAGATCAGCAACAACCTGGGCGCCCCTGTCTTGCTTGTGGCCAATGCCCACAAAATGAACGTGGATGAAACTTTACGATCCATTGAAATGTCCGTTGAATCGATGCTTGCAAAGGGATGTGATATTGTTGCAACAATAGTCAATCGGGCAAACCCAAAAGACAAAGAGGAAATCACAGAGCGGCTGGAGGAAAAGTCATGGGGTAAAAAGCAGTTGATCTATACCATACCCAATGAACCGATGCTTGGCAATCCAACAGTAGGAGAAATTGCCAGGCTACTGAACGCGAGGGTCTTGTACGGTGAAAACCATTTGGATCAACACGTTTACAGCTTTACTGTGGCAGCGATGCAGTTAAGGAACTTCCTGAAACGGATCGAACATGGCACACTTATCATTACTCCCGGAGACAGGGCAGACGTAATCGTCGCCTCTCTTGCCACCGTTTCATCGGTGGTGATGCCAAAGATTGCCGGCATCATGTTAACAGGAGGCCTGTTACCAGAAGAACCCGTTTGCAAACTGATTGAGGGTTTTTCACACACACTGCCTATCCTAAGCGTTGAGCACGACACCTTTCCCGCAGCCAGGATAGCTGATAATGCCTATGCCAGGATTTCACCTGAGGACACCCGTAAGGTCATGCGTGCCCTGGAGATTTTTGAAAACAGTGTCGCAATGGAAGAACTGGGTCAACGCATCATAAAAAGGGAGATCTCCATTGTTACACCAAAACTATTCGAATATGGATTAGTTCAAAATGCCAAAACACACAAACAACACATTGTACTGCCGGAGGGAGAAGATGAAAGAATCTTGAGAGCCGCCGAAATACTCCTCCGACGGGAGGTAGTCGATTTAACCCTTCTCGGCAACGAACAGCAGATCCGAAAGACAATCTCCCGCATCGGTCTTCATATGGACGGCATTAATATCATTGAGGTGCGTAAAAGCGATCTTTTTGATGATTACGTCCAAACCTATTATCGTTTAAGAAAACACAAAGGGATCAGCATGGAAATTGCCGGCGATACCATGAGCGATGTAAACTTCTTTGCGACTATGATGGCTTACAAAGGTCATGCCGATGGCATGGTTTCCGGGGCAGTTCATACCACAGCCGACACAATACGGCCTGCCTTTGAAATAATAAAGACAAAGCCGGGGTTTTCAATCGTGTCGAGTCTCTTTTTTATGTGTCTAAGGGACAGGGTCCTAGCATATGCCGACTGTGCGGTAAACCCAGATCCCGATGCGAAAAGCCTGGCTGAAATTGCTATCAGCTCTGCACAAACCGCAAAGACATTCGGCATCGACCCAAGGGTGGCCATGTTATCCTACTCAACAGGTAAGTCCGGAAAAGGCAAAGATGTTGACAAGGTCCGAGAAGCAACAGCGATTGCCAAGGACCTGGCAAAAGAGGCCTACCCAGATCTAAAACTGGAAGGCCCAATGCAGTACGATACGGCCATTGATCCGGAAGTGGCAAAGACCAAGATGCCGGAAAATGAAGTTGCGGGAAAGGCCACGGTATTCATCTTCCCTGATCTTAATACTGGGAATAACACCTATAAGGCCGTGCAGAGATCAGCCAAGGCTGTCGCTATAGGTCCTGTTCTTCAGGGCCTCAACAAACCTGTAAACGATCTGAGTCGTGGATGCAGCGTTACCGACATCGTCAATACGATTACCATTACCGCAGTTCAAGCTCAGGCGGAAAAAGGCTTGCTTGAATGAAAATATTTGTCATCAACACGGGAAGTTCTTCGATCAAGTACAAGCTCTTCGATATGGCAAACGACCGAGCCATAGCCTCGGGGCTGGCTGAAAAAATCGGTGAAGCCGATGGCATGCTCACCCATGAAGTAACCGAAGACAAAGGCAGGCCTTGGAAAAAGTCAACGGAAAGAGATATTCCCGACCATCGCCAAGGACTCAACTTGATTGTCGATTCATTGGTTCACCCGGAATATGGTGTAATTGGCGACAAATCGGAAATCTGGGCGGTGGGCCACCGGGTCGTCCATGGTGGTGAGGCCTTTAAGGCTTCGATAATCATTGACGAAAGGGTGATTGCAGCAATAAGGGAAAACATCCCCCTAGCTCCTTTGCATAATCCTGCCAATTTGACGGGAATCGAGGTTGCTCAAGCCATTTTTCCGGATTCTCCCCAAGTCGCAGTATTTGACACGGCATTTCACCAGACCATTCCCAAAAAGGCATTCCTCTACGCCCTTCCATATGATTTATACGAAAAGGAAGGCGTGCGCAGATACGGCTTCCATGGAACCTCCCACTCCTATGTCTCTGAAAAATCGGCGGAGTATTTGAATCAACCCTTAAGCAAGTTGAATCTCATAACAATCCATTTGGGAAACGGCGCCAGCATGGCCGCAATACGGAGAGGTAAATCGACAGATACAACCATGGGCTTGACCCCTCTGGAAGGCCTGGTCATGGGAACCCGCTCTGGTGATGTGGACCCGGCACTCCCGTTTTTCCTGGCCGATCATTTAAAGATGTCTCTTGGCCAAATTGACACACTCCTAAATAAAGAAAGTGGACTGAAGGGACTCTGCGGAATAAATGACATGCGGGAAGTATTGCAAAAGGCAGCTTCCGGCAATGAGGCAGCAACAGTTGCCATGGAGGTTTACTGTTACAGAATCAGGAAATATATAGGCGGCTTTTTTGCCGTCCTTGAGTACCTGGATGGCCTCGTTTTTACGGGGGGAATCGGCGAAAACGCCCCTGAGATTCGCAGGCTCTGCTGCCAGGGGTTAGCTGGACTCGGCATTGAGCTTGACACGGAAAGAAACCTTAACACCTCAAAGGAAATCAGAGAAATAGGTTCCTCAAACAGTAGGATTAGACTGCTTGTTGTACCGACCAAAGAAGAGCTAAAGATCGCCCAGGAAACAAAAAAGGTCGTAAGAAAGAGCCGGGGAAACTAGCTAGTTGATGCCCATCCACTTAGATACACCACCACTTTTTTTCTTCTTCGCCATTGTAGTTGCCCCAACCTAATTTAGTGCCCAAACGAAAACTGCCCTTTTCGCTGATATCTGTGTTGGGCTCAAATTTTAATCCTCAAAATACTTTATGTATTCCTGCGGTTAAAATTTTCGGCCGCCTTGATCTCAATGAAAAAACCTAGTTTTCGTTCAGACACTATTTCCCGTCACCCTTCGCTGGAACGGTCACAACATTTTAATATCCGTTGACATTTTTCCAACAATTGTTTATTAGAGTTTTCTAGATGAACGACACGTCCGACAAAGAAAAAAGAAGGCACTCAAGGATCGATTCACTTAATCTGTTGTCGTATCTTTGTATGGACGAAAATGAAGAAGTAGTAACCCGCGGAGTAGGAAGAACGCTAAATGTCAGCAAAGGCGGGATCTTGCTGGAAACCCATGCTCCTTTTGACCCTAATCATACCATTTCTCTGGTAATTGCCATGAAAGATGACTTGATTGACATCAAAGGCAAGGTTGTTGATTCATGGACAGGCAAAAATAAAAAGTACAATACCAGGATCGAGTTCATAGAAGCCAACGAACCTGCACTCAAGATCTTAAAAAAATTCACAAACGAATAGAGAATGAACGCTCCCTCTATACCTTCCTCACCAAACTAATCAGTTTTTTCATGGCAATTTTGCATTTAGTGGCATACGAATGAAGAAATAATGTGTCCGTCAATTTAGAAAGTAGATATTATGTTCACAAACAAACAGGGCGCCATACTCGTGATTCCAATAATCATTTTCTGTTTGATGATATCAGGATCTCTATGCCAAGGCTCAGCTGTTGAAAACGATGATTATTCTCGCGGCAGTCTTTCGGGGCTTCAAGGGGTTTATGTGGCCACCCGATCATTGGAACCTGAAATCGAGAAGCGGGGGCTTTCAGCAAGCGCCATAAAGACAGACGCAGAGTTAATGCTTCGTATAGCAGGAATTAATGTATTGACAAAGGAACAATGGATCAAGACAAAGGGTGGGCCTGTATTTTACATAGAAATAGACATCATCGATGGTAGTATCATTACAAACGCTTTAGACCATAATCTTTACGCTTTTAGAATCAGCGTTGAATTCAATCAAGACGTTTTTCTTGTACGCAACCCGGCTATGAGGGTTCTTTCCCCCACATGGTCCACCTCATATCTAGGTGTTACTAACAGCCTGCCCCGCATTAGAAGCAAAGTAAAAAAGATGGTGCAAAGGTTCATTGATGCTTTTCAGGAAGTTAATCGCGAATAGACAATGAAGCGACCCCAAACGGCTATCGGCCTTGCAATAGCATTTTCTATTTTCACAGCCACCTGCCTCGCCTCTGAAAAAGTGGATGTGTGGGGCGTTGATATCATCAAGTACGGGTCATACCGGACAAAAACAGAGCAAATAGAATATATAACTGAAACCCCGGGGGGGAGATGCCACATTGTCAGAGAAACAGAATTTATCGAACAAACTTTTAGGATTCCAGCTATTCTCGGAATCCGCTTCGGTTTCAGATATAGGATAAATGGAACCCCCGAGGGAAAAATAGTACCAATAAGGATAAAAAAAATATACCCTGGCCTAAAAGACCCTATGAAACCGAATGTAATCTATAGCCACGATTATGTAGGGACTCACGAGATAGGCCATGTCTATGGCACTGGATATGGCTTCGATCATGCCTGGGAATTGGTCACTGGAATGTGGACTTTTCAACTCCTTTATGAGGGCAAGATCTTGGGAGAGATCTCCTTTGAGGTTTACAAAACTAAATAGAATCATTCTTCGGAAAACTACGGAGGAAAACCTTATATGAAAGTATGGCAGATCCTTGGAACCTGTCTTCTTGTAGGAATAGCAGCGGCTTATATTGCGAAAACAAAAGACAGATCCCCATGGCTGTGGGGAATCTTGGGGTTTGGCATTTTCGGCATCATAGTACACACAATAGTGGGAATTCTGGTATTCTTCTTTTTTGCTTAGGGTTCGTCATGAAATAAGTACCTCAAGATTGCGAAGGTTTTTGTGTTGTATTCAAGGCGCTCGGACGAGAGCATACCTGGGTATGGAACCGGCCGAGTAACGCGGAAGACAGCCCAAAGGACCAGCAAGATGTGACAGTTATTTCATGACGAGCCCTTAATCAATGTACCGTTGAATAGTTCTCCTGCAAATGAGCAAGATATGACTGAGCAAGATGGAGTTCAAAAGCCATGTTCCGGACCTTACCAAAGTCTCCCGCTATTTGCATATCATCGCCGGCATATTGACTTAATTCATCCTTTAACGAGTTGATAAAACCCTTTAGCTCTTCCATGGCTTTGTGAGGGTGCATCATTTGTACATACTCCGATGGTTCTACCCTGACAAAGTGGCCTTCAGATTCATCAAACACGGTATTAAAAAACTTGTTGTAGACCATTCGTGCACCTCAATATTTTTTGGTTGTGTAAACTATAATAAGCATTACAGTCCGAAAGGTCAAGGGCTGGAAAGGGGCAATCAGGGCAAGCCTGTAGCTTGTCAGTTTTTTGACATATTTATGATGGTTTTTTGGCGGGCTAAAAACAATGATGGGACGCGAAAATGTTAAGTTATTTTTGCGCCAGCCCTTAAGGGTTCGTCATGAAATAATTGTCTCAAGATTGCGAAGGATTTTGGGTTGTATTCAAGGCGCTCGGGCGGGAACATACCGAGGTATGTGACCAACCGAGCAACGCAGAAGACGGCCCAAAAG
>MAVP01000023.1 GCA_001751075.1 Desulfobacterales bacterium S7086C20 | reverse complement strand
CAACGAGGGTAGCGCCAGCGCCTCAGAAATTGTCGCTGGTGCTTTGAGAGACCACCACAGGGCGCTGCTTCTTGGTACTACCTCTTTTGGCAAAGGCTCTGTCCAAGCTGTTGAACCTTTGCGAGATGGTGCAGGGCTAAAGCTGACTATTGCTCGCTATTACACCCCTAGCGGTCACTCTATACAGGCCAAGGGCATTGAGCCTGATGTGGTAGTAAAAAACCGGCTTGTTCCGGAATCTGACGAACCACACAGGCATAGTATCAAAGAAAAGGATCTCGAAAACCACATTTCTGCCAAACCGGACGGGGACTCGTTAAAAGACCACAAAGATAATGTTAAATATCTTAGGGGGGTAAGGGTGCCAGGCGAAAAACCCTCTGAGATAGTCAAAGCACTCACAACAAAAGATAATCAGATCATAAGAGCACTGCAAATTCTTAGAAGTTGGCAGATATTTTCAAAAATGGGCCATCAGGGTTAAGTGCACAACAAATCAGGGAAACACCCCACCAGAAAGAACGCTACCCGCCGGACGAGGAGTTCCCCAAGGAGGCAACTCCGATCCCTTGTTTTTGGTCTTGTCGGCCTAGTCTTGTTTTTTGCGGTGATGGGACCAATCATATACTCTTTTCTCGAGTCAAGAATAACGGCAAACCCCCCCGTCTTTGAAACCCACTCCTCTGGTAAAACAGAAACGGCGATCAAGGAATTAGATAGGTATATTTACGACACCTTGCTGACCTTAAAGATACCCGCACAAAACATCACCTTTGATTCTGTAAGAAAAAAGGGGGGCGTCGTAGATCAATGGACTTATTCGGAGCTTAAGATTCACACTCCAAAACCTATACCCCAAAAAAAGATAAAACGGGTTTTCGCTGAACACCTTAAGAAGTTTAAACCAAAACCATTGTTTCGGTTCAGGTGGGAATCAAACAAGAGAAATACCGTTGATATATCAATTAACGGAAATCTCACTCATAGGCTCATCTTCGCACCACCTCAAAAGAAAAAAGATTTTACCCCTAAAACTGCTGATTTTCCATTAGTAGCCATCATCATTGATGACGTTGGATATGACGAAGAGATGGCTTTACGGTTTTTGCAGCTCGATGCTTCTCTGTCTTTCTCTATCCTTCCTCACAGCCCGTTTCAAAAAAGCATAGGTAACCGTATTCATCAGAAAAACAGGGATGTTATTCTTCACCTTCCTATGGAACCTGTCGGGTATCCGGAGGTCAATCCTGGTAAGGGAGCCCTACTTAGCTCCATGAGTGCCAACGAACTTTTGCAGAAACTAAAGGATGATTTGGACGCTGTTCCTTTTATCTCGGGAGTAAATAACCATATGGGTTCGAAGTTAACGCAGGATTCGGTTAGAATGCGGCAGATATTTTCTATATTAAAAAAGCGGGGGCTTTTTTTTGTGGATAGCCTTACTACACCAAAATCAAGTTGTTCTCGGGTAGCTGAGCTTTTCAAACTAAGGTTTGCCGAACGCCAGGTTTTTTTAGACAATGTTCAAGAAGCCAATGCCATCCATTTTCAGATTATGAGACTTATTTCTATCGCCAAAGAACGTGGAAAGGCTATAGGAATCGGCCATCCTTATACAATAACACTTGAAACACTTAAAAGGGAATTGCCGAACATCAAAAGCCAGGTAAAGATTGTCCCTGTATCAAGGCTTGTTGGATAGGTCTAGTAGACACTAGTTCTTCTTGGCTTTAATAGCTTCTATTAACTTTTTAAAAGAATCTGCAAAAGCCTCTACACCTTTTTCCTGCGTGTCATCACATATTTTGTTCAAGTCTATTTTAAGATCTTTAAGTTCTCTTAAATTTCTAGCTTCCTGTTCCAGGTCCTGCTCGATTGTAAGGTCTGGTTTACCATGATCGAGAAAAGCTTTAAGTGTTTTATGCGGTAAGGTATTTACCGTGTCTTTCCCAATTAATTCATTAACATATTTCACGTCACTATAATCCGGGTTTTTGGGGCTTGTGCTACCCCAAAGAACCCTTTGTATATTACCACCATTATGTTTTAAATCGGTAAATTCCTTGCCGTAAAATAGCTCTTTAAACCTTTGATAGATTTTTTTGGCGTTTGCCACCGCTATCTTTCCTTGCAAGCGTTCTTTTTTTGTGTCCTCAAGGTACTTATCAACCACAGTATCGACCCTGCTTATAAAAACACTTGCCACAGAAAAAACCTTATCTATAGCACCCCCATCCCCCAACCTATCATTCAACCCTTCCATATAGGCCTTTGCACAAGTCTCATAGTGCCTCATTGAAAAAAGGAGTGTTACATTTACATTAATGCCAATCCTGGTTAGGGCCCGAATAGCTTCTGGTCCCTCTTTTGTTCCGGGAACCTTGATCATTAAATTCGGCCTTGCAACCTCATTCCACAAACGCTTTGCGTTTTCTATGGTTTTTGCCGTATGATGGGCAAACTCGGGAAGCACTTCGAGGCTTACATAACCATCTCTGCCCCCTGTTTTTTTATAAACTCTTATCAACAAGTCTGCAACTAATTGGACATCCTGTATGGTGATTAAGTCATATATTTCTAAGGTTGTTTTTCCAGCCTTTCCTAGGTCTTTGATATTATTATCATAAACATTCGTTCCGTTTATTGCCTTCTCGAAAATGCTTGGATTTGAAGTCACTCCTGTAATACCAATATCCAAAAGCCTTTGGAGCTCTCCATCGTTAATTAATTCTCTGCTAATGTTGTCATACCAAGGACTTTGTCCTAAATCTAGCAAAGCAGAAATATTGTTAGTTTTCATGTAATCCCTTTCTTTTAACCCCGCTTTATGTTGGGCAGGTTTGAGAAACATATCTGGTTTCCATTCAAAAACGGCCGTTTTTGAAACCGGAAACTTACACCTATGCCCATTATTTGATAAGCTACTAGTGGATGGATACTATCTAAACAAAAAAGTTTGGTCAATATATTAACTTAAATTGTTTTCTCTTTGAATTTTTGATACTATCCGCGCCAAAATAACGTGGTTTTTGGGGGGGTGTTGTTATGACACAAATGGAACAAGCTCGAAAAGGTTTTATTACCGATGTTATGAGAAGGGTTGCTGATAAAGAGTGTGTTGATCCAAAATATATAAGAAACGCGGTAGCACAGGGAAGTGTAGTCATTCCTGCAAACATACTTCACGGCCATCTTGACCCGGTTGGAATAGGAAAAAGACTGATAATAAAAGTAAACGCAAACATTGGAACATCTCGAGATCACATTAATATAGAAGAGGAACTGCTAAAGCTTTCTACAGCAATAGACGCAAGGGTTGATACTGTTATGGATCTTAGTACGGGCGGAGATATAACAAAAATACGCCGGGCTATACTCTTAGCATCAAAGGTACCTATTGGAACTGTCCCTATATATCAAGCTGCTGCTGAAAAGATTGGAGATGATGGAGGGATAATTCATCTTTGCTCAGACGACCTTTTTCGGGCTGTTGAAGCACAGGCTAAAGACGGTGTTGACTTTATGACTGTGCATTGTGGTGTTACCTTAGCCGCTCTTGAAAGGTTGCGCGTTCAAGGGCGCATCACAGACATTGTAAGCCGTGGAGGGGCTTTTTTGGCTGCCTGGATGCTTTATCACAAAAAAGAGAATCCATTCTATAAAGAGTTCGATCGCCTTCTTTCTATTGCCAAGGAATATGATGTAACCCTTAGTCTTGGTGATGGACTTAGACCCGGGTGTCTGGCAGATGCAACAGATAGGGCTCAAATCCATGAACTTTTGACACTGGGAGAATTAACCAAACGAGCGTGGGCTGCTGATGTTCAAGTAATGATAGAGGGTCCTGGCCACATTCCATTAGATCAGATAGAAGCAAATGTAATTTTACAAAAGTGTTTATGTCACGGAGCGCCTTTCTATGTATTAGGACCTCTTGTTACCGATATTGCTCCTGGTTACGATCATATTACTTGTGCTATCGGTGGTGCTATAGCAGGTAAAGCGGGGGCTGACTTTCTCTGTTATGTAACTCCTGCAGAACACCTAAAGCTTCCAAGTGTAGAGGATGTAAAAGAAGGAGTAATCTCTAGTAGAATAGCTGCTCATGCCGCCGACATCGCAAGGGGAAATAAGCATGCTATGGATTGGGACCTTGAAATGGCACAGGCTAGAAAGGCTTTAGACTGGGAAAAGCAAATAAATTTATGTATAGATCCTCATAAAGCAAAGGCTTATAGAAACAGTTCTACACCGAGTTCAAAAGAGGTTTGCACAATGTGTGGAGAGTTTTGTGCTATTAAAGTTGTGCGAGACTATTTTAGATAATAATACAAATAAAGATTACATTTGTGTTTATATGTTTTTCATATTTGATGATTTATAAACAAAAGACTTTTTTTAAACTATTTTTTATTGTTTTATGTTTTTTAAAAACAGTAAAAAATGGTGTTTTTTCTTTTTAAATTAAAATATTATGTTTTTTTAAACAAGCTTGACAGTCTTTATTACTATTATATTTTTATATTTAAACAATATTAAGGGGTCTAATATGGAATTTAAAATAAAAAAAACCGATCTTGTTGAAGCACTTACAAAAGTTCAGGGTATCACTGGGAAGAAAACCAATATTCCTATTACTTCTAATGTAATCGTTTCCGCTAAGGAAAACAAAATTTCTATTATTGCTACTGACCTTGAAATAGCTTTTCAGGGTCAGTATAAAGCAGAAATTTTAAAGGAAGGAATATGTGGCATACCTTCTAGAAAGTTCTATGAAATAGTAAGGGAATTTCCATCTAAATATGTGCTGGTTAAGGAGTTGGATAACAAATGGATTCGAATTGCAAATGAAAAGGTAGAATATAATATAGTTGGTATTGAAACAGAAGAGTTTCCAAAAATACCTGATATTGAGGGAACCGAACTATTTGATCTGGAAGTTGATACCTTAAGGGATATGATTGAAAAAACGATGTATGCTGTTCTTGCAGATGAGGGGCGTGTACATTTGACAGGTATCTTTTTTAAAACCATCAGAGAGGGTGGGGAAAAGATGCTTCGTATGGTTTCAACTGATGGACACAGGCTTTCGTTGATTGACTATCCAACGAAAAAAACGAGTGGTTTTTCATTAAATAACGGGGTCATTATTCCAAAAAATGGTGTTGTTGAGGTATTGAAGATATTGGAGGAAGGAGAAACAGTTCAAATAGGGATCAAGGATAATAACTTTGTAGTAAAAAAAGACTTTGAAGGAATTGTAATTAGGCTTATAGAAGGTGAATTTCCTGACTATAATTTAGTTATTCCAAAAAAGAACAAAAACAAAGTTACTGTGGATAAGGAGTCTTTGTTAAATATGTTAAGAAGGATGTCCATTCTTTCTTCGAGCAAATATCGTAGTGTGCGCTGCACGATAGGAAACGAACAAATGGAGACGGTAACAACAAACCCGGAGATAGGCGAATCAAGAGAAACTATACCCATTAAGTACCAAGGTGAAGTTATAGAGATGGCTTTTAATCCGAGGTATGTTATAGAAGCGACAAGTGCTATGAAAAGTGAAGAGGTTGTTATGAGATTAAATGATGGCGAAACTCCTTGTCTAATACAAGGGGAAAAAGACCCGGGTTTTTTGAGTGTAGTAATGCCGATGAGGATATAAGATGGAAACCACAGAAAAAAGATACGATGAAGACAATATAAAAGTTTTGGAGGGTCTTAGTGCCGTGAGGAAAAGACCCTCTATGTATGTTGGCAATATCTCTGTTGAGGGACTTCACCACATGGTATACGAGGTGGTGGATAATAGTGTAGATGAAGCGCTTGCCGGGTATTGTGATTTTGTAAGTGTTTGTATACATTCTAATAACAGTATAACGGTGGTGGACAACGGGAGAGGGATACCAGTAGGTATACACAAAACAGAGAAGATTCCCGCCGTAGAAGTAGTTATGACAAAGCTTCATGCGGGGGGAAAGTTTGATCACGATTCGTACAAGGTTTCTGGTGGGTTACATGGGGTTGGTGTATCTGTTGTAAATGCGTTGTCAAGTTTTCTGGAGGTTGAGATTCGAGATGGTAAAAAGGTGTATTCTCAGACCTATGAGCGAGGGAAAACCAGTTCATCTCTAAAAGTTTTAGGAAAAACAAACCGAACCGGGACGAAGATTCGGTTTCTCCCGGATTCAGAGATATTTAACAATATAGATTTTAGTTTCGAATTAATATCTCAGCGTTTACGGGAATTGGCATTCTTAAACAGGGGCCTCAAGATCGTAATTGAGGATGAAAAGACAGAAAAGAAAAAAGAGTATTGCTACAAAGGTGGTATAATATCTTTTGTTGAGTATCTTAATAAAGGCAGAAACGTTATCCACAAAAAGCCTTTTTATATGGAAGCCGAAAAAGAAGACGTTTCTCTAGAAGTAGCTATTCAGTATAATGAGACATATGGCGAGACAATATTTTCTTTTGCCAACAATATCAACACGAAGGAGGGTGGTTTTCATGTTGTTGGGTTCAAGTCTGCACTAACCCGCACAATTAATACCTATGCTGTTTCAAGTAATTTACCAAAAAACCTAAAAGAAAAATTAAGCGGGGATGATGTAAGAGAGGGGTTGACGGCTGTTATTAGCATTAAACTAAAATCCCCGCAATTTGAAGGTCAAACAAAAACAAAACTTGGAAACAGCGAAGTGAAGGGGTTGGTAGAGACCTTAATAAACGAAAAACTCGGAATTTTTATGGAGGAAAACCCGAGTATTTCAAAGAAAATTGTAATAAAGGTTGTAGAGGCTGCTAGGGCTAGAGAGGCTGCTAGGCGAGCAAGGGATATTGCCAGGAAAAATGGTGCGCTGGCAGATGCATCCCTGCCGGGCAAACTGGCAGATTGTCAATATACGGACCCAGCCGAGAAGGAGCTGTTTCTTGTTGAGGGAGATTCGGCAGGCGGTAGTGCAAAACAGGGTAGAGACAGAAGGTTTCAAGCCATATTGCCGTTAAAAGGAAAAATACTGAATGTTGAAAAGGCACGATTTGATAAGATGTTAAAGAGTGCCGAAATAATGACCCTTATTACGGCACTTGGTACGGGAATTGGCCGGGAAGATTACGATATTGGTAAGTTAAGATATCATAAGGTAATAATTATGACCGATGCCGACGTGGATGGTTCACATATCCGGACGTTGTTGTTGACGTTCTTTTATAGAATGATGCCGGACTTGGTAGATAACGGTTATCTTTATCTTGCTCAACCCCCATTGTACAAAATAGGGAAAGGGAAGAGTGCTGTATATGTAAAAGACGAGCTTGGTTTTGAAGAGTTGTTGTTAAAAAAAGTTTGTGAAGTCAAGACGGTTGAAAGTAACGGGAATAACGTGCTGAAAAAGGATCGGTTGTATCTGTTTTTGTGTGGGTTAATGGACTATAACAACATTGTGCATAAGCTAAAAAGGCGAGGCTATCACAGATCTTTGGTTGAACTCCTAATACACAAAGGTGTTATAGATAAGAAGTTTCTTCAAAAAGAAGAATCCATGAAAGCCCTTTTAGCTGATCTTCGTTGTATGGACTACAAAGGGGCAGAACTGATAAGGGACGAGGAACACAATGTTTTTGAGCTGGTATTGGGACAAATAGAAGGAGGTGCTCAAAAAGTAGTAGTGGGGTTAGAGTTGGTCTCTAATCCTGATTTTCAAAGTGGGGTTGTCATTTGGAAAAAGACCTTATCTAAACACAAGGCTCCTTTTATTGTCTATGATAACGGAAAGGAACCTATTCAAGTGGAGAGTAAAGAGCAATTGTTATCTCTGCTCTTCAAGGACTCAAAAAAAGGAATATCTATCCAACGATATAAAGGCCTTGGGGAAATGAATCCCAATCAACTCTGGGAAACGACAATGGATAGAGAAAGACGAACGCTTTTAAAGGTTAAGGTTGAAGACATGTTTGCGGCTCACGATATGTTTACTGTTTTAATGGGCGCAGAAGTAGAGGAAAGAAGAAAATTTATAGAAGAGAACGCCCTTAATGTGCAGAGGTTAGATATATAATTTAGATAGCATGAAGACAATATTTATTAAAGCACGGGATCTGCCCGATGCATGGTTTCAATGTTTGTATGAACTCATGGATCACGGGCATGAATATGTCATAGATCACGGCAGTTACGAGGGACAAAAGCGACTAGAGTTTGACTATATAACAATTCGGGTTAAATTTCCCGGGGCACGCCCGTTGATCCCAGATATTCCGGCGTCGCTGGGTATACCGAACCCCGTAGCAGAAGGTTATATAGAGGAATATCTCCCGTATCTTATGACACCAAACAAGCAACCACAAGAAGACTATACATACGGAGAGCGTTTGGCGGGGTGGTCGTATCTTTCTGCCAACGGAAACAAGGATAGAGGAAAGAGAGAATGTGTTAATCAGATTCAATCGGTTATACAGCTGTATAGGACTAAGGGCCACGCTACCAATCAAGCAATAATGACCGTTTCCATCCCATCCGATATACTTCTCAAAGATCCCCCATGTCTGCGTCATATAGACACACGAGTAAAGGACGGGAAACTCCACTTTATGGTCTATTTCAGGTCTTGGGATCTTTGGAATGGCTTTCCGGCAAACCTGGGAGGGATTCAACTCCTAAAAGAATACATGGCCAGCGAAATTGGTGTTGATGATGGTGAAATCATAGCAGCAAGCAAAGGACTCCACCTTTACGATTATGTGTGGGAACTGGCGCAACTGCGTACAATGCGAAACCATTAAACAATTATAGGGGCCGCTTTTTTTTGGCGTACAATCTTTGTTCCCACAGATGCCATACAGAAACTGCACAAGTATTCATACTTATCGCCATCAGGAAGTACTAAAAGCAACCGCTTGCGAACCGGGGTGGCACGGCCGCAAGAGGGACAGTAAAGTTCTGTGGCATCAAATTCTTTAAATGTGTCCCCTGAGGTCTTAGGTTTTTCTGAGACTCGAAACTGGTTAAGAAAAGAGTTTTGCATTATTGATTAGTCTCACTCCCAAATAGGCGTTTTGCAAATATGCCATCAAAGTTGATGGACTCGTAAAAAGTCCACAAACAAACGACACAGTAAAAAGCTCCAAATGCAAGGCGCGCGTACTTTCCTTAAGCCACTTTAGTTGCGCTATATTGAGGAATAAGACGTACTTATCGTACGTCGCAGTGACGAAAGATGAAGCGCAACACCGCAGGATTTTTTATGAAGTCGTCAAAGTTGACGGTCTTTGAAAACATATAGTGCTTGGTTATTAGGTTGTCAAGAAGGATAAGAAAAGCACGGGAGGCTTGTTGTGGAACTAAAAAAGATCGATCATATAGGAATAGCTGTTCACAACCTGGCATCTGCTAAGGCATTTTATAGGGAACGTCTAGGTTTAGCAATAGAACATGAAGAAGTTAAGGGGGATATGAAGATAGCTTTTGTGCCGGTAGGAGAGGTAAATATCGAATTAATTGAGTCGACATCAGAAGATGGTGTTATCGGAAAGTTTATTTCTAGGCGTGGAGAGGGTGTTCACCACATTGCATATGAAGTAGACAACATAAAAGATGCCCTAAAAAGGCTTAAAAATGATGGTATAAGGCTTATCGATGAAGTCCCCCGTAGGGGTGCTCACGGGAAGAAAGTTGCTTTTTTGCATCCCAAGGACACCAACGGGGTTTTAACGGAACTCGTGGCAAAAAAACCTAATTGACACTAACGTGAGTACTGTTATAATAGGCATAACGAAGAGGGGCTGTAGCTCAGCTGGGAGAGCGCATGACTGGCAGTCATGAGGTCAGGGGTTCGATCCCCCTCAGCTCCACCAAGCAAACCGAAGGGGTTAGCAGTGCGGCTGACCCCTTTTTCTGTAATGGGACAATGAAGATGGTTTCACAAAAAGGCAATTTTTTTCGTTCCGTGAGCATTTTGGGTGCGGTCGCAATGTTCAGCTAAAAGACTCAACGTCTCTTACAAAAGACTTATTATGAGTCTGTCAATGCAACAAGGGGGTGTTTTTATGGAAAGCAAAAAAGATTTGGATAAGATGCTGAAGCCTGCGGAGGTTACCATTAGAACAGTGGATGGAAGTGTGTTGCAAGGAAAAGTGAACCTAGGAAAGGAAGAAAGAGTTTCCGATGTGTTCACAAAATCTGAAAGACAGTTTATCGTTCTATTTAATGCAACGTACACAGGAGTGTCTAAAAAGGTCCTCATTATTAACAAGGCGCATATTGTTTGGATTGAAGATGAAACATCGTAACATCTCAAAAAGCACAAGAGTTATACGATTAATAGAGACCATTCCCGGTGGTTATTGAGAAGCTGCGGACTTTACGAAACATATTATAGCGTTTAAAGCAAAGGCAAGAAGTGACCTACCAAACATTGAATCATGTTTGGGTATCCAAAATAAACAAACCGACAAGAAAGTGTCCCCCGAACCTTCCCAGGGGTTCTCTAGAAATGTGTTTTATTTGGGTCTTCAGTTTTTCGGGTGGTTGAGAGAAATCGGTTGTGTAGTATTTCATGTTGAACACAGAGTCAACTTTAAGGTCATTCAAGATCTCCGAATCTTCTCGTACCAACAGGCACATACCCCTAGAGGACATATTCCATATCTTAAACTGGTAAAGAGAGGCCATTTCAGACACCTTAAACTCAACGCTGTGATATTTCTCAAGCTCTGTGCGTGGCTCGGATCTTTTTTCAAGGGACTCACTCATTGGTAAATTTCCTTCAAACCGTGCAAGACAGCTCATGGCGTTGCCAGGCAATGGTTTTCTGGGAAAAAGGGCCTATGGTTATTTTCAAGGTTGACAACCCTAAACACACTGCAGTTAAAATATCAGCAAATCAAACGGTTAGTCAAGTATATTGTAACATCTTGTTCCAGAATCGTACAATGTCATTCGCCGACTTTTTATGAGTCGATCAGGGTTGATGGACTTGTAAAAAGTCCACAAACAGACGACACAGTAAAAAGCTCCAGATGCAAGGCGCGCGCATCTTGAGGAATGAGGCGTACTTATCGTACGGCGTAATGATTTACCCTGTTAAATCGGCTTTGCCGTCTCGCGTAGCGAGAATTTAACAGGGCGGGGATGAAACGTAACGCCGCAGATGGACTTTTTACAAAGTCGTCAAGGTTCTCTCGTACATAAAACGAACAAAATGAAAAAAAAGCGGAAGCATTCAAGAGAGGAAGAAGCGATCAGGGTTCCTATTGAAGATGTTCTTGATCTGCATACGTTCCAAGCGAAAGAGGTGCCTGGGTTGCTGGAAGAATACATAGATGCATGCCTTAAGGAGGATATCTTTTCGGTTAGGATTATCCATGGCAAAGGGCAAGGGGTTTTAAAGAAACGGGTTTGTGAAGTGCTTAAAAAGAACCGCCTGGTGGGATCTTTCTCGGAGGCTCCGGGGAATGCGGGTGGTTGGGGGGCTACTATTGTTGTGCTAAAAAAGGAGGGGCAGGGGCAGGAATGGGAGAGGTTTTTTAAGACGGTTGAGGAGGGAGCAGACCTTATGGGCTTACCGATAGGGCGGGGTCAGGTCGAGCAGTTTGCGCTTCACGCAAAAGAAATCCTGGAGTGGAATCAATTTGCAAACCTGACCGCCATAACGGAGCTTGAGGAGTTAGCGGAAAAACAGTTTTTAGATGTCGTTCCCCTGGCGGGCTTGATTCCAACGGGGTATCGTGTGCTCGATATTGGTTCGGGGGGGGGCTTTCCGGGGATTCCCCTAAAAGTCTTGCGGCCGGATCTGGACATGGTACTCATAGATGGGGCGAGAAAGAAGGCGAATTTCCTAAAGCATATGATAAGAACGCTGGGGATGAAAGGTATTAAAGCGTATCATAGAAGGGTGGAAGAAGTGAAAGATGAGGAGGGGGGTTCGTTTAAAGGATATGATATTATTATTTCAAAGGCGGTCGCCAGACTTGACAAGCTTGTCGGAGTGTGTGAGCCGTTGTTGGGTTGCGGGGGCCGGATTGTTGCGATGAAAGGAAAATTGACGAGCGAAGAGGAACTGTGTGCGAAAAGGGCAATAGAAGCGGGGGGGTTCAGTATTGAAAGAAGTGAGTATCAGTTACCAAGCAGTGGCGTAGAAAGGAGCATAGTTGTCTTGCGCAGGTGAGCGGCGGGGTGCAATTGTTTCACGTGAAACAATAAGGGGTGTTTTTGGGAGTTCTTGTAATTGCCCCAAAAAATTGAATATCGGACAAGGATTAATGATTTTTGATTTTAGAAGATAAAAAACGGAAATTGGCAACAAATCTAAAATCGTTAATCGGTGTTCCATGTTCTTAAATCAAAAAAGAAAAATGGATACTAAGTACTTAGATGATATATTACCCCTGGTGAGACAGCCAAGCCATTACCTGGGGTCCGAAATCAACGCAATAAAAAAGGACCCAAAACAGGTGCGCCTCCATTTTGCTTTAGTTTTTCCTGAGCTCTACGAGATTGGGATGTCTTACCAGGGCACTCAAATATTGTACCACATACTTAATAGCAAAGAGGAGATAGCGGCTGAAAGGGTTTTCGCCCCAGGAGTTGATCTGGAAGCAGAACTCCGGGGTAGCGGTAGATGCTTACGCTCCCTTGAATCGGGCACAGCGCTTTCAGATTTTGATATCCTTGGCTTCAGTTTGCTATATGAGCTTACTTTTACCAACATTTTGACCATATTGAGTCTTTCTGACATACCATTCTTTTCCAAGGACCGGGATGATTCTCACCCGTTGATTATAGCTGGTGGTCCTTGTGCCTTCAATCCCGAGCCTTTGGCCGATTTTTTCGATGTTGTTGTTATAGGCGACGGGGAAGAGGTTGTGGAATTGCTGGTGGATAAATGGTTGGAGTGGAAAAATGGCGGCGGTGATCGCCAAACGCTTCTCGAAGAGTGGTCACAAATGCAGGGTGTTTATGTGCCTTCTTTTTTTGAGGTAGGCCATGATTCAAGGGGGGGGCAGGTGTTGACTCCTCGATTTAGCAATTACACAAGCATATGCAAAGCGGTAGTTCCCGATCTAAACGACGTTTCATATCCTGACCGGCCCTTGGTTCCCTTTGGCAAACCGATCCACGATCGTTTGAGTCTTGAAATCTGCAGGGGGTGCTCGGGGGGCTGCCGTTTCTGCCAAGCCGGCATGATTTATCGTCCCGTGCGGGAACGCAGCCCCGAAGGCATACTCTCTCTGGCAAAAAGGGCTTTGATAAATACTGGCTATGAAGATGTATCACTCCTTTCGCTAAGCACCGGCGACTATGGCGCACTTCAGGGGCTTATAACGAGATTAATGAACAGGTGTGAGCCGGAAAAGATAGCTCTTTCCCTGCCTTCTCTGCGGGTCGGGAGTTTGACTCCGCCTCTCATGACCCAGATAAAGCGGGTCAGAAAGACCGGCTTTACGATAGCTCCAGAGGCTGGTAGCCAGCGCTTGCGTGATGTGATCAACAAGAATATTACCGAGGAAGCTCTCTTAAAGACCGTTGAAGACACCTTCGCATTAGGGTGGCAACGGATTAAGCTCTACTTTATGATCGGTCTTCCTACGGAAACAGACCATGATTTGACTGCCATCGTGAAACTTGTTAGACAGCTCAAGAAACTGTGTGGGACCGGTAAAGGGAGGCAAGATATTACTGTAAGCGTTTCCACCTTTGTCCCAAAGTCACACACTCCGTTTCAATGGTGTTCCCAGGTCCCATTGGAGGAAAGCCAAGAGAAGATCTTTATACTCAAAAACGAACTTAAAGTTCGTGGTATCCGCTTTAAATGGCAAAACCCCAAGATGAGTCTTCTTGAAGGCTTATGGGCAAGGGGCGACAGGAGCCTGAGCCGGTTATTAGTTGCTGCGCATGAAATGAGTTGCCGGTTCGATGCCTGGAGTGACCATTTTAATTTTGCTCGTTGGCAGGCGGCTATAGGAGCTTCAGGGGTAGACATTGATCTTTATACCCGAAGCCGAGCGGTGTCGGAACCCCTTCCGTGGGATCACATAGCTTCGGGCGTTTCCAGCAATTTTTTGAAAATAGAGTGGGAAAAGGCCCTTTCAGCAAACCCGACACCGGATTGTCGCCATGGCGAATGTAGTGATTGTGGCGTTTGTGACTTTGATCGTCTAAAACCGGTAATATTTAAAGACGAAAGTTACAACAAGGCTTCATCTTATCCCAAGAGGGTTTCGGACAAAACAATGTACAGGAGCTTGCGAGTTTCGTATGCTAAAGAAGGTCCGGCAAGGTATTTTGGACATCTTGAACTTGCCAAGATCTTAGAACGTGCTTTCAGGCGTGCCCAAATTCCCTTGCGATTCTCTTCCGGGTTTCATCCTGTACCAAAGATCTCTTTTAAGGCCGCGCTTCCTGTCGGTGTAGAAAGTAAGGAAGAACACTTTTTTGTAGAGGTGCCCCCGCACATCAAAATTGTCACCCTAGAGGAGGGTATTAACACGCAATTACCGGAAGGCCTGCGGATTTACGGGTGCAAACCCGGTTCCAAGAAATCAGAGGGAGATCGTTGCTACGCCTATGATTATGCCGTAACTCTAAGGACTGGCCACTTTTCAAGAAAAAAGATTGAGAGGTTTTTAGATTGTCAGGAAAGCGTTATTACTAAGACCACAAAAAAAGGTCTAATCAAGACGATAGACCTTAAACAACTCATCACCAAGCTGCAACTTGTCTCTCCTAAGATATTTGAGATGACACTCGATTTTTCCTCCGGGCGGCAGGTAAGGCCAACAGAGGTGATCAAGCATCTGTTTGAGTTGTCTGAAAGGGATGTGAAGCTTGCCAGGATAGTCAAAAGACCGGCCTCGGAACAAAATCCTTCGCAATCGTGAGACACTTATTTCATGACAAACCCTTACGAGCAAGAGTTATAGCTGTGATCTACCGATCAAGTTGATCAACGAATCGCCCCGGGACACAGATGGCTAATGAACCGTTGTTTTTCCTTCAGCCGTTCTTTTCATTAGTTCTAGGGTGCCTCTGATATTATCCCTTAGTTCTTCGGCGGTTTCGCGCAATTGCCTGAGATTACTTCCAAGTGTGTCAAATGCTTCTCGGATGGCCACCAGATCAACCTTTTTTTCGTTAAGCAGCTCTTCACTTTCCAGAAAGCCCCTATAGGCTTCCAAGATCTTTCTGTTTGCCTCGGATAGCTTGCCAAGTTGTATCTCAAGCATATAATGACTTGAACCGTTATTGGTGATGAATGCACAGCTGGTAATAGTCCCGTTAACGATGAAGGAACCCGCAAGTACACCTTCCGGCAATTTAATCTCAAGGTCCAAGTTTGCTCCAATGGTTCTAGGTGCATCAGTGCGCAGGATCACGGTATCATTCGTTAGCTCGATTATCCGATTCGTCATTTCGTTCCACGCCCCCTTCCTTTTGAGTGTTTCCGCAACTCGCATTGTTTCTCTTACTAGCAACCATGGTGCCAAGAATGCTGATGACCTGCATAAAGAGTTATTTCAACCAGTTAGAGTGCTCAAGGGGGGTGCTAAAAGAAACCGAGCCCCAAAACTGAGAAATGTTTTGCCGCTTTTGTTCCGGCAAATGTCACAACAAATCCATAAAAGGGTAATTGTTTTCCCAGCGAGGGGGTAGAGGAAGACTTAGATCCGGTCACATTGGATCATGGCGATCTGTTCCAGAAAATTGTCATCCAGTTCGTTGATGAATTCTTGGAGGGTATATGTCCGGCCACACTCCGTGCAGCTAAGGACTATTGAGCGTCAGCGTCTGATTAACTCAAGAGGATTGTTACACTTTTTACAAATCACATTTCCACCCCTTACTTTCCTATGCAGAACCGATCAAAAATCTTATCCAGGATGTCTTCCGTGGTTGTTATGCCGATCACTTCACCCAGAGAATCCAAGATTTCCCTAAGGTCAATGGCTATCAGTTCCGTGGAGCGCTTCGTTCTGAAACCCTCTGTGGTTAACCCTGCAGCGGTTGCTGCTTTTTCAAGCACTAACTTGTGCCGAAGATTCGGAACTATAACAGGTGGTTCAGCAGGTCCTGTTTGATTTGTTACAAGCGACACAACAAGTTCTTTGAGTCTTTCCATCCCGCGACCAAAGAGGGCGGAAATCTCCACCGCCTGCAGCCCAGTAAATTCACACGTAATATCCTCTGTCGGCATGCAATAAGGTAGGTCTATCTTGTTGATTAGCAGTGCCGCTTTTCGATTGCGAATATTGTCGAAGATTTTTCTATCTTCCATTGTAATGGCTTCGCTTCCATCAACCATGAACAATACAACATCAGCCTCATCGAGTTGCTGTCTGGTCAGCCTAATGCCTACGGCTTCAAGGTCGTCGTCTGTACTGCGCAACCCTGCTGTGTCTATGAGGCGCAGTGGAATTCCTTTAATATTTACGGTTTCTTCGATGAAATCGCGTGTAGTTCCAGGGATGGTAGTCACTATGGAGCGTTCTTTTTGGACGAGTTGGTTCATCAAGCTCGATTTACCAACATTAGGACGTCCAACAATGATAACGGAGATTCCTTCTCGATAGATATGGCCTTCTTCATAATGTGCCAGGAGTTGTTTCAAAGGTTCAACAACTTCAAGGGTAATTTTTTTTGCAAATGTCTCAGGCTCCAGTATTTCGTCTACATCTTCCGGGAAGTCTATTGCTGCTTCTACCTCAACAAGCACCGTTTCGGTAGCGGCCCTCATTGATTCTATAACCTTGTGAAGCTCACCTTTTAGCTGTCTGACAGCCAGATTATGTCCCTCATTTGTCTGTGCAGAGATTAGTTCAATGACTGCTTCGGCTTGCGTTAGATCAATCCGACCATTTAAGAAAGCACGCTTTGTAAACTCCCCTGGTTCCGCGAGCCTTATCCCTTGCCTTAGAACCAACTCCAAGATTCCATACAGACCGCAACGGCTTCCATGTGCCTGGATTTCTACGACATCCTCTCTGGTATAGGAGTGGGGAGCCTTCATGACCGTATAGAGGATTTCATCGATTGTCTTGTTTGTAACGGGATCGACCATGAAACCATGATAAAGGTGGTGAGACTTCAATTTCGAGGAGCTATTTGAAAGACAGAGCAGGGGGCGGATTGAGGTTATAGCCGCCGGTCCGGATATTTTCACAACACCTATGCCACCCGCACCGGGAGGTGTTGCAATTGCTGCTATTGTATCAATGTCCATTGTTACTGAGAACTTGCTTGTTTCTGCTTCCGCTGTGGATATATGATAAGTTTTCTAAATGATCCGGTCCCCTTGCTTTGGGTGCGGACTTCTGACTCATCCTGCAAGGCAATGTGTACAATTCTCCTGTCGTAGGCATTCATCGGGCTGATGGTAGCCGGTTTTCCAGACCGCTTGACCTTATTGCCCAAATGCAAGGCGAGCTTCGTCAAAGACTCTTTTCTTCTGTTGCGATATCCTTCCACATCGACCAAGACACGCATTCGGGCGTTTTGTTGTTTGTGGACGATTTTCTGCACAATATACTGGATTGCATCAAGAGTCTTGCCATGCTTTCCGATTAGAAGGGCTGCATTACCCCCTTCCACCGCCAAGATTACGCATTCAGGCTTGGTGGTTACAGTAACAGTGGCATCATCAATGATGTATGAGACGATTTTTTCTAGGGCTCTTTTTGCTGTTTCGATTATATTTTCCTGTCCTTCACTTGCAGGGGGTGACTCCTGATTTCGGGTTTTTGCTTGTTCAGGGACAGTAACTTTGATCTTTGCCTTCTTGATCCCGACGAGACCGAATATGCCGGTGGAACCGCGGGAAAGCACCTCTGTTGCCATCTGATCCTCGGTCAAACCAAGTTCTTCACACGCCCTTGCCAGGGCTTCTTCTTTGGTTTTGCCCTCAAATTCATATTCAGACACCATATATTCCTCCGTTGTTAAGCGGTTTTTTTGGTGATGTAATACTGTTGAGCCATTGAAAAAACATTGTTGACCAACCAATACAAAACAAGCCCGGATGGAAAGTTTATAAAGATAAACGTGAAAAATATCGGCATAAACATCATCATTTTTGCCTGTGTGGGATCTCCGGGGGGTGGAGACATCTTCTGCTGAAAGAACATGGAGGCTCCCATGATGATGGTCAGCACCGGTACACCATAAGGGGGGGCCATTAAAGGGACCTGAAAATCGAAATGAAAGAGTCTGTCAGGTGCAGCTAAGTCGTTGATCCACAAGAAAAACGGTGCATGCCTTAACTCGATGGCCTGGTATAACATCTTGTAAAAAGCAAAAAATACAGGTATTTGCAGGATCATCGGCAAACAACCACCCAGAGGATTGACCTTGTAAACCTTGTATAGATTCATCAATTCTTGGTTCATCATCTTCTTGTCATGCTTGTACTTGGCCCGAAGCTCCGCCATCTTAGGTTGTAGCCTTTTCATCTGGCCCATAGACTTATAACTTTTATTGCTCAACGGCCAAAAAAGAATCTTTACAAGCATGGTTATGAAGATAATAGCAATGCCATAGTTGGGTATGAACCGGTAGATGAAGTTCATACTGTAAAGCAAGGGCTTGGCAATAATGTCAAAGAATCCGAAATCGATGATCTTTGTTAGTTCTGAATCTACTTGACCAAGTATGTCAAGGTTCTTTGGCCCAAAGTAGAGCTTGTAGCTATATGTCCTTTCCGTTTTTGGCGCCACGGGGGGGGCCGGGTCCACATATGTTGTCCTGAGCAATTTGTCTGGAGACAGGTCTAACCTTAAACTTGATTTTGTGGCCTTATCCGGGATGATTGCAGACATAAAATACTGATCTTCAATAGCAGCCCACGTTATAGTACCCGTATAAGCACCCTCGTCGGCGATGTCGTCAGCATCGATTTCTTTGAGTGTTCCATCAATCAGAATAGCGGGACCCGAAAAGGCATACCTCGAATTTTCTGTTTCTTTTAGGTGATTTCTTAAAGAAATGGTCAGGTTTTCTTCCAAATATGTGTCAGACAGGTTTCTTACTGTCACGCGCAGGCCAATTTCATAGCTGTCCGGAATGAAAAAATAGGTTTTGGTGACTGTAATTCCTTCACTAGAGGTCCAAGAAAAAGACAACTCTTGACCCGTTTTTGTGGCGTCTATGGTGTCTTTATCTACGATAGCACGGAATGTCTTTGGATAATTATCCCCATGAGCACCCTTTTTCAGGAAAGAGACTGTTGGAGTACATCCCTCCCGGGGCGGCAACTGGATCAGTTCTTTCATGGGGGCATCGGGTGCCGGTGTTTCTTTGTATTTTTTGAGCTTAAAAGTCTTGAAACACCCCATTCGTTCCGAAATCTGGGTTTCGTAAAGCCTAGTAGAAACGGTGATAATCCGGTCTGGATCGTTGTCTCCTAGTAGATCATCTCGATTTTCAACCGCTGCTCTTTCATCCAAAAACTTAATTGGTTTATCGGTGGTGGCACGGCCCCTATCAGTTACACTTTCCTTGTTAGCCGGTTCTATTTTGTGGACTTTGGTATCAGTGCCAAACATGGCTTGATAGACAAAGAAGACCAAAAAAGATAAGACAATAGCCAGTAACATCCTAAGTTCCGTGGACATAAACCGTTTTCCCCTAAATCTTTAAAAAAACTCGTCCATGTTGTGAGGCGACGTGATATGTCTCATCGCCGTGATGCTGTTACGAAAGGGAAGCCGAAAGTTCTCCCGGGCCCTAAGGTACGGGATCAAAACCGCCGGGACAACAGGGGTGGCATCGCAAAATCCTTTTTCCTGCCATCACAAAGCCCTTCAGTACACCATAACGCTTGATCGCTTCATGTGCATACTGAGAGCATGTTGGATGGAAGCGACATGCCGGCATGAAGATTGGTGATAGGATATATTGATAGGTTTTAATAAGTACCAAGAGTAACGTCTTCATTGCGTGAATCCGTTGAGATCTTGCGAAAAAAACCTTCTAGTGTCTGGTTGATCTCTTGAGATGACAGGTCCGCCGCACCCTTTTTTGCTATTATGTTTAAGTCATAGGTGCCATCTATCCCGGACCTGTTCAAACGAAAGTACTCACGTACCAGACGCTTTATCCGATTCCTTACTACAGCACACCCAACCCTTTTGCTTGCCGTGATTCCCAAGCGCGAATTTCCAAGGCTGTTTCGACAATAAGTGACAAAAAAATGTTTTCCGTGAATCCGTTTGCCGTCCCTAGCTAATCTAAGGAAATCAGATCTCTTTAGAATCCGATTGGCCTTCTGGAAGGAAAAAGCGCTCAGCCCCTTTTTAACCTTTCTACACAGATAAACGTTTTCTTCCTTTGGCACGTCGACGACTAATAATCTTTCTGCCCTGTTTTGTGGACATTCTTTTACGAAATCCGTGTGTTCTAGCCCTTTTAATCCTACTTGGTTGATAAGTTCGTTTCATAATCGGATCCTTTAAAAAACTTCAATTAGACGTTTCCATGATTTTATAATCTTGCTAGTTGAACACACCCTCAATATTTTGTCAAGACCTTCGAGTGGAAGAACACGCTTTTTGCAATCTATGGGCCTTCTCAGAGAATTCAAGCTCTTTGTCATCACTGCCTAACTCCTTGTAACACGTTGCAATATGGCGAATTGCTTGATGCGAATCTTGAAACATAAGCAAGTAATTCAGGGCCTCATCAAACTTTCTCCGGTTCATGTAACTTATTGCAAGGCAAATATTCAGGTCCTCACTTTTTGGGAAATGTTTCACTCCCTCGTAGAGGATGTCGGCTGATTGCTGAAATCTTTGCTCTCTTTGTTTGATGTGCCCTAATCCTAAATATGCTCTCTCATTGGGGGCATAGCTTAATGCCTTTCGAAATAGCGCTTCGGCGAGAGCGGTTTTTTCTTTTATTGCTTCAATTTTTGAATAATCACCGTGGCTGAAAGTCATTGCAAGCCTGGAACAAAAATCGGCATGCATGACGTAAAATTCATTCTTTGCTATGAGTTCTAATGATTCGGCAAAAGAACCGAGGTTTCCATAGTGTTCTTCCCTAAGCCTTTTGCCAAAAGCCAAGACATTGTCTTTGGTTAAAATAGAATCGGATTCGAAGTAACAAATACCTTCTATTTTTTTAAGCCAAATATCGTCCGTGGCATTAGAGTTCTTGAGAAAGTCGGAATAGAGTTTAGTGCCAGGATAGATTTCGAGGATATAGGATATACAGATGAAGGGCTTGATTGCCTTGATCAGATTAACGGTTTCTTCAATGGTTTCCCATGTTTCGCCGGGAGAGCCATATATAAGATAGGCTCGTGCTAATATGCCGAAGCGGTAGGTCAAGGAAAACGCCCTTTTTATGGTTTCTGTGTCAAGCGGTTTGCCCAGTTTTTTTCTTATTTTTTCCGAGCCGCTTTCAATGCCATAGCTTATCTGGGTGCACCCGGCCTTTCTCATCCAGCACAAAATGTCTTCATCGATACAGTCGACTCTGGAGATAGCAAACCAGGTGATATCAAGGTCTTTTTCAATGATCTTCTTGCAGATTTCAACGACCCTTTTTTTGTTGGCGGTAAAGGTGTCATCGGAAAAGAAAAAGAAATTCACCCCTTTGCTGCACAAAAGCTCCAATTCGTGGACAAAGTTTTCCGGGGAGCGAAATCGGAGTCTACGACCCCAGAATTTGGGACTTCCACAAAAGGTGCATTTTCCGGGACAGCCCCTAGAGGAAATTACGTGGTTATATGTGAAGTGTTTTGCCGGAATGGGTATATCATCGAGGTTATCTATGAAAGCCGCACCTCCCGTTTTGTGAATTCCCTTGCTGTTTCTAAAAGCAATTCCCTTGATGTTTTTAAGGTTGGCCGAATCTTTTCTTCCAATAGCTTTCACCAGAGCCAGAAATGTGTGTTCCGCTTCGCCTATAACCACGAAATCGATTTCGAGGAAATTATCCAGGAAATGTTTCCAAAGAAAGGATGCCCCCACCCCCCCAAAGACGATCTTTACTTGTGGGTTAAGCTGTTTTGCTATTCGGGCTATCTCTATTCCGCCCCACCGGTTGGCGTTTAGAATTGAAAAGCCGATAACATCCGGCTTTTTTTCGCGCAAGATTTCTACAACCCTCTTTGGGGTCTTGTGGATGTTGAACCAATTGAGTACATGGACATTGTAATCATGTTCCTTTAAAACGGCGGCAATGTAATAGGCTCCTATTGGGACTATGCTGATATCGTCTTCGTGAGATTTGCTGCGATCATAGAGGGGGTAAGGATAAATGAGCAGGATATTCATTTCAGAAAGACTTCTCCGCTGGGCTGTTCCAGTAGCTTGACAAGGCCACAGATCCTCGACTAAGGTATCACATTAGAGAAACGAATGGAAAGGATAGATTGCCATGAAGATATATGCGTTTCCGTCCCCACAGGCCGAGAAGAAACTTGATACTATCGTAAACCGGGGCCTAGGGTTTAAGGCCAAGGATGTCACGGCTGTAAAGCGGATCCTATCTGATGTTCGTAAGGACAAGGACAAGGCCTTGGTTAGATACATTAACCGCTTTGATGCTCCGGGGCTTACGATTGATGCTCTAAGGGTTTCAAAGACGGAAATTTCCAAAGCTCGGGCTCATGCGGACAAGGCTTTTCTTAGAAGCCTGAACAAAGCTGTGCGACAAATCGAGGACTTTCACCGACATCAGCTTCAAACCTCTTGGTTTACAACCAACACATCCGGCACCATGCTGGGACAATTGGTCAGACCCGTAAGCACTGCGGCAGTATACGTGCCCGGCGGACGAGGTGGCCAAACCCCTCTCATATCTTCTGTTCTGATGGGATGTATTCCTGCCAGGATCGCAGGAGTAAAACATATTGCTATTACTACTCCACCGACGAAGACAGGAGGTATCAATCCGCATCTCCTTGTTACCGCTCAGAAGGTGGGAGTTGATACCATCTACAAGGCCGGCAGTGCATGGGGGATTGGGGCTCTTGCATACGGTACGGAGACGGTTCAACCAGTGGATGTCATTGTGGGCCCCGGCAATATTTATGTAACCCTTGCCAAGAAGCTTGTCTCTGGTACGGTCGGAATTGATATGCTTGCGGGTCCCAGTGAGGTTCTGGTCATTGCCGACGGCAAGGCAAATCCGGACTATATTGCAGCCGATCTCTTGTCCCAGGCGGAACATGACCCCCTGTCCTCCGCAATTCTTATCACCGTCTCTAAGGAGCTTGCCCAAGCGGTTTCAATGGCTGTGAGGAACCAATTGCGATCCCTTGCACGGCGAGACGTTGCAGAAAAATCTATTAAGGCATACGGCGCTGTCATGGTTGTTCCCAGACTAACGACGGCCTTTGACCTGGCCAACAGAATTGCCCCGGAGCACCTGGAACTCCACGTGGAAGAACCTGTACAGTGTCTGGGTTTGATCAACAATGCCGGTGCGGTCTTTCTTGGGCCCTACACGCCCGAACCTGTGGGAGACTACATTGCAGGACCTAATCACGTACTGCCTACAGCCGGGACCGCAAGATTTGCCTCCGCCCTCTCGGTAGATGATTTTATGAAAAAGACCAGTGTTTTATATTACAGCAAACGGGCCTTCAACAAGGATTACCATGACATAATCCGGTTAGCTGAGATTGAGGGCCTATCCGCCCACGCCCGAGCTGTAAAGATAAGGAAAGAGGGTTGATCTTTGGAACGGTTTTACCCAATCTTTGGGGAGGGAATTTGCCGGATCGGCTCTACACACGAGTACGTGCCTCCAGGGCTTCCAACAGATGCAACCTGTTTTTATCGGCGGGCCTTGAAGTGGTTTATCAGGCCGTTGGTAGAACTGTCGTGCGATGTCACGACCTCCTCGTCTTTCAGGTCTGAGAGGATATTCTTCGCAAGGACCTTGCCGAGTTCAACACCCCACTGGTCAAAGGAGTTGATGTTCCATATGATACCTTGGACGAAAATCTTGTGTTCATAGAGGGCTATCAGGGCCCCTAATGTCTTAGGGTCTAGGAGATCAAACAGGATCGAATTCGTCGGACGGTTTCCTTCAAAGACCTTGTGAGGCGCCAACAACCCCACTTCTTCAGCCCCGGTGCCCGAAGCAATGAGTTCGGCTTGAGCTTCTTCCAGGGTCCGTCCCCTCATAAGTGCCTCTGTTTGGGCAAAGAAGTGGGATAACAATATCTCGTGGTGTTCGCCCAGGTTGTGGTGGCTGTTGATGGGTGCCAGAAAATCGGCGGGTACCAACTTGGCGCCCTGGTGTATCAGTTGATAGAAAGCATGCTGGCCATTTGTGCCAGGTTCGCCCCACACGATTGGGCCGGTAGTGTAGTCGACCAATTCTCCCTTTCGAGTTATCTGTTTGCCGTTGCTTTCCATGTCACCCTGCTGGAAATAGGCGGGAAACCGGTGCATGTATTGATCATACGGTAAGATGGCATGGGTTTGGGCGCCGAAGAAATTATTGTACCAAATTCCCAGCAGCGCCAGGATGACCGGCATGTTTCTGTTGAGGGGAGCGGTACGAAAGTATTCGTCCATTTCATGGGCGCCTGCTAGGAGAGATTTAAAGTTCTCCATGCCAATGTAAAGAGCAATCGGCAAACCAATAGCGCTCCATAGTGAGTAGCGCCCCCCCACCCAATCCCAAAACTCGAACATGTTTTTGGTATCGATTCCAAAACGGCTCACCGCCTCGGCGTTTGTCGAAGCAGCGACGAAATGTTTGGCAACGGTGGCTTCGGTCCCGCCGTTTGCCAGAAACCAGCGGCGAGCGCTATGGGCGTTGGTCAAGGTTTCTTGTGTCGTGAATGTTTTGGACGCAATGATAAACAGGGTTCTTTCGGCATCCAGGTCTTTTAAGGTTTCAACAAGGTGGGTACCGTCAATATTGGAAACAAAATGGGCTGAAAGCCCCATTCTTGCGTAGGGCTTAAGGGCTTCTGTCACCATTACGGGACCAAGATCTGAGCCACCTATACCAATATTTACAATATCTGTAATGGTTTTGTCTGTATGGCCCTTCCAATCGCCGTTGTGAACGGCCTCACAAAAACGAGCCATTTGGTCCAACACGGCATTTACGCCTGGCATCACATCTTTTCCGTCCACATAAATGGGCCGACCGGACTGATTGCGCAATGCAACATGTAAAACCGCCCGGTTTTCCGTAAAATTTATTTTATCTCCATTAAAGAGTTTCTCTATCCATTCGGAGACCTTCGCCTCTGAAGCCAGGTCGGCAAGGAGTGACACCGTCTTTTCTGTAATGCGGTTCTTGGAATAATCGAGGACTATATCCTTGACTTTTAAGGAAAAGTGTTCGAAACGCCTGGGATCTTCCTCGAAAAGGTCTCGCATATGTTTCGTTTTTATTTCCAGGTGGTGGGCTTTAAGAGCTTTCCATGCAGGCGATTGAGCAATGGATGTCATCGTGGGCCTCCTGATAAGACATGATGGGTCAATGCTGACGACTTCGCAAAAAGTCCATCTGCGGCGTTGCGCTTCATCTTTCGTCATTGCGACGTACGATAAGTACGCCTCATTCCTCAATCTT
>MAVP01000022.1 GCA_001751075.1 Desulfobacterales bacterium S7086C20 | reverse complement strand
TCAGCTTCAGCCCATCTTTGACCGATGCCTCATTGACAAACTCCTCGAAATAGCTCACTATCTCTTCGGTTTTGCTCAATCGGATCGGCCAAATCTGAGCCAAATCTGAACGCCAACTCTGCGAACTTATTCTTGCGCGAGCCCTTAACCTCGTTTCACCATCTTTGCTACGGCCTCAACTGCCATGATGTAGCCCCTTTTCCCGAAGCCTGCTACGCGAGCTGTTGCCACATCGGCAACGTAGGATACATGCCTGAAAGATTCTCGCTTATAGATATTGGAAAGGTGTACTTCGATGATTGGAACATCTAACATCAGGAGTGCATCTCTAATAGCCACACTCGTATGGGTAAAGGCCGCCGGGTTGATGATTACGGCATCATAGTGCTCAATGGCCTCGTGAAGTTTTTCCACCAACGCGCCTTCGTAGTTGGACTGAAAGCAGTCTGCTCCCATGTCGAGTCGTTGAGCTGTGTCCTTTATTTCCGCATCTATCTGATCAAGGGTGGCACTGCCGTATAAGGACGGCTCACGTTGGCCAAGCATATCTAGGTTGGGACCGTGGAGTACAAGGACTTGAGGTCTTTCTTTGTCGTCTTGCATTGTGGCTTTGCCTCACAAATCAGAGATTTTTGGATGGAAACTAGTATAGTGCTTCGAGTTTTTCCCAAAAATCAGGAAAAGACTTCTTTACACAATCCGGATCATTAATCACAACTCCTTCAATGGCCAGGCCTGCTGCTGCAAAACTCATGGCAATCCTGTGGTCATTGTAGCATTTTATCTCCGCACCCTGTGTTGCTATGCCCTGGACAGTCATTTCGTCTTGCCTTTCTTCAACATTTGCACCTATCTTTGTTAGCTCAGCTGTGAGTGCGGCGATTCTATCTGATTCCTTAACACGGAGGTGTCCGATATTTTGTAAAACAGTCTTCCCTTTTCTGAATGCCGAAACCACGGCAAGGGCAGGGACCATGTCGGGCACATCTCCAAGGTCAAAGGAAAAATCGTTATGGTTTGAAAGAGGGCCTATGACCTCCAACCCATCATTCGTCGCATCTATCCGGCAGCCAAAACTTTGAAGAATGTCCGAAAAGTGCAAATCCCCCTGCAATGAGTTATGGCAAATATTGGGAATGATTATTTTACCACCGCAGATCGCAGCTGCAGCCATGAAGTAAGTAGCGCTTGAGGCATCACCTTCTACGACATATTCTGTTGGGCGATAGACTTGCGGTGCTTTGACTAGAAAGCTGCCATCTTTTTCTTTAATGACATCAACTCCAAACTTGCTCATTACATGTGTAGTCATTTTTACATAAGGCCGGGATGGGAGCAGTCCTTGTACACTAATTTTAACATCCTTTCTGGAATAAGGGGAAGCTAATAGTAAAGAGGATAAGAACTGACTACTTGTCCCTGCGGCAAGTATAGCCTTGCCGCCGGCAATCCCCTTTGCTTCGATTTGAACAGGAGGGCAGCCATTTCCATTCGCACATTCTGCATCTACACCTATCGTCTTTAAGGCATCAATCAGGGGTTGTATGGGGCGCTGGCGCATGCGCGTGCTTCCGTCAAGAACAAATGTTCCTTTTCCCAGAGATACTGTGCCGGCAAGAAGCCTCAATCCGGTACCATTGTTTCCCATATAGATGGCTTCGGAAGGTGTGTTGAGTTTTCCGTTTGTCCCTTCAACGATGAAGTCACATCCTTTGTGATTGATGGTTGCGCCTAGCTGTCCGAGGGCTTTAATCAGATGCTTTGTATCTTCTGAGATCAAGGCATTAAGGACCGTTGAACGACCCTTGGCCAGCGATGCCGCAATCAATGCCCTTTGGGTGTAACTCTTTGAGCCAGGCACGTAGACTGTGGCATTGATATTACTTGTGGGCTTGATGGCTTTCATTTGTTCATCAGTCTCTGATAGACAACATCTCTCATCTCTTTTGCGGGCGGGGTTGTGTCAGTCCATATCCTGAACTGTTCAATTCCTTGATGGACAAACATCTCAAATCCGGAAGCTGTCATGCATCCTTGAGATTGTGCTTCTTTTAGGAGTTTCGTTTGGACAGGGTTATATATAACATCTACTACAGCCTTGTATCTTGTCAATATCTGTGTTGGAACCGGCGTGTCATCTTCTTGAGGATACATTCCCACAGGTGTGGCGTTGATAAGGCAAGCAGCTTGCACATTTTCAAGTTTAGAAAGCGAGACAAAAGGCATATCGAATTCATCTGCAAGCAAACGACCTTTCTTTTCAGACCTGTTTGCCACAATGGCCTTTCCTCCATGGCTGATGATGCCAAAGACAGCTGCCCTTGCAGCTCCCCCTGCGCCAAGAACCACAAATGTATGGTCTGATATTGGAAGTAAGGTCTCAATAGTCTTGACGAGACCCACCCAGTCTGTGTTCGTGCCCAGGATGCCACCCTTGGTAAAAACCAGTGTATTGATTGCCCCGATCTTCTTGGCAGTATCATCAATCTCATCGACAAGCTCAATGATTGCCTCCTTAAAGGGATGGGTAACACTCGCCCCTTTTATATTTAATGCCTTTAATCCACTTACGGCAGCGGGCAAGTCGTCTACCTCAAAGGGTAAATAAATAGCGTCCATACCAAGATGCCTGAAGGCGGTATTATGCATTAAAGGGCTCATGCTGTGTGCTACAGGGTTTCCAAGGACACAATAGGTAGATGTTGTTCCAGTTACAGTAAACATAAAGCTGTCACCACGATTTGAGTTCATCAACAATTTCTCGGATCCTGTTCCGTGGAACGTCAGGTGTAACAAAAGGCTTGCCAATCCCATCTATTAATACAAAGTGAAGGTGTCTTCCAACAACTTTCTTGTCACTGGCCATATAATCAAGAATCTTTTGGGTATCAAAATCTCTTGGGATACTGATAGGCAGTCCGTATTGTTCCACCAAACTGATAATATTTTTGCACAAGGTTTCATCCAGATACTCAAGCTTATGTGAAATCTTCGTGGCAGCCACTATTCCTATGGCCACGGCCTCACCATGAGAGAGCCTGTAATCCGATGTGGCTTCAAGGGCATGCCCAACAGTATGGCCGAAATTAAGGATTCTTCTTAAATCTCCTTCTTTTTCATCCTTTTCTACAATCTCAGCTTTTATTTTACAGGAGTGTTCGATAAGGGTCTTCATCAAGTTGGGTTTTCGTTGAATAATTCCAGCCGTATTTTCGCATAATAATTCAAAGAGGTCTTCATCGGCAATGATGCCATATTTAATGATTTCGGCCAACCCATTTTTAAAATCCCTTTCAGAGAGGGTATCTAAAAATGAAGGGTCAATAAAAACTGCTTTAGGCTGATAGAATGTGCCAAGGAGGTTTTTCCCTTCGGTAGTATCGACCCCTGTTTTGCCGCCAACACTACTATCTACCTGTGCTACAAGACTTGTGGCAATCTGAACATAGGGTATACCACGTTTGAAGATAGATGCGACAAAGCCTGTGAGATCACCTACTACTCCGCCGCCAAGGGCAACGAGGAGAGATTTTCGGCTTGCATTCAGCGCGATAAGTTGGCTTACAACTTCGACAACGGTTGCCATCGATTTTGACTTTTCTCCAGCTGGTATCTCAACAGTGTCCACCGGCAGTGTTGCCTGCTGTAACTTCTCCCTTACTATATCTCCGTACAGTGGATTTACGATCGAGTCTGAGATCACGACATATCGATCCGCATCTTTATACGCCTCGGTTATTAATCCAAGGTGCTCCATTGCTCCTTGGCCGACATAGATACCGTAGGAGTCATTACGCGATTTTTTCAACTTGACATTAATTAGCTCCATCCTGAAAGATCTACCCCTTTCTAAGGAACAGGAAATAAATAACTCATAGTTTTCACATCCCATCTTCAGGCCATCTTCGGCTGATCTTCAATCACAAAATCCTCAACTTAGCTTGCTAAGTCTGCGGTTTTGTTCAATCAGATCAACCAAATCTAACCTAAATCTGGGCGTGAAATTCAACGACTTGTTTATTTTCAGTTCCTAACAATATTGGCAATTGATTCGATCTCTTCCATGAGCTTGATAAATCTTTCTGGCTTTAGCGATTGTGGTCCGTCTGATAGTGCCTGCTGGGGGTTGCAATGAACTTCAATCATCAGGCCATCGGCTCCCACTGCCACTGCGGCCTTTGCAAGAGGTAGGACAAATTTCCATTGTCCTATGGCATGACTAGGGTCCACAATTACCGGCAGATGTGTCTTGTCCTTTAATACGGGCACTGCACTGATATCAAGGGTGTTTCGCATGGCTGTCTCGAAAGTACGAATACCCCTTTCACAGAGCATGACATTGTCATTTCCGGAAGCCATTATATATTCGGCGGACATGAGTAATTCATCAAGGGTTGTCATCATTCCTCTTTTCAGAAGTACCGGCTTTTTTGCAAGACCCACAGCCTTTAAGAGGGCAAAGTTCTGAGTATTTCTGGCCCCGATTTGAAGTACGTCAGCATAGGCCTCGATAAGACCAACATCGGAGGCACTCATAACCTCAGTCACAACAGGCAAGCCGGTTTCTTCTCGCGCCTTGGCCAGGATTTTTAGGCCTTCTTCGCCGAGGCCCTGGAAGCTGTAAGGAGATGTCCTGGGTTTAAAGGCCCCACCCCTGAGCATGGATGCCCCGGCCTTTTTTACTACAAGGGCGGTTTCCATCAGTTGTTCTTCACTTTCCACCGCACACGGGCCTGCTATGACGATACATTTAGGTCCTCCCACCGCTACGTCTCCCACCTTAATGATAGTGTTGCCATCCTTAGTCTCGCGGCTTGCAAGTTTGTATGGCTGCAAGATGGGCATTACCTTTTCTACGCCGGACATGTTTTCGGCTGCTTTTAAGCGCACCTTGTCTCGTTCGTCTCCAACAGCACCTATGATGGTCCTCTCCACCCCTTTAGATAGGTGGGCTCGATAGCCTACCGACTCTATCCATCGAATTACGCTATCAAGATCTTTTTGCTTCGCTCTTTTTTTCATGACAATAATCATCTTTAAAATCTCCTTTTCTTAGGATTCTTCACGAAATAAGTGTCTCAAGATTGCGAAGGATTTTGGGTTGTATTCAAGACGCTCGGGCGGGAGCATATCGAGATATGTGACCAGCCGAGCAACGTAGAAGACGGCCCAAAAGACCAGCGAGATGTGACATTTATTGAGTGATGAGTCCTTAATAAATACAAAAGGGCCGCGAGGTATTTGCCTCCGCGGCCCTTTTTCTCAATGAAAAAAGCCGCGGAGGCTTTTGGCTCGCCCGCGGCTTTAAATTCTTTTGTATTAGTTATTTATCACCACCACGTCATGGGCAGACCGGCATACCGTACCAGTAATAAAAATAAAACCCCCCCATCTTTGCGTGCTTTCGATCTTTCATGGTTTCCTCTTCAACAATAAACTCTATGATGTCATATATACTCGATTATGTCAAGAAAAAGATGCTTTCTTTATGCCCGCCCCCAATGTCACACAAATTCTGCTGGTTCAGGTTTTTCCCCAGCATCTCAAATATACCCGCGGGACTCGGGTCTTCTCCACAGTCTGCTTAGTCTGAATGATATGTACAGTTTCTCAGCCCATCCTAGGGTGGGTGCCTCATGGGAGGGCTTTGCGCTGGAACAATTTCTGCGGGCCTTAAGACCTGCGGAGTCTTTTTTTGGGCAACCCATGGCGGCGCGGAGATCGCATACATTAATCTATGATTTACTGTTAAGCTTTTAACGAGTATATATATTATGATTTATACCACCGGCAATAATATGATGAAGTGCACCCGGCGCATCTATTCTTGATTGGCGTGGCAAAAAAAGCGGGTCATCCCATAGTCCAAGCACTCTGACAACTTATAAACTGATGAACGTGATCCCTGATTCTACCCAAAAGAACCGCATTCGAAGCCCCTGGGGTTGCAAAACAAAAAAAGTTCCTTATATTGTGAGACTTGGCCCTTCCTAAGACAGAAGGTTTTTGTGTTTTGAAGGGGTCTAAAGCCATTAAGATGCCGAACAGGCAAAAAAAGGAGACAGGACAAATGACAGATCATTCGCACATCACATTGTACAGCGGGGGGCACCGAGGGACTGAGGCCGAATTCGGGAGCCTTGCCGAGCAGTGGGGAATTCAGGAGGTAAACTTTTCTTTTGAAGGGCACAGAATCGAGAGAACCAGGGGGGTCCAGGTCCTCAGTCCGGAAGAGCTGGCTCGAGGCGATGTCAGCATGGAGATCGTTTCCACCCGCATGGGCCGTAACTATTCAAAGACCGAGAAAATTCGCAAGGTGATCCAGTCCATTTTCCACATGGTGAACAAAGGCTACCACATCATCGCCGTAGGCTGGATACAACTGGATGAAACCGTCAGGGGCGGCACAGGCTGGGGCGTGGAATTGGGCAAGCTCTTCAACCGCCCCGTGAGCGTATATGACCAGGATCAGAACCGGTGGTTTGCCTGGAAGGACAACGCATGGGTGGCCGAAACACCACTCATCAAGGACAAAACCTTTGTCGGGACCGGAACAGTCAATCTCACGGACAATGGCCGCAAAGCGATTCACGACCTTTTTGAAAACTCCTTTGGACCTGCGTAATCCGTTCCTTTCGCTCTGTAAACAGGCTCAAGGCTACCCGAAGGGCCAAAAAAAGTGGGGGTGAGAAGAAGAAAATACCTATAGTATTGGGGACAGAATGGGGACAGGTTTATTGATGGGGTAACAAAAGATAAGTAATATAAAAGTAGTGGCTGGGGGAGAAGGATTTGAACCCTCGCCAATGGATCCAGAGTCCATTGTCCTACCACTAGACGATCCCCCAGTAATATAAGTTTGATGGTTTCGTAAGGTATCTTAAATTATGCCACTGTGTATTCATGAAGTCAATATTTAATAGATGATAAATCCTGCGTATGCCACTACCTGGGTGTAATCACCGGTTATATCTCCTGATGTGGCATACTGAACCAGTTCTGCCTTGGTTGCGCCAAGTGCCTTACATGCTGTAAGAATCATTGTTGTTGGCATTACTCCGCACATAGATATCCCTTGTTGGGATACTGTATTATAAAGCCCTTTAGGGTCAAGGGCCAGGATTCGGTCAATGGCCAGCTGGTCCTTGGCCTGAGCTGTTTCCCTGGATTCGTAATGAGTCATATCTGTGCTTGCCACAAGAAGAACCTTTTTGTCATATTCCTGAACTACTTTTGCCAAGGCTTGACCGATCTCGTCACAGGCCTCATAGCTCTTGTGAGATACGCAGATGGGAACTATGTTTATGTCAGCTTTTAAGGCCTGGAGGAAGGGGATTTGGACTTCTATAGAATGTTCCATAGCGTGGGCCTGAGAATCGTCTTTAACTTTGTTGCCAAGGAGATCGAGTATTTGACCGGCAAGTTCTTTATTAATTTGAACGGGTCCAAGGGGCATGTCCCAGGAGCCGGACGCTTGTATGGCAACAGACGCCCCTATGCCCCTGTGATTGGGGCCAAGGATGATAGCTGTCTCCGGGATGCTGATTTGAGAAAAAACAGTACCAGCTACACCTCCGGAATATACGTATCCTGCGTGGGGAGAAATGGCGGCAATCACTTCTTTGGGCTGTGAAATGGGAGCTATGAAGGAATCAAGTTGTCTCTTTAACTCCCCTGTTTCCCCAGGATAAAACATGTTTGCTACGGCTGGTGTACGTGACATAATTACCTTCCTTTCAAATCTTTACCCATGAGTTTTCAAAAAGTCTCCTTGCCCATGGTTACTGAACAATTGTCTTCCGACAAGATAACACAAGGGAATAATACGAACAAGTGGTAATTTTAAAGTTCTTGACAAAAAAAACCTTTTAACTATATTAAGGAGTTTTGAATTTGCTTGTCGCCTTATCAAGGTAAAGGAGATAATTCATGGCACTACCGAAGGGGAAAATGTCTAAAGCAAGGGGTCGGAAGAGACGGACCCACCAGAAAGTGGAGGTCCCACACCTGTCAACCTGCCCACAGTGTAGCGAAGCCAAATTGCCACACCGTGTCTGTCCAAATTGCGGCTATTACAAGGGCCGTGCTGTAATCAAAACAGAAGAAATATAGGTTTGATGTTGTCAATTGAGTCGTGGTTAGCACAAGCTTGAAGTTGGAATAAGGGGGATGTAGTCTAAATGCCGGTTCATGTTGGTGAAAATGGAGAATCCAATCATTACGGGCTTGATCTTGAATCAAGACAAATGGTGCTTGACACGCTGCAAGTTGTGAGAGAACGGCTCCTTCCAAAGGAAAAGGTGCTCGAGCTCGACAGAAAGGAAGAATTTCCGGAACAGATAATCCGCGAAATGTTGGGCCCGGAAATCGGGTTCCATTTGTTGTTTATTCCTGAAGAGTATGGGGGAATGGGAGGAGGTGCAAGAGATAGTTGCGCCATAACCAGAGAGATGTCCAAGATCTGTTTGGGCGTGGCAACGGCTTTTTTTGCCATTCAGCTTGGGGCAGATCCCATCATGTTTGCCGGTACCGATGAGCAGAAGCACAAGTGGCTTGGAAGAATTGCTGAGGGCAAATCGCTGGTTGCCTATGCAGTAACTGAATCGGAGGCCGGTAGTAACTTGGCGGCGCTTAAGACAAAGGCTGAGCCCATAAGGGATGACTCTGGGAAAATCACTGCTTACATGATCAATGGAAGTAAACAGTTCATTTCCAATGGCGGTTATGCTGATTTCCTTACAGTTTTGGCCAATGCTCCGGAAGGCCCAACTTTCTTTATAGTAGAAAAGGGCACAAAAGGCTTTCAGCCGGGAAAAGCAGAAGAGAAACACGGTATAAGGGCATCTAATACTTCTCCTCTTACGTTTACGAATGTTTTAGTCCCTGCGGAAAACCTTCTTGGCGATAAACCTGGCCAAGGTCTTAAGCAGGCCAATATGGTCTTTGGGCATACCAGGCTTGTGGTAGCTGCTCTTGGTATAGGTGCAGGAGAGGCAGCCCTTGGAATCATGATCAAATACGCAAAGGAGCGGATACAGTTTGGTACACCGCTTTCCGAGAAACAGGGTTATACCCACAAGCTTGTCGTTCCAAATGCGGTTCGACTTGAGGTGGGTGCTGCTTACATGGAAGAACAGGCGACTAGGCTGGATGAAGGTGAAAAGGATCTTCAAGTGGAAGGCTCTATTGCCAAATATTTTGGCACTGAGGCCGGAAATCGCTCTGCAGAAGATGCTATTCAGGGGCTTGGTGGTTATGGTTACATTGCTGAATATGAAGTGGAAAAGATAAAGCGTGATGTAAAGATTACCTGTATCTACGAGGGGACAAGCGAGATACAGCAAAACATTATTAGCATGTTCAGGTGGCGGACCAGTGTTAAGTCAAAGGGCGCATACTATGGCGATATGGCAGCACAGATGGATGATATTGCTGAGACCTTTCCTGAAAGTGGCGCCAAGACGCTTGCTCAAGCCGCAAGAGCGTTAAACGAGGTGGTTATGTTTGCCCATGGTCATAAGCTTACAAGACAGCAGTACATCATGTTTTGTCTGGCCGATATGATGACCTATGTAGAGGTGGGCGTAAGTATGGTAAAAAAGGCCAAAAGATTAGTTCAAAAAGGTCCTTCTGAGGCCAAGAAGATCATTCTTATGTCAAGGATCTTTGCTGCAGAGGTGGCGGATCTTGTCACTAAGAATTCCTTGAGAATTGTTCTCGGATCGGGTGTTTCTGACAAAGAAGTCGCTTTGGGGCTAAAGGAAAAGATAGGCTTTGAAGAGTTGGCAGCCGGCCACAGCGGCCTCATTGAGGACATGGATGCTGTTGCTGATATCCTATTTGGAAGGGCTTAACAGTTTTTGGCCTGCCGCCTTGCCAGCGAGGTTTTCGCTCGATCTCGCGACGAAATCTATTCTCGTACAGCCTCATAGAGGGGAGAGATTGTGAACGAGGAAGAAAAACAGGTTGTAGTTGTTACTGGCGGGTCCAGCGGTATAGGTCGTGCCGTTGCGTTGCACATGGCCGGTCCTGGAACCGTGATTTGCTATAATTACCACCGTTCTGGTGACAGACGTGCTAAGGAGACAGCCAAACTTGTTGAAAAAGCCGGTTCGTTGGCATGGTGTGCCCGTGTGGATGTTTCATCGCAGGCAGATGTCAAGGAGTTTTTTGGTAAGATTGTAAAGGACTACGGTCGTATCGATGTGTTGGTAAATAACGCAGGTATAGCCATTGACGGCCTGATAGTTCGTTTGAAAGAATCGGACTGGGATCGAGTCTTGTCCATCAATCTCAAAGGGGCATTTAACTGTATGCAGGCTGTATCCAAGATAATGATGAAACAGCGGGCAGGGTCTATTATCAACATGGCATCTGTCGTGGGAGTTATGGGGAATGCCGGCCAGGCGAGTTACTCAGCATCAAAGGCGGGTTTGATAGGTTTGACGAAAACTGTAGCAAGGGAACTGGCTGCAAGAGGTATTACCGTAAATGCAGTGGCCCCGGGATTTATTGATACTGCGATGACGGAGGGTTTGCCCGAAAAGGCTAGGGAAGCGATGCTTGCACAGATACCTTTGGGACGAACCGGTCAACCGGAAGAGGTTGCTGAGGCAGTAGCTTTTCTAGCTTCCAGGAAGGCGGCATATATTACTGGACAGGTGATTCATGTAAACGGAGGCATGTATATGTGATGTGCCTGTGTGCCGTTGAAGCTGATCCGAAACTGTTATTTCATGGGAATAAAGTGTTAAAAAAAACAAGGAGGTGGTAAAACGTGGGAGTTGAAGAAAAGGTAAAGAAGGTTGTTGCTGAGAAGCTCAGTGTAGAGCTGGAAGAGGTGGTACCTGAGGCATCTTTTGTGGATGACCTGGGGGCTGATTCTCTGGACCTAGTGGAACTGATCATGGCTATGGAGGAGGCTTTTGATATAGAGATTTCCGACGAAGAGGCCGAGAAACTTCAAACGGTCAAGGATGCCGTTAGCTATATAAAATCTCATTCTTAATGGGAGTTGCTCATGAAGATCATTATTGGTTCTGATCATGCCGGGTTTCCTATGAAAGAGAAGGTAAAGGCCTTTCTACAAGACCGAGGTCTTGTAGTTGAAGACGCGGGAACGATTAGCAAAGAATCAGTAGATTATACTGATTTCGGGAAAAAGGTTGCTAGCAAGGTTTCAGATAATACCTTTGAACGAGGAGTATTGATTTGCGGAACCGGTCTTGGGATGTCTATGGTGGCTAACCGCTTCAAAGGGGTACGGGCTGCCCTTGCGAACGACCTTTTTTCGGCCATAATGAGCAGACGGCATAACGATTCTAACATTCTTGTGATGGGTGGCCGGCTTATTGGTGACACCTTAGCTCTTCAGCTTGTGGAGACATGGCTTGAGACCCCATTTGATGGGGGTCGTCACCAAGAGCGGTTAGCAAAAATGGACATTGAATAGGGTATGAATGCATCAACTTGGATTTGACATCATTAAAAGAACGGACCCCGAAATTGCTCATGCTATAGAATTGGAGTTGGAACGCCAGACCAGCAAGCTTGATCTGATTGCTTCAGAAAATATCACCAGCCAAGCGGTAATGGCTACATCGGCTACCGTCCTGACAAACAAATATGCCGAAGGTTACCCGTCACGTCGTTATTACGGTGGTTGTCAGTATATAGACATGGCAGAAGCGTTGGCGATAGAGCGTGCCAAGGAACTTTTTTCTGCTCCTTATGCAAATGTGCAACCCCATTCCGGGACCCAGGCAAACATGGCTGCTTACTTTGCTTTTTTGGAGCCGGGAGATAAAATCCTGGGTATGGATTTAGCGCATGGTGGTCACCTCACTCACGGGAGCCCTGTGAGTTTTTCGGGTCGTTTCTTCGACGTTATCTCATACGGTGTTGAAAAAGACACGGGTATGATCAACTATGGTGAGGTTCGTGCTCTAGCTGAAAGGCATCGGCCCAAAATGATTGTGGCTGGGGCAAGCGCGTATGCCAGGACCCTTGATTTTGAGACCATGGGCGATATTGCTCGTTCGGTAGATGCTTACCTTATGGCAGACATGGCGCATATTGCCGGTCTGGTTGCTGCGGGGTTACATCCGTCCCCGGTCCCCCATGCTGATGTGATTACTTCCACGACCCACAAAACCTTGAGGGGGCCTCGAGGAGGTTTCATACTTGCAAAGGGAAATTATGGAAAAAAAATAAACAACCAGATATTTCCGGGAATTCAGGGCGGTCCATTTATGCATGTAATTGCAGCAAAGGCCGTTGCCTTTAAGCTTGCCATGTCAGAAAGCTTTGTGGCAGATCAACGCCAGACAGTGGCCAATGCAAAGGCGTTGGCTCGGTACTTGATGGATGGGGGTGTAAGGCTTGTATCCGGGGGGACGGACAATCATTTGATACTGGTAGATCTCTCAGGTGTGGATATCACGGGCGAAGATGCCCAAAAGGCATTGGATGATGCAGGCATTACGGTAAATAAGAACGCTATTCCCTTTGATAAACGCCGTCCTTCTGTAACTAGTGGTATTCGGCTTGGGACACCCTCAGTGACGACACGTGGTATGAAGGACAAAGAAATGGCGATCATCTCATCCCTGATTCTTGATGTTTTGAATGACCCTAAGGATGAAGGAGTACTTCAGCGAGTCGCAAAATCAGTTCAGGACTTGTGTGAGAGGTTTCCGCTTTATCCAAAAGACGTATAGACAAACCAGATAAAATGATGCGCCCTTCATGGGAAAGATATTTCATGGACATTGCTTGCCTGGTGGCAAGACGTTCCACCTGCCTGCGACGTAAGGTGGGGGCCATCCTGGTGAGGGATAAACGGATTCTGGCAACTGGCTACAATGGAGCTCCATCAGGACTTTCTCATTGTATTGATGTAGGATGCCTGCGGGAAGAGATGGGCATTCCCTCTGGAGAGCGCCACGAGTTGTGCCGGGGACTTCATGCTGAACAAAACGTTATTATCCATGCCGCCTATCATGGAGTTTGTATCAAGGGGGCTGTTTTATTTTGTACAAATATGCCGTGTTCCATCTGTTCGAAAATGCTTGTAAATGCTGGTATCCATGACATAAGATACCAGGAGGGATATGCAGATTCCATGGCAGAAGATATCCTGGGAGCTGCAGGCGTAAAACTAACCAAGATCGATGAGGAAAGACGATGAGATGCCCATATTGCAGTGAGCTAGAGAACAAGGTTATCGATTCGAGGATGGCTAAGGAAGGAAACACTGTGAGGCGTCGTCGCCAGTGTTTAGCTTGTAACTCCCGATTTACTACATACGAAAGGGTTGAGCACTTACCACTAGTGCTGATCAAAAAAGACAACAGGCGGGAGCCCTTTAATCGGGAAAAGATCCTTAAGGGCATGCAAAGAGCATGTCAGAAGCGCAATATTAGCATCAACACACTTGAACTGTTTATAGATAACTTGGAACGGGAACTCCAAGAGTTGGGGGAAAAAGAAGTGCCTGCATCAATGGTGGGTGAACGGGTTATGAGAAAACTCCAGGAACTTGATGATGTGGCATATGTTCGGTTTGCCTCTGTGTATCGGGAGTTTAAGGATATAAATGATTTCATGTCGGAGCTTAAGGACTTGTTTGTCAGCCGTAGTCCAAGTCCGTCGGATAATAACAAGAACTGAGAACTCTCCGTTGCTTCAGATCCTTTTCGTGCGATTGTGACTTCATCCGCTGAATCCCCAAGATTTTTTATTTTGTCAACTTTAAGTCACTTTTGCTCATTCGAGTCACGCTACACTCTGGACAGTCTGGATTCCTACCAGGGATAAACCAAAAGCACCCTCTCTGGGTTTGGGTTTTTGCGGACGTAAGATGACAGATGAAACATACATAAAAACGGCCCTTTCTCTGGCCAAACGAGGGCGTGGTTGGACTTCTCCCAATCCTTTGGTGGGAGCAGTTGTTGTAAAAAGTGGCAAAGTAGTGGGCAGGGGTTTTCATCAGAGGGCAGGGGGTCCCCATGCCGAAGTCTACGCCCTTGAAGAAGCCGGTGAAAGTGCCAAGGGCGCCACACTGTATGTCACATTGGAGCCATGTAATCATACGGGTCGTACTCCTCCATGCACAGAGTTGATATTGAAAAGTGGTGTAAAGAGTGTTGTGGCCGGAATGAAAGACCCAAACCGTGGAGTAACTGGTGGAGGCCTTGATTTTCTTAAAAACCAAGGCATTGATGTTACAGTTGGAGTTTGTAAAAATGAATGTCAAAGACTGAATGAAAGCTTTATAAAGTATATTACCACTGGAATTCCTCTTGTCATGTTAAAATGTGCAGCCACACTTGATGGCCGTATCGCTACGCGGACAGGAGATTCTAAGTGGATCACCAATGCAGAGTCAAGGCAATTTGCCCATAAGCTTCGTCACGCAGTAGATGCCATCATGGTAGGTGTCGGGACAGTGGGAAAGGATGATCCTCAGCTTACAACACGGCTTGATGGTTTGAAAGGGTCGGATCCTGTCAGGGTTGTGCTTGATACACATTTGTCCATTTCTCCAGATGCGAAGTTGTTGCATCTTCCTTCGACTTCTGATAGCGTAATCGTCACCAATCCTCCTGTGGCGAGGGAAAAAAGGAGGCTCCTCGAGAAGGCAGGTGTACAGATTCTTGTCATGGACTCCAGCGGCGATCAGATTGATCTAAAGGCGTTGGTAAAGAAGCTTGGCAAAATGAGTATTACAAGCTTGCTTATTGAAGGGGGGAGCAAAGTCAATGGTTCAGCCTTAAGGGATGGGATTGTCGATAAGATCTACATGTTTTTAGCTCCGAAGCTCTGTGGTGGTGATGATGGCGTTCCCATTTGCAGTGGCCCCGGGGTTGAGTTTATGAAGGAAAGTATCAGGGTGGAAGATATATCGGTTCACAGGTTTGAAGATGACGTGATGGTTGAGGGGTATTTGAAAGGGATGTGATACTGCTATGTTTACGGGGATTATCGAAGGACTTGGCACAATTAAAGATATCGCCCGCCAAGGTGGTGGGGTGCGCATGGAGGTTCATAGTGATTATCCCATCGAAAACGTCCATATTGGTGACAGCATTGCTATTAATGGGGCCTGCCTTACAGTGGTGCACATAAAAGGTAAGGCGTTTAAGGTTGATATAGCTCCTGAAACTCTTTCCAGAAGTACTATGGGTCAAGCTAAGGTGGGAAACAAGGTAAATCTGGAGAGGGCGTTGCGCCTTGGTGAACGTCTCGACGGCCACATGGTTACAGGGCATGTCGACGGTATTGGGAAGGTCAGGGCCAGACGAAGTGCAGAAAATGCTGTACTCTTTGGTTTTGCAGCGCCCCAAGGGCTTTGCGATTATATCGTAGAAAAGGGTTCTATTGCCGTTGATGGGATTAGCCTTACTGTCAATGCCTGTGATCGCAAGGGATTTGAGGTAAGCATCATTCCGCATACAGCCAATGTGACTACTCTAGGTGCCAAAAGGGTTGGGGATGCGGTTAACATTGAAACAGACCTGATCGGCAAATATGTCCAACGTTTCACGCAGCAGGCACAGGGCCTGGAACCGCGCGACTCAATTGATGAGGGAGTGCTTGCAAAAGCAGGTTTTATTTAGTTTCCATCCAGAAATGGCCCTTTTTCCTCTGAGCGGCGTTCTCCGCTGTTTTTGCGCCTACGGCTTGAGAACAGTACGCCTGCGACGTACGAAAAGTACGTCTCGGCGTAAACCCTTGTGCGGCCTTGTTCAGGGAAAAAATTGCTCATTTCTGAATTGGAAACTTATGTTAATGTCCAACAGTCAATACAGACCTGGACAGGCACTATTTAGGAACCTTAGAGGAGAAGGCAATGGGACTCATCAGTATAGAACAGGCGATTGAAGATATCAAACAGGGCAAGATGGTCATTTTGGTTGATGATGAGGACCGGGAAAACGAAGGTGACCTAACTATAGCAGCCGAGAAAGTAACCCCTGAGGCTGTGAATTTCATGGCAAGATATGGAAGGGGCTTGATTTGTCTGTCATTAACACCAGACAAGGTCGCTGCCTTGGACCTGCCTTCCATGGTGAGGGATAACACATCGCGGTTCGAGACAGCTTTTACTGTATCTATAGAGGCAAGACATGGAGTGACTACGGGGATTTCGGCGGCAGATAGGGCTACAACTATTGCGGCTGCTGTGGCAGACGATGCCAAACCGCATGACTTGGTTCAGCCGGGGCACGTGTTTCCCCTTCGGGCTCGGCGGGGTGGTACTATTGTTCGAAGTGGACAGACTGAAGGGTCCGTGGATTTGGCCAAGCTTGCCGGCCTAACTCCGGCCGGGGTGATTTGTGAAATCATGAATGACAATGGTACCATGGCCCGAATGCCTGATCTGGAAAAATTTTCTAAGGAGCACAATATTGGAATTTGTACGATTGCAGATCTTATCGAGTATCGCCTTAGGGCTGAATCTTTTGTTCATCCTGTTACCACAACGGTCATTCCAACCTGTGCAGCCGGTGAATTTAAGATTACTATCTATGAAAACGATGTGGATGATTTTCTTCATATGGCACTTGTCAAAGGAGAGATCGATCCGGAAAAGTCGACTTTAGTTCGAGTGCATTCGGAATGTCTTACTGGAGATGTCTTCGGTTCTATGAGGTGTGACTGTGGAGAACAACTGGAAACTGCCATGACTATGATGGAGGAAGAAGGCTCAGGTGTTCTTCTCTATATCCGGCAGGAAGGAAGGGGAATAGGATTACTGAATAAGATGAAGGCTTATGCCCTGCAGGATCAGGGGCATGACACAGTGGAGGCAAACCAGATGCTCGGATTTAAGTCAGACTTGAGAAATTATGGGCTTGGTGCTCAAATACTGGTAGATCTGGGTGTGCGAAAGATGCGGCTGTTGACAAATAATCCGAAGAAAATCGTGGGGCTTCAGGGCTATGGTCTCACCGTGACCGAGCAGATTCCGATTGAGATGAAACCCAATCAATATAATCAAAGGTATTTGGATTGTAAGAAATCGAAAATGGGGCATCTTTTGAAACTTGACAGCCAACATTAAGGGGGAACCATTATGCCTAATGTCTATGAGGGCAAGATCTCCGGTGAGGGAAAAAGGATCGGTGTGGTTGTAGGGCGTTTTAACGATTTCATTAGCGATAGGCTTCTCGAAGGCGCTTTGGATGCCTTGATCCGTCATGGTGTGGAAGATCAAGATATTGATATAGTGAAAGTGCCTGGTTCCTTTGAGATCCCGCTTATGGCCAAGAAGATGTGTGAGAAGGAAAGATATGATGCCGTGATTTGTCTCGGGGCTGTTATTCGTGGTTCTACACCCCACTTCGAATATGTAAGTGCCGAGGTTTCTAAAGGGGTAGCTTTAGTCTCTCTGGACTCCGGCATACCCGTCATCTTTGGTGTCATAACAACTGATACGTTGGAACAGGCGATAGAAAGAGCAGGAACGAAGTCGGGAAACAAGGGTTGGTCGGCAGCCGTAGCCGCCCTGGAAATGGCCAACCTGGTCGAAGCAGTTGGCAGTGTTTGAGCCACTGGCAGAGGTTCTACCGGAAGCTGTTTATCCTTGATGGACTCGTAAGTCGGATTTTGCTCTTTCCGTGCGCGATTCCGGGATTCATAAAACACCTGGCTAAATGTCAAAAACTCGCGCTAAGGCCCTCAAACAGTTTGACATTTTTAACGCCAGGTGATTTCAGAATCTATTTCCGGAATCGCGCAATGTCATTCGAAAATTCGATTTTTTGCGAGTCCATCATCCTTAAAAGTGCTAAAGCACTATACAGGTTCTTTGAAGGTTATTGTACAACAATGGGAAATCGTCGTCGTTCAAGAGAGCTTGCCATGCAGCTCCTCTTTCAGATGGATATAAACGGTGACCGCTCAAAAGATGCTGTTGAATTATTTTGCCGGCATTTTGAGGTACCGAAGAAGGCCAAGGCTTTTTTTCTTGAACTGGTAGACGGTGTTATGACTTGTCAAGATGAACTCGATCGTCTGATAAAGCGTTTCTCGCAAAATTGGAAGATTAGCCGCATGCCCAGCATGGATCGTAACATCATGAGGGTGGCAGTCTATGAATTGCTTTATTGTAACGATATTCCTGCAAAGGTTTCTATCAACGAAGCCATAGATATTGGCAAGAAATTCGGTACTGAACACTCATCAGCCTTCATTAACGGTATTTTAGACAGTATCAACATCTTTTTTGTCCAGCAAGAAATGAGTTCCGCTGAGAAACATTGCTAGCCAGTGCCCAGCCACTGCGACAAGCGTACAAACTTCCAAGAAAGGAAACCAATACGTATGGCGATCGAAGATGCTATGCGACATCATCATGACGCGGGAAAAGACCAGCAATCCAGTAAGGATTTCCCTCCTTCCGATAATGTGAACGCCCGCCTTCGCTTTTTGACCATTGATGATATTATCTATCGTATAATGTGGAAGGAGGGCTTGAGGAGAACAAGTGTTAGTGAATACCATGACAAGTACAAACAGATATTTGGCCGTAAGGCCTTTGGTAGCAAGGTTGTACTTGTGCGGGCGGGTATAGACAGTCCCGTTGATAGTAATGGTCGCATTACCGGTGTGGAGAGAATTCGTCGTGTGATTCCCACCTTAGAAGAGTTTTCCGGTTACGGGGCACGTGTGGTTGTTATGGGTCATCAAGGACGTGCCGGGAAAAGCAATTTTATTGAACTTGAACAACATGCACGTGCAATCAGGAGATTGATAAACCGCCCAGGGCAGCCGAAAAGAACTGTGAAATACCTGGGAAACCTGTCCCAGAAAAAGGTTGTGACTCACAAGATAGACTCACTGAAGAATGGCGAAATCTTGGTTCTTAATAATGTTCGTTTCCTGATAGACGAGGTATTTATTCGAGATAAACCGGGGATGAGACCTCATGAACTAAACGAAGGATCCCGGTTTGTTTCCGTGTTGGAACCATTAGTTGACTTTTATGTTAATGATGCATTCAATACCTCTCACCGAAAACATACCTCTATGATTGGGTTTACGAATATCTTGAATCTGGTCGGAAGACACGCGGAAAGCGAGATGATAGAAAACAGGCTGGTGCTTCGTACTATCGAATATCCCTTCATTCCCATATTTGGTGGTTTGAAAGTAGGCGACTATATGGGGCTTATCAAAAACTCAATGCTTTCCGAAAAAGTCCCTTATGTGTTGCTGGGAGGTACTCCCGGGATTATCGCTCTGCTTAGCAAGGAAATAAGACATGGCGAGCGCTACTACTTTGGGAAAGCCACGGAGCAATTTCTCGAAAAAAATGTGAGCAAGGCCCTCGTGAAATTTTTTGAAAACCTTTACGCACATCCTAGCGGGAAGGAAAAACTTGTCGTACCATCTGACTTTTTAGTAAAACACGGTTCTCAGATCATTAATTTGACACCGGAACAAATACATGACCATCCGGAAAAGGACGAATTCAATATATGGAGCATTGGCAAAAAGACAACAGCCAGTTTCGTGTCATACCTGTTGAAGGCCAAAACAATTTATAAGAAAGGGCCTGTCGGAAAGTCTGAAGAACCGGGGTTTAAAGAGCCGGAACGCATAATATTAAATGCCATTATGAAGGCACAAAGAAACGGGGCTTATACGATTTCCTCTGGTGGGGATAGTGCAGAGATTGCAAACAATCTGGGCTTCAAGGAAGATGCACTGTTTTCGCGCTTGAGTGATGCGGGTGGTGCCTTCGTTCACGTACTGGAAGGAAATCGGATTGCCTGGCCCATGCTTCAACTCAATACCCACTGGAACTTCTTTTATGGCAAGAACCTGAGATTCGCCCTCCCGTTTAATTACAACTTGAAATCACGTTATTGCTTGGAGCTGACTGTTCCTCAGAAAGGTCTCCCGGAGGCCCTTAGTTATAAAGCATCCTGGTAAGGCGGAATCAAACCACGTTGACTCTGTAGCAAAAATTTGTTATAAGTAGAGAAGTTGTAGTAAGGGCTCATCACTCAATAGCTGTCACATCTTGCTGGTCTTTTGGGCCGTCTTTTGCGTTGCTCGGTTGGGCGCATACCTCGGTATACTCCCGCCTGAGCGCCTTAAATACAACCCAAAATCCTTCGCAATCTTTAGACATTTATTTCGTGACGAACCCTAACCTGCCTCACAACAGTAAAGGAGAGCCCTCCATGACTTACTGGAACTATAGGGAACAGTTAAGCCGCCAGGACAAGCTGCGCCGGTCTGTATATGACTCACTCCGGGATGAACTGGACCAGTATCTTATCGAATATGCCTTGGTAGGATCTTATAAACGTTTTATTGACAATGGACTGCGATATCCTTTTGTGGAAAAGAGAGAATTAAAGCCGAGGGCCCGTATCCCGGATGTAGAACACGAGAACCATAATCGGTTTCTTGTGTTTTTTGTGGAGGACTTCATCCAAAATGTGCATAAGAAGTACATAAGATATTTCGATGACAACAAGACAACAAAAGAGAACTTGATGCGTTTCAAATCAATCCAGTTTACAAAAAAGTTCTTCAGAAACATAAAGTTCTTCGAGTCTGTTCACTTCTCAGAGTTTCTCAAAGGGTTGCTTCCTGTTGACTATGCCTTGCTTATTCAGCGCGATTCCAGTGTTAGGACGAGGAACAAGTATAGTCTGTCTCATTTCCGTGTACGTATTGATTGGCCGATTGCGGATGCGGCGGAAGATATGGCCCGTGAACTCCGATATATATCTAAGGAACTCTACGAGAAAGGAGAAGCTTACGCCGAGGAGGTCCAAAAGAAACTTTTTGAATATTATGGGTTTCCTGCCACATCCGGTGGCCGCCGTACTGCTGCAGTAGTGGGGGCGCAACTGCTGAGGCTAGTGGGTTGCATATCCACAACGTACGTTGCGAGCTCTGAATCAAGGGGGCTTTACCGCATTTCTGAAAGGGGTGTATCCAAGCACATTCTGTTGCAACTGACAAAGAAAGAAATGGACAATATCGCCGAGGCTAGTAATATGGCTGTTCAAACATTTAAGAAGCATTACTCCGTTGCGGAAGAAAATAACGAGAGTATTGTGATTTTCCAGGCCAGCTATGAGCATACTAGCCATGCAAGACTTCCGGAAGACGGCAAGCTAAGAGAATTGAATCCGGAGTATTCTTGGATGACTGTTATTAACCAGTGTATTATGCCCAAACCTGGCGAGTGGGCCTGCTCTCCCATTCCGTACAGCATAATTTACACGTAGTAGCTTATCGGAGTCTGTTGTCTTCAGGACGTACCTTGTTTCCATCTTTAGAGTATCGATTGCCACAGTGCCGGCAAGCGGCCTTGTTTGACTGAAAGCTGATCTTTGTGCCGCAGGCACACATCCAGCCCTGAATCTTTCCAGGGTTTCCGAGAAAAAGGGCATAATCCGGAATATCCTTAGTTACCACCGCTCCAGCACCGACAAAGGCATACATCCCGACAGTGTGACCACAAACAATGGTGGCATTTGCACCAATGGTGGCCCCCCTTTTTACCAGTGTTGGTCTAATTTCGTTTTTTCTCGGGATGTGACTGCGAGGATTGTAGACATTGGTAAAAACCATAGAGGGCCCACAAAAGACATGATCCTCCAGGGTTACACCCTCATAAACTGATACGTTATTTTGTATCTTTACCCCATTTCCAACCTGAACGCCCCGTCCGATGACAACGTTTTGACCGATATTGCACTGTTTGCCAATGACAGCACTTTCCATGACATGAGAGAAATGCCATATGTTGGTTCCATCTCCTATTGCCGCCGAATTGTCTGTATATGCGCTCTTATGGACAAAATAGTTCTGCGCCTTTTCGGTGATAATGGGATTGATAGGTCTGCCTTGCTGTGCCAAGGATGCCTCACAGGCATTCAATATCTTCAGTACCCGTAGTGCACTGTGACCATCTGTCCTTGGGGGTGCGGCAGAGCTTATGGCTTCCAGGAAGTGTAGGCACTCCTGCCTTAACGGTTCCAACGGTTCCACTTCTATGTTAATGGGGTCCTTCTTTCTAGGCACCGGCATGCGATTGATCCACTCGATGCCTTCATCGTAAAGCTTGAGCTTGCTGTCCTTTGAGATGTCATCAAAGACAGCCATCTTTTGGTCCCCTACTACCACAAGTTTCTGCTCCTTGTAGGGGTGGAGCCAGCTTACGAAAATATGGGCTTTTACATCACCAGGGAAACTCAGTGTGCTGATGGTCACATCTGCGATGTCATGATGCAGGTAGCATCCCCCTAAGGCTGTTACACTGTCCGGCATCTCACCGAGAAGCATAAGTAGTACTGAGATATCATGGGGAGCAAAGCTCCAGAGGATATTCTCTTCACTTCGTACCTTTCCGAGATTTAGACGATTTGAATAGATATAGTTGATCCTGCCGAGTTCTCCGGAATCTATTATCTCTTTCAGTTTTAATATTGCAGGGTGATATTCCAGGATGTGTCCGACCATCAAAGTCTTTTCGACCCTTTCCGAAAGGGCAATCAACTCTTCGCCTTCTTCAACCCTAAGGGCAAGTGGTTTTTCCACAAAGACGTGTTTTTCAGCCAAGAAGGCTTCCCGGGCCAAGGCATAGTGCTTTTCGGCGGGTGCAGCTATTACAACGGCGTCAATAGATGGGTCCGACAGCACATCAGAAAAAGAGCGGCAAAACCGGACCTTTGGATAGTTCTTTTCAAAGATATCTAAAACAGACTCATCAGTGTCGCATACAAGATCCAAGACACCCAGTTCATTAAAATTTCTGATCAGATTTTTACCCCAGTATCCGGCCCCTATACAGGCTATCTTCAGATCTTGTAAGGCAATTGCCATATCTTGAATCGTTTCCTATGCTATGAATTCCCTAAAATAATCGACGGCTTTGTGGAGCCCTTCTTTTAGCTCAACCTGAGGCTCCCAGTTTAGTTTCTCTTTTGCCAAGGTAATATCCGGACGTCGTTGGATGGGGTCGTCTTGAGGAAGAGGTTTGTAGGTGATCTGTGACTTAGATTGAGTGCTCTCCACTACAAGCTCGGCAAGCTGTTTGATGGAAAATTCAGTCGGATTGCCTAAATTGACAGGTCCGATAAAATCTTCATTATTCATCATCTTTATAAATGCGTCAATCATATCGGAAACATAGCAAAAAGAGCGTGTTTGACTGCCGTCTCCATAGATAGTAATAGGTTCATTTCTCAGCGCTTGGACAACGAAATTACTTACGACTCTGCCGTCTGAAATTGCCATCCTTGGGCCATAAGTATTGAAGATACGCACCAATCTGATATCTACCTGATTTTGCCGGTGGTAATCCATCATCAATGTTTCTGCCACACGTTTTCCTTCGTCGTAACAGCTGCGCAGCCCTATTGGGTTTACATGTCCCCAGTAAGTCTCGGTCTGTGGGTGTTCTTGAGGGCTACCGTAGATTTCCGATGTCGAGGCTTGCAATATACGCGCCTTTACACGTTTGGCCAGCCCCAGCATATTGATTGCTCCCATTACATTGGTCTTTACGGTCTTAACTGGGTTATACTGATAGTGTACCGGCGATGCAGGACAGGCCAGGTTATAAATCTGATCTACCTCCAAGAACATAGGTTGTACAATATCGTGACGAATCAACTCAAAGTTGTGATTGTCTATCAAATGCCGGATGTTTCTTTTTGCTCCGGTAAAGAAATTGTCGAGACAAAGTACGTCTGCCCCTTGTGCGACCAACCTGTCACACAGGTGGCTACCCAAGAAACCTGCCCCACCTGTTATGAGTATTCTCAATCCTTGCATAGTCATTCTCCCTTACCTATTTATCTCATAAATTGTATGATTTTTCAAGCAGATATAAAGCAGATCAGTAAGTTCTTAACAAAGTACGGATTATACGATTAATATAGGCCGTGGTTATTGAGAAGCTATGCAGATCGTGTATTCTTTTTTTTGTGGCTTGTTGATTAAACAGGCGGATCAAGGATAAAGGACAGGTTTGCGATACTAACTTATTTTACATAAATGGCCCAACAACTTATCTATATGTTCTTCGTTCGCACTGATCCAGTAGACCCATTTGTTGATCCTAAAAACATAATGAATTTGGCCCATTCCATGAAATCCTATGACTTTGGTCTTTCTGAAGTCTGACGCGTTGTAGTGGTGGAAGGGTGATCTTTTACTACTTTTCATCTTGCTGATCATTATCCTGATCTGTTTGTCGGCGAGGTCTTCAGAGTGGGCTTCTGATACCCATATGGTGGCTTTGTGTTGTTTAGCTTCATAATGGGCTATAAAACCCCTTCGAATGCGGATAGGCATTCCGTGGAGCTTATTGATTGCCTTTATGGCCTCATAGCCGGAGACCAATTCGGTTAGTTTTAGACCATCTATCTTGGGATCAAAGGGTAGGGCTGATTCTGCTTCTGATTGGCTGGAACTGGGTAGTGAGAACGCAAGAAAGACAAAGAGACAGAAATATCTGGTGATCATGCGTATCATTTTGATCTTATAAAACAAAAGACTTGAAAAAGGGTTTCAACTGTCATGCTTCCAAAGATTTAAATGCTTATGATATATCCCCGTCTGCCTTTTCCTCATTGCCGGAGACGTATATCCTTTTGTTGACCACCTTTTTTACCGTTCCGTCATCATACAATCTATAGATCCAGATCTCCTTAGCAAATTCAACACGCATAATATCTGCCGGCAAGTCATAGGAGACTATAGGTCGAAAATCACTCAGTCCGGTCGAGGCCGGCCAAAAAATACAACAGAAAAGCAAAGCGATTTTGGCAAAAAGTTTCAAGTTACTCCTTATCGTGTTTTTGATTTATCCATAACGGTCCGAACAAAAAGTTCCATCAACACTTGTTATTTCAGAATGGGGAATATTGGAAGTTTAGCGTACTTTGAGGTGTTTAGCATCAAAGTTGGAACGTTCTCCTCCTGACACTTCCACTCCTCCTGTCACCTCTAACCCTCCTGTCGGAGCCATTTCTGCGGCCCTGCTCAACTCGTCTTTCGGGGATATAGCTGCTATATGCAAACTGTCTTCGATCAACTCCCGAACGTCGGCCTCTGTTGTCGGGGGCTTTTGATTCCATACAGTTTTACCTCCAGATTGAATTTTATTACTTACGTTATTGCCATCTTTGCACCGTGTCCGGCGCGCATTTGGTATTGATGACATGAAAACATCGTGCCAACTTGTACGAATGCTATAATATCCAGAATATTCAGTTGGTTACGCAAAAAGAGGTATGCCGGCACGTCAAGCATTTGAGTAATAAAGGTTATTGTTGAAGAAAATAAATACCACTTTTGTGTAATATTGGCAATATACCTACAGAATAATCAATTCTGTAACCAATATTCATTGACCTTTTCCGCCGAATTCCGTAACTTCTGATTTTATTTGAACACAAAAGACTTGACGACTTCGTAAAAAGCTGCGGCGTTGCGCTTCATCTTTCGTCATTGCGACGTACGATAAGTACGCCTCATTCCTCAATATAGCGCCACTGAAGTGGCTTGAGGACAGTACGC
>MAVP01000021.1 GCA_001751075.1 Desulfobacterales bacterium S7086C20 | reverse complement strand
AAAAAGTCCATCTGCGGCGTTGCGCTTCATCCCCGCCCTGTTAAATTCTCGCTACGCGAGACGGCAAAGCCGATTTAACAGGGTAAATCACTGCGACGTACGATAAGTACGCCTCATTCCTCAAGACTAGCGCGCCTTGCATCCGGATCTTTTTACTGTGTCGTCTGTTTGTGGGATTTTTACAAGTCCATCAATAGTAATGGTTGCAATTATGCCAGAAACTGTATAACAAAAAAAAGCCTTCGAAAAAATAAGGGAGGACAAACAATGAAAAAGGTGATTCGAGTTATTGTGGTTGTTGTACTTGTCGTAAGTTGTTTTTCTTGCGCTGGGCCTACACATCAGCAAAGGGGAGCAAAAACCGGAACTGTAATTGGGGCTTTAGGCGGTGCAATTCTTGGACAGGTCATCGGCAGAAACACAGAAGCCACACTCCTTGGAGCAGGGATAGGCGCTGTTGTTGGAGGGCTAGCCGGTCATCAAGTCGGGGCATATATGGATAGGCAAGAACAAGAGCTAAGGGTGGCCTTGGCTGCAAGTGAGGCCGCCAGCATTCAAAGAACCCGAAACGTATTGACAGCTACTTTTAGGTCTGAGGTCTTGTTTGATTTTGATTCTGCGACATTGAAACCTGGCGCGTATGCGGAGATGAGCCGTGTGGCCAGCGTATTGAACAGATATCCCCAGACAACAATCAGGGTTGAGGGACATACCGATTCAAAAGGTCCGGAAAACTATAATCAAAGGTTGTCCGAGAGGCGTGCCCAAGCGGTCATGAATGCCTTAGTACAGCGTGGTGTAGTATCGACAAGGGTTTACCCGATAGGCTTTGGTGAATCTCAGCCCATATCTTCAAATGACGCAATGAATAGGAGAGTAAACATTGTCATCATACCCATTAGTTAGTTTCCATCCGTGGGAATCATCCCTTATGGGAGGCAACTGGTCGAAAAGCCGGCATCAATAGAGTGTGTAAAGAAGGAGGATTGAAAGATGAAATTTACAACATATGTGATCCTAGTTTTTGTACTTTGTTTTTGTCCTGGGAAGGCCCTTGGTGGATGCGTGAAGGGGGACTGTAATAATGGCAAAGGATCTTTTGCTTATGATAATGGCAGTAGGTATGTGGGTGAGTTTGAAGATGGCAAGATGAACGGAAAGGGGACTCTGACTTCTGCCGACGGAGCAAAGTATGTGGGTGAGTTTAGGAACGATATGTTAAATGGGCACGGTATATTGATTCGCCCCAATGGTGTCAGATATGTTGGGCAGTTCAAGGACAACAAGATTCATGGGAAAGGAAGGCTTACTTCTCCAACCGGAAAAGAGTTGGTCGGTCAATTTGAAAATGGCGAGTTTGTTGAAAAATAGCATATTTTGTCCCCCTTCATAAGCGGTCTATTTGTTTTGGGAGGCAAGGATATCCCTTATTAATGGGCCTTTCAAGGCTTTTTCTGCAGACTCAACGGCCACAATCACCTAGGCCGAAAGCCACAGGCTTTTGGGATCTGGCGAATTGTGATGTTATCCATTTTTTGATACTAATTCACCTTCGATGTATCTGTGAATAATGCCAGAGATGAGGGTTTGATAGGGGGTACCCATTCTCATTGCTTTCTTTTGAAATTTTTATGATCTGATCATGGTAAGCATCATTTTAAATTTCTTAACAGCTTTCAGAGAATGAGGTTCATTGACCGGCAATATAATCATTTCACCCATTTTCAAAACATACGGGTTTCCTGAAATCATAATTTCCACTTCACCATCCAAGACACAAACCAAAGCATCAAATGGTGCAGTATGTTCACTTAATCCCTGCCCCTGATCAAAAGCAAATAATGTTACAGTTCCTGTCTCTTTTTTGATTAAAGTTTTACTTACAACAGACTCATCCTGATAGTTCACCAAATCGGTTAATGAACTTACTTTCGGCTCAGAACTCATTTTTCTTCCTTTCAAAACAAAACCGAGGGATATAACCAGATATTATATGGCTTCTGAATAATTATCATAAAAAAAGATCTTGACAAGCAATATTTTAATAATTAAAGGCATATGCCGGGTGGGTTAAACAGTTCCAGGGTTATATAAAGAGCAAAGATCCACAGTTATTATCTTCAGATGTCAAAGATTTTCTAACATACTTAGCGGTTAAACGAAAAGTATCCGCTTCATCCCAGAATCAGGCATTTAATGCCCTTTTGTTCTTTTTTAGACATGTCCAGAAAGCAATTAAACGGGCTGTCAGAAAGGCTAAAATTATTAAGCGTGCTTCTACTTTTAGGCATAGTTTTGCGAGTCATTTATTGCAGGCAAATTATGATATCCGTACGATTCAGGAATTATTGGGGCACAGTGATGTGAGAACAACAATGATTTATACTCATACAATTAAGAGCCTGACGATTAAAGAGGCAAAAAGTTTCCCCGCTTGATTTTTAGAAAAGGTGAGAGAATAGGCAATGACAAGCAAGATAATCTTAAACGATGCGTTCAAGCACTATACCTTAGACCAGGACAAAACTCTCACACCTGAAGAAACGGTAAGGAGGTTTAAGGAAAGACTCAAAGGGCTGGATCTGGACATCCTTGAAAGGACGGAAAGGATTGATAACGGCCGGCTGGATATCCCAGTATATTTCAGTGTCTGTGGTCGAGATGCCCATGAGATTATAGGCACAAAGAAACAAATGGGGAAGGGAAGTACTCCTCAACAGTCGGAAGCAAGCGCAGTGATGGAGCTGGCTGAAAGATTCAGCTTCTTCAGTTTTTTCAAGAATCCCCCAAACTTCCTTATTGCCAAATACAAAGATGTCCAAGATAAGGCCCTTGCCTTTGAGGCCATTTCCGATTCTGTCCATGACCATTCCGAAGACCTAGGCGCAGCAAAAGCTCTCTTTTCCAGCCTGCCTCTAAAGTGGGCTGCAGCCTATAACCTGACCCGCCATGAAGAGGTCTTGATCCCTTTTGATTGGTTCTTTGCCATAAATGAGTTCAACGGGCCTTCGGCCGGAAACTGTGTAGAAGAGGCACTGAGTCAAGGAATATGTGAGATTGTAGAAAGACATGTATCTTCACTGGTAAGCCGTAATAAACTCGAGACGCCGGCGATCAATATCGATTCGATAACCGATCCCGTTGCCCTTGAGTTGATTGGCAAATACCAAAGGATTGGTGTCCAATTGTTTATTTCGGACTTTTCACTCGATACGGGCATTCCCACTATAGGTGTACTTGCCTATGATCCGTCGACATTTCCGAAAACGAGTGAAATCGTCTGGACTGCCGGCACTACTCCCAGCCCCCAAAAAGCTTTAAACCGCGCTTTAACAGAAGTGGCCCAATTGGCGGGAGACTTTAATACCTCTTCCAACTATGTGGCAAGCGGGTTGCCCAAGCTTGAAACGATCAAAGAGGCCGAACTTGTCACACGCTCTGATAAAGAAAAACAACTCTCGCAACTGCCGGACCTTTCCCATGATAACATAAAGATAGAGGTTGAAAACTGCATTTCGGCACTTTCTCGGATAGGGATGGATGTCATAGTTGTCAATGTGACTCATCCCGGGCTTGAAATCCCTGCCTTTTACACTATCATTCCCGGCGCTCATTTTCGCGAGCGGACTACAGGAACCAGTATAGGCATGTTTGCAGCCAAACTCATCACACAAAACAATAGTCCAGAGGTGGCTATTAGCGAACTTCAAAGAGTCGATGCACTAATGCCGGGGAAATACTACACGAGATTCTTTTTGGGATCTTGCCATCTTTCGATGAAAAAGCCCAATGAGGCGCTCAAGTACTTTAAACAGGCCTTGGAACTTAGCCCGAAAGATGAAGACATTACCAGCATATATTCTTATATGGGAGTGTGTTTGAGGGATCTAGGCCAGTATCGCCGGGCTATAGAGGTACTCGAAAAAGCGGAGGAAAACGACAGTGCCAGAACTGATATATACAACCTGATGGGGTTTTGTTATTTCAAGCTAAAAGAGCATGAAAAGGCAATAGCATGCTTCAATAAAGTTCTTGAGCTTGATCCGAACTCTGCAATTGATTATGCTAACATAGCTTCTAATTACAGAGATATGGGTAAAAAGGACCTGGCTACTCAGTATTATGAATTTGCCTTACAACTTGATCCTTCCATAGAATTTGCTAGGGATAATTTGCGAAAACTACGCTAGTTTCTATCCATAAATGGCCCTTTTCCACAATCTCGGCGTCAAACGGCACGGTTGCTTGTGCGACGTACCACGGTACGTCTCCGCACAACCCCTTGTTTTCCTTGACCTTGTGGAAAATTGCTCATTTCTGAATTGGAAACTTACGTCAGTGTCCGTCGGTTTTTGACGGTTCGTGGATGGGTACTACGCTAAGATCATTTATTACTCCGACTGTTCAATAACAACCTTATGATCGACCAGCGCGAGACGAGCGATTTTGCCCCTAATAAATTTCTGCTCTCCAAATATACTGGTAAGACGAAGCTTGCCCTCATCGGGCTCAACTGTATCGAGGGACTCTAAAAAAAGTTCTTCCTTACCGTCTTTTAACAAATATGCATTAGCCTCACACATGGCATTTCTCCGTAAAAAGTTGTTATATCAGTTAAATTTGTTAGATTAGTTTTATTGGTTAACCAATGGAACCAACTTGACTAATTGAACCAATTAAACCATTCCAATACAGAAAAGGATGCCTACAAACAATCCCCTTCCAGGGGCGAAGCCGGGCCCTATGGACCCGGATATTTACTCTTCACCATGAGTATGAGAACTTGCTATCTTTGAATCTTCTGAATGATGATCGTGATGATGCTCATGCTCATGCTCATGCTTATGCTCATGGTCATGTGTATGCTCATGGTCATGCTTATGGCTGTGATCAAGATCATTTAGAAACTCAAACTTCTTGTATTTGCTGGCACGCTTGCTGCCGGAACAACATTCACACATATGATCCTCCTTGCCGGCCCCTTAGATTAAATTTATGTTCAAATATAGGAGCCTGATTAGACTGTGTCAAATGAAATAATCGTGCCAAGGACGGCATTCCTTGCCTTCGGCGTGATATTATCATTAATAACAATAAGTTGTTAAGGATTGTACCGCATTTGCAAAATGCAAAAGTTGGGTAAACAAAGTCAGACAATGGCAAAAAAATACCACTTTTGTATTGGATAATGGCCAAGGATTTTCACTTTAACTGACCGAGCAACGCAGAAAACAGCGCAAAAAACCAGCAAGATGTGACAGTTATTGAGTGACGAGCAAGTTTTTACGTGGCAAGTTCGGGCTGGATATGATAGATACGGAAAGCAAAAACATAGACAATTTCTTAACAATGGAGGAAAGCCTTGAATCCACAACAGCAGGCATTGCTACGTAGACTTCCCGGTGTCGATTATGTCCTTGATTTGTGGGAGAAGAACTACCCTATAACGAGTGTTCCTAGACCGGTGGTAGTACAATCGATAAGAGACGTTCTTGACAAGCTCAGGTCGAAGATCCTTGCAGCAGATGAAACATTAGATGACATCCTTTTTTCTGATAGTGAGCTTTTGCGCCTTACGAAAGAGGCCGTTGACAAGAAAACCGGGTTTAACTTAAAGCGCGTTGTCAATGCTACGGGTGTTGTCATTCACACTAATCTCGGCAGATCCCTTCTTCCGAAGAAGGTGGCAAGGCATGTTGCAGAAATCTCCAGCATGTATTCGAACCTTGAATTTGATCTTGAAAAGGGCGAGAGGGGATCCAGGTATAGTGCTATTGAGGAAATCTTGTGTGAATTAAGTGGCGCTGAAGCCGCTATGGTTGTTAATAACAATGCGGGGGCGGTCTTTTTGTCTCTTGAGACCCTGGCAAGGGGAAAAGAGGTTATTGTATCAAGGGGCGAACTTGTAGAGATTGGAGGTTCCTTTCGCATCCCCGATGTTATGGCGCGTAGCAATGCCAAACTAGTGGAAGTAGGGGCAACCAACAGGACTCATCCGGCGGATTATGAGCGTGCGATCAGTGATGAAACCGCCCTGTTACTAAAGGTCCATACCAGCAATTATGCCATAGTAGGATTTACGGCGGAGGTTTGCCTCAAAGACTTGGTCGCCCTTGGCAGGAAATATCATTTGCCTGTGATGAAAGATCTTGGAAGTGGTAATTTTGTGGATTTTTCAAAATACGGACTTATCCAGGAGCCTACGGTGCAAGAAACGGTTGCTTCCGGTGCTGATGTAGTAACCTTTAGTGGTGATAAGATGCTGGGAGGGCCTCAAGCCGGGATCATAGTCGGCAGAAAAGACGTAGTCGAGCGCATCAAGAAAAACCCGATCAATCGAGCTCTTAGGATCGACAAGATGACCCTTGCCGCCATGGAGGCAACACTCCATATATATCGTGATGAAGTTAAAGCTCTTTCCGAGATCCCTACATTGCAGATGCTTACAATATCTGTCAAGGAGATCGCCAAAAAAGCCAGGAGACTCCGAAATCGATTAAAAAAACTTGGGAGCAAACGGCTTGACATTGGTCTTGTTGATAGCTCATCACGTGTGGGTGGGGGGTCTCTTCCCTTGCAGGAACTACCCACAAAGTGCGTAAGCGTTAAGATGAGGGGGCTTTCTGCAAGCAAGATGGAATGTCTCATGCGAGAGGCTAGCCCCCCTGTGGTTGGACGCATTGAAGATGATTTAGTGGTAATCGATTTGCGAACAGTACAGGATGATGATTTTACCATTATTGTCAACACGTTTAAAGAAATTCTCAAGCATGAGTAGATCAGAAGAGCATCTTGTGGGAGCCCAAGCCCTAAAAGCGGATTTTCCTTATATGTTAATAGGGGAGGATTTCGAGGTTCTCTTTGAGGTTTTTGCAGAAGAAAACGACCAATTTGCAGCCTTGGTGATCTGTATTGACGACTTCGAAAAGAAGTTGAAAGATCTTGGCCAAACCATTGTTTCCACCGTTGTGGTTAAGCTTGCACGAGTTGTGGATGATATGAGCGAGGCACAGCTCATGACATGGGGATGTGCGGGCCAAGGGTGTTTCGCATGCCTTTGTCGGAACATGGATCAAATACAGGCTGTGGAGTTAGCGAAGGAATTGCAGCGCAGATTTACGCTTTTGAGCAACGAGACTGTCTCTGTTGGCTTGGCCGTCTTTCCGTTCTGGCCCTTTGAAAGGGGAGCTGTCCTGGCTAATGCCCAAAAGGCTCTGGATCATGCCGCATTTTTTGGGGCCAATACCATTACTCCCTTTGATGCTGTCAGTCTGAATATCAGCGCCGATAAACTCTATCAATACGGCGACATTGATGGAGCTGTTGAAGAATTCAAGACGGCCGCCATGGTCGATTCTCAAAATGTGAATGTCCACAATAGTCTTGGAGTTTGTTATGGGGTACAAGCCAAGCTTGACTTGGCAATCGATGCCTTTGAGACAGCCATTGAGATCAACCCAAAAGATGTTATGGCCACGTATAATTTGGGGCTTGCCTATCTTAAGCAAGAAAACCGTGACGTAGCCTTGGAGTTATTTTTAAAGGCTCATTCCCTTGACGGGGACAATCCTGATATAGCCGGTCACATTGGGATGTGTTACCAGGAGATGGGTCAAGTTGATAAGGCACTTGGGTATCTTGAAGGGGCAGTCGAAAAGATTTCTTGGGGAACAGCCGTTTTTCGTGCCCTAGGGGATTGTTACCTGGAAAAAGACTTGCCCCGCAAAGCAGCTAAGGCCTTTGAAAAGGCAATCAAGGCCCATCCCAAAGATGCGAAGAGCTTGAACACCCTTGGACATATTTACGGGATGTTAGGGGAAAATCTGGAGATTGCCATTGTTCTGGCCGAAGAGAGTGTCTCGATTGATCGCAACAAGGGGCTTTATAGATGCCGGTTGGGCAAACTCTACTTGCAGGTTGGCAATTATGACAAGGCTTTAAAAGAGTTGAGAAAGGCCGATGAGCTTGGCCAGGCTTGCAGCGAACTCATAGCGGAGGCTGAGAGCAGGGCAGCTGTTTACAGGGGTCAGTGATCAGGGCCCAGGGGCTAGGCGAAGTTGGTGACGCCAAAAAGTTATTGAGATTTAGAAGTCTGGTGTTAATTGTATATGGTTTTCTTGCATCTGATCCCTGACCCTTGATCCCCGTGAACTGTTACACAGAAGGAGTGCCTTTGGAATCTGTTATATTGAAAACCCTGGAAGAAAGCATCGAGGTCAAGAGGTGTTTTTTTGAAGACAATGTCGACCGCATTCTGGCCGCAGCTAAACAAGTGGCGACCTGTTTTGCCTCTGGTCACAAACTCCTCATATTTGGAAACGGTGGCAGTGCCGCTGATGCCCAACATATTGCAGCAGAATTTGTTAACCGGTTTACTGTGGAGCGCAGGCCCTTGCCTGCTGTTGCCCTTAACACCGACACCTCGGTCTTGACTAGTATTTCCAATGATTATTCCTTCGACGAGGTCTTTTCCAAGCAGATCAGGGCATTGGGGGTCAGAGACGATATTGCCTTAGGTATTAGCACCAGCGGCAATTCAAAAAACGTACTTATTGCCATGGAAACAGGCCGCCAGATGGGTCTCTATACCATGGGTCTGACAGGATGTGGCGGCGGCAAGCTGGGGGATAATTGTGATCTTTCGCTGGCAGTAGATTCCAACGAAACACCGCGTATTCAAGAAACCCACATCACCGTTGGGCATATCGTGTGTGACCTTGTAGATCGGATCCTTTTCCCTGAACTCTATGAAAAATAGGTTATGCTGGAAAGCGCAGTCCGCAACTTTGATGACTTTTTGCGAGTTTGTCAACTTTATGTATTTTAGCTCATTTTTTACTACAAGGTATTGCGTGTGAAAAAAATCTTGCCCATAGAGATTCCACCTTTAAAGACCTGCTCCTTGAAGTCGAGGAAAAGCAAGGTAGACCGTGCCGACTTCGCCCGAACCTGGAAAACAGGTGGAACCTTAGAAGATTTTATGGACAGACTGCCGGATATCCTTGGCGCCAATGACTTGAAGGCTGTTGTTTCAGCCATTGCGACGTCTCGTAAGACAGACAAAAGAGTGGTCATGGCAATGGGTGCGCATGTTATCAAAGTAGGTTTGAATCCTGTCGTGATTGATATGATGGAACGAGGTATCATTACGGCTATTGCCTTAAACGGGGCAGGCATCATACATGATCTGGAACTTGCCATGGTCGGCAGAACCTCTGAAGAGGTCTTGGAGGGACTTGAACAGGGTGCATTTGGGATGGCAAGAGATTCCGCGGATTTTTTGAATCAAACCATATCTGGGACACAGAAAAAAAGCTTAGGGCTTGGGGAGGCAGTGGGTCGTGCGATCATAGAAGAGCAACTTCCTTTCGCCGGCGAAAGTATTTTTGCCGCTGCTTACCGGCTTAACGTTCCGGCAACAGTGCATGTGGCCATTGGAACGGATATTATTCACATCCATCCGGAGTTTGAGCCTGGGGCTGTAGGAAGGGCGAGTCACCTTGATTTCAGGCTGTTTGCCTCAGTAATTGCCGGTCTGGAGGAAGGAGTTTACTTAAACGTCGGCTCTGCGGTAATCCTTCCGGAGATTTTCTTAAAGGCCCTTACCCTGGTTCGGAATATGGGACACAAGGTGGAGGAGTTTACAACTGTAAACATGGACTTTATCCGGCATTATCGGCCTACAACTAATGTGATCACTCGTCCTGTCAGTATGGGTGGAAAGGGGTACACCCTCTTAGGTCATCATGAAATCATGTTTCCCCTCCTTGCAGCAGCAGTGATTGAAAAGCTAGCAAGACTTTAGTCGGATTCTGTTATTGCCATCATCCACAAAAATTGGTACAAAATAAGGTTTATCTGTTTGGGAATGCACATTTTTACGAGTCTATCGATTTTTAAGGAGAAAGCAAAATGCCAATATTCGAATACCATTGCACAAAGTGCAACAAGGATTTCGAGGTCTTAGTCTTCGGGAAAGAAAAAGCCGCCTGTCCTTATTGCAACGGCAAGAAGATCACCAGGCTTCTTTCTACGGTGAGTCACAAGAGCGAGGGGGAGTTTACAAGTTCGCAGGGCTCAAGTTGCACCTCTTGTAATGCAACCAGTTGCAGTAGCTGTGGGCACTGATTATGAAACAAGTCATTAGGATTGGAACAAGAGGAAGTGCCTTGGCGGTTTGGCAGGCAGAATGGGTGCGCACTCAGCTTTTAGCGTTACATTCCGGTTGTGAGGTTGAACTTGTCAAGATCAAGACTACAGGGGATAAGATTCTGGACGTACCTCTTGCACAGGTGGGTGGCAAAGGCCTTTTTGTAAAGGAGATTGAAGCAGCTCTCCTTGATGAACGGGTTGATATTGCTGTTCATAGCATGAAGGACATGCCGGCTGAAATCCCCCCAGGACTTTGTATTGGTGCAGTACCAAAAAGGGAAAACCCTCTGGACGTTTTAATTTCCAAGAATGGGAAGGTTTTTAGCGAGCTACCGAATGGGGCTCGTCTTGGGAGTAGCAGCCTAAGGCGTTGTGCCCAGGCACGTCATATGCGGCCCGATATAAACGTTTGCGGGCTAAGGGGAAATCTCGATACCCGGCTTCGGAAACTAGAAACCGAAGATCTTGATGCCATCATACTGGCGGCCGCAGGGATTACAAGGTTAGGGCTTTCCGATCACATCACGGAATATATTCCTGATTCGATGATGCTTCCTGCCATTGGCCAAGGGGCATTGTCTATTGAGATAAGACAAGACGATGAGATAATCCGAAGGCTTACAGCACCACTCGATCATAGAGAAACACGGGTGGCTGTCGAGACCGAGCGCGCCTTTTTGACCAGGCTTGAGGGTGGATGCCAAGTGCCCATTGCCGGCCAAGCCAAAGTAGTTGGTGATCAGGTTGAGTTTACCGGTCTTATTTCCGAAGTAGATGGCTCAGTCTTGCTTCGCGAAACGATCGCAGGTCCCTTGGGAAAGCATGAAAAACTTGGAAAGCAATTGGCTGATCGTCTTCTCGACATGGGTGGCAGGGAAATCCTGGAAAGTGTTTATGGTAAGTCAATGCAGGATCTGAAGGAATGAACTTAGGCAAAGTCTATTTAGTAGGTGCCGGCCCAGGGATGCCGGACCTGATCACACTGAGAGGGGTGAAGTGTTTGCAAGAGGCTGATGTGGTAATCTATGATTTCCTGGCTGCCAATCTATTGCAACATGTACCAGTTGGTACTGAAACCATCTATGTGGGGAAAAAGGAGGGCAAGCACACCGTACATCAGGAAAAGATCAATCAGATGCTTGTTGAAAAAGCACGAGAGGGGCACACAGTAGTGCGTTTAAAGGGGGGAGACCCCTTTATTTTTGGTCGAGGTGGTGAGGAGGCGAGGGTACTCGCGACTCAAAATATTCCTTTTGAGGTTGTCCCCGGGGTGACTTCGGGTGTGGCCGCAGCTGCTTTTGCAGGTATTCCTCTTACCCTTCGTGGCTATAATACGAGTGTCGCCTTTGTTACCGGTCACGAGGATCCTACAAAATTGGAGTCGACTATCGAATGGTCGAAACTGGCAACAGGTGTTGGTACCCTGGTTATTTTTATGGGGGTCAAAAACCTCGCTGACATTGTGGATAGGCTGATGGCTGGAGGGCGGGATCCAAAGACTCCAACGGCTGTGGTGCGATGGGGGGCTACGCCCTTACAGACTACTTTGGTCGGCCGGCTTGATACAATAGTGGCTCAGGTTGAAAAGGCCGGTCTTAAGCCACCGGCCGTTATTGTTGTTGGTAAGGTTGTTGAGCTAAGAAAAGAGATAAACTGGTTTGAAGAAAAACCGCTCTTTGGGAAAACGGTAGTTGTTACCAGGACACGACAACAAGCCAGTGAACTAGTAGCAAGGCTTTCCGCACTTGGTGCTGAATGCCTGGAATGCCCCACTATCAGAGTGGTACCGCCGGATGATTGGTCACCCTTAGATCAAGCCATTGACAGTCTTGAAACCTATGACTGGCTTGTTTTGACTAGTGTAAATGGTGTAAACTTCTTTTTTGACCGGCTCTTTGAAAGAGATAGGGATGTGCGGGCGTTGAAAAATGTGCGAACAGCAGCTATTGGCCCTGCTACCGCAAAGCGATTGCGCGAATTTGGTTTTCGGGCTGATATCGTTCCGGAAACCTATCGGGCGGAATCGGTGATAGAGGCTTTCAAGAATGAACCCTTGGAGGGGAAGAAGATCCTGCTTCCCAGGGCCAAAGAGGCCCGGCCTATTCTTCCTGTAGAAGTTCGAAAGATGGGAGCCACCGTTGATGAAATCGCTTCCTATCAAACAGAACAGGTTACAGAGAATGTGGAAGGACTCGTAAGCCGTTTGGAAGAGCATTCTGTTGATGTTATTACATTTACCAGTTCTTCCACTGTAAAGAATTTCAAGGCGGCGCTGCCTTCCGAAAAGCTTGAGAAACTGATGGATGGCGTCAAGACCGCGTGCATTGGACCCATTACCGCTAGTACAGCCAAAGAACTTGGATTCAACGTGGATATTGAAGCCACAGAATATACTATTCCTGGACTCTGTGAAGCTATTCTCAAATATTATTCCTAACAAACTACTCTACTATCTTTAAAATTTGAAAGGAGTGTACCTATGAAACGGTTAGCCATGCTGCCATTTTTCGTTGTCGCATTCATGACTCTTTGTCTGGTATTTGCACAAAGGGGCTATGCGGAACAACCGCCAGTGCTTGAGGTGATACATTCTGCTATCTGCCTTGAGGTGGTGGAACATGCCTGCGTGGGGACGAATGATGTTTTTCCTGCAAACGTGGGAAAGCTTTATTGCCTTACAAGGGTTTACGGGGCCAAAGAAGATACTGAGGTTACACATGTCTGGTTTTTCGGGGATACAGAACGTGCGCGTATAAAGCTGGATATTCGTTCGGTTAATTTTAGGACCTACAGTTCAAAGATTATCCGTCCCCACGAGATAGGCAGTTGGCGTGTGGACATCCTGGACTCGGAAAACAGAGTGCTGAAAGTGGTTGAATTTAGTATTGAATGAGTACAACGAAGAGCAGTTAGAGGCCATAGTTGCGGTTCGAGATTGTCTGGAAGGTTTTTCTCCCGGACTACGAGCAACACTGATAAGGAGGGCCGGCAACTACCTTACATTTAGGCAAGACGTTGATGCCTTCTTGGCCTGTCACTTTTCGGGTGTGTGTACCCTAACTTGTTATGAAGATCGTCGTAGTGCTTGCTGCAATCGTGAAGGAATCATAACTTTTTTTGCTGATGTAGCAATAAATGTGTTGATATCACAGCCTAAAGAGATTGATAGGCTTATTGAAGCCCTGAACTTGCAAAATCTCGGCACAAAGTGTGTCTACCTCGGCAACGAAGGCTGTCTCTGGAAGGTGAAGCCGATAGTATGTGAGATGTTTCTCTGTAAATATGCCAGGGGAAAGGTCTTTGACAATTCACCGGCAATATTGAATGAATGGAGGAAGTTAAGGCGTAGAGAGAAAAGATACACCTGGCCGAACCGCCCCGTTCTCTTTGATGAATTAGAAAGATACTTCATGGAAAGGGGTTGTGGTTCCAGCCTTATGTATTGTCACAACAGCCCAGGCCTTCTGAGGATGAAAGCACAGTGGAAGACGAAGAGTACTGGGTTCAAGGCTTACTAACCAGAAAGGAAGAAATGTAACTTCTCAAAAACTTAGGGTGTTCCACTTGCTTCCCCCCTTGAAAAAGGGCAATAGAGTTGGGAGGTGGCATAATGAAGAATACGATTCTCTGCACATTGGTCATTTACCTATTTCTTGGTTTGGCATCTGCTAATGCAGACACCCAATATGTGACGGATATGCTTGTTCTAAACGTTCGGGATGTGCCCTATGAAGAGTACAACGTGGTAATGAGACTCAAGAGCAATATGTCCGTTGAAGTCCTGGAGAAAAAAGAGCGCTATTTCAAAGTGCGTACCCCGGATGGCAAAGAAGGATGGGTAGACGAACAGTATCTTACTACCAGTATCCCTAAAACCATTATTATTGTGGAATTAGAGGAGAAGATAAATAAGCTGGAGGAAGGCATTAATGAACTGAAGGAATCGAGGGGTTCTTTACGAAATGACCTCCAGAGCTCCAAACAGAAAGTCAAGGAGATTGAGGAGAAAGCCAACATGTATCGGCAAGAAGTATCTCTGAGTAATCTTAAGCTGGAACAAGTCACTCGGAAGTATAGTGAGTTTGTAGAGCAATCAAATGATGTGGTAGAAATGATAACAGAACGTGACGGGCTTCGGGCGACAGTTAACAGGTTAAAGGCCCAAGAAAAGCAATTGCAAAAAGACAATACTCGTCTTAGAAGCAACAGCAGGTGGTGGGTGAGGTTTATCGCAGGGGGAGGCATGTTGCTGGTTGGATTAATAATAGGAAGGCTTTCTTCAAAAAGGAAAAAGGTCTTTTATTAGGAGACTGAGTAATAAAAGGGAAGGGTGAGTGATGCTAACAGACATTTTTTCCATGATAGGTTTTTTACTCCTGGGTGTCCTATTAGGTCTCATCGTGGAAATCTGGAATCTTAGCAGATAGGGTCTTCAAATGTGTCTTGGCCGATTCCTACATGACTTTGATTGGTGCAAGATAACACATTGAGGCTTGGAGTCCTGTTTTAGGACTCAGGAATTATGATGAAACAACGCTGGATAAATACATTGCTTATTATCATTGTTTGCTTATCTGTTCTTGGGACAGTTGCCTGGGTTGTAGGTGGATTCGACAAACGGGGAGAGGTGCTCGAAAGAATTAAAGAAAAAGGCAAGATTACAGTGATTACCAGCAATAACTCCAATTGCTATTACATTTATAGAGACAGGCCTATGGGCTTTGAGTATGAATTAGCCAAGGCATTTGCTGATTACCTGGACGTTAAACTGGAAGTGATCACACCGGACTGGGATGAAATGCTCAACGCACTAGACAAAGACAAGGGCGACCTGGTTGCCGCAAGCATGACAAGTACTCCTGACAGAGAAGAAATCGTAGATTTTTCAGATGAATATTTGTCAGTTCAGCAAGATATCATTGTTCATAAGGGTAATCATAAGATTAAAGGGATCGAAGACTTAAGCGGGAAGAAGGTACATGTAAGAGAAGGGACATCCTACCATGAGCGGTTGCTTGAGCTTAAAAAAGATGGGCTGGACGTTGAGATTATCCTTCATGAAAATGTGCCCACCGAGGAGTTGATACGTCAGGTAGCCGAAAAAGAAATAGAGATTACAGTGGCTGATTCGAATATTGCTCTCTTGAACCGCCGCTATTATCCTGCCATCCGGATTGCCTTTCCGATAGAAGAACAGCAATCTTTGGGATGGGCCGTTAGAAAAGGGAACTCAAAGTTGTTGGCCAAGATCAATAAGTTTTTTGATACCATCGAAGAGGATGGGACATTCGGAAAGATCTATGAAAAGTATTATGCAAATGTGGATATCTTTGATTTTTTTGATCTAAAGAAGTTTCACCAAAGGATTGAGACCAGATTGCCGAAATATGAAAAGATTATCAAAAGGGAAAGCAACCGATATGGGTTTGACTGGCGCCTCATGGCTGCAGTAGCCTACCAAGAATCCCATCTTGACCCACGGGCCAAAAGCTACAAAGGGGTGCGGGGGTTGATGCAACTGACGCTTACAACTGCAGAAGAAATGGAGATTGATAGTCGACTCGATCCACAACAGAGTATCGAAGGCGGAATAAAGTATCTCAGCAAGATATATAAGCGGTTTGATAAGATTGAAGGCCTTGATAGGATGCTCTTTACCCTTGCCAGTTACAATATCGGTTATGGCCACGTAAGGGATGCGCAAAAGTTGGCGCTCCAAAAGGACCTCGATACCCACAAGTGGGCCTCGCTCAAGAAAACACTCCCGATGCTTCGCCAGAAGAAGTATTACAAGAAGACAAAATATGGCTATTGCAGGGGAACAGAGCCTGTGCGTTATGTGGACCGAGTTTTAACCTATTACGATATTCTCAAAAGAAAGGCCCTAGAGTAAGTCGCTTTTGCCTTTGTCAAGAATAAGACGAAGTCGTCAAATATGAAGATATGAGGTGTTCAGTGTCGCAGCCATGTCGCTCTTTGGTGTTCAATATGAACAGGTGTTGTACATATCTGCTTTCAATATTAACAATAGCCCTATTGGCCTATTGCTTATTTTCCCCTTGCGTTTCAACAGCAGCAGGGCAGGTGGACTTTGAGGCCTGGCTTGAAGACTTTAAAAAAGAGGCCTTGGCCGATGGCATCTCAAGGAAAATAGTCGATTCAGCACTTTTTGATATTGAACCGATACCGCGTGTGATCGAATTGGATCGGAACCAACCGGAATTCAATCTCTCGCTCGGCGAGTACCTTCGCATGATGTTATCACAAGGGCGTATTGACAAAGGAAAAAGGAAGTTCAAGGAAAACGGTCCTTTGCTGAACAAGATCTCTACCCGCTATGGTGTGCAGCCAAGATTTTTAGTGGCTTTATGGGGTATTGAAAGCGACTTCGGCAGGCTCACCGGCGGTTTTGCGGTTATTGGCTCCCTGGCCACCCTTGCTTATGATGGCCGTCGCAGTGCCTATTTCAGGAAAGAACTGCTAAGGGCCCTGCGTATTCTGGATCAGGGACACATCTCTAATGCCCGCATGAAAGGTTCATGGGCTGGGGCGATGGGGCAAATGCAGTTCATGCCTTCTACGTTCAACGACCATGCTGTCGATTTTAATGGGAACGGTCACAAAGACATTTGGCAAGAACAAGGGGATATTCTTGCCTCTGCGGCAAATTACCTGTCAAAGTGTGGCTGGGAAAGTGATCAGACATGGGGACGGGAGGTGCGTTTGCCGAAAGGTTTTGACCAAGGCTTGATTGGTCTGAAATACCAAAAGCGAATCAGTAAGTGGCAAGCACTGGGGGTTCGAAGGCCGGATGGACGAGACCTGCCAACACGGGACCTGTTGGCCTCGATTGTGCGACCTGATGGTGATGGACCAACAAGTCGAGTCTTTATGGCCTATAACAATTATCGGGTTATACTGAAATGGAATCGGTCACATAACTTCGTCCTTGCCGTTGGGTTCCTGTCTGATAAAATCAAGGGATACTGACGCTTAAAAACTACTCTTCCTTCTCGTACTCAAGGTAAACAGTCACTGTCCGATTAAGCGCACGGCCTTCAGACAGGTCGTTGTCATAAAGTGGGTCATTGAGGCCTACGCCTTTATGGGTAATGTTTCCCGTGCCTATTGTGCCGGATTCTAGGAGCTGATCATAAACGGCCTTTGCCCGTCTTTCAGAGAGCTTCAAATTGTAGTCCTCATTGCCTATGTTGTCGGTGTGCCCTACAACTTTGATCTTGGCATCAGGAAACTTGCTGGTTCTTTCAAGTATCCGTCCGACCAACCACTCATTTTGATCTTTTATCTCAGAACTGTCAAAGTCAAAGAGTATGAGGGCATATTTTTCCAGTACCTTATAGCCCATCTTTTGAGCAACGCGCTCCTTTCTTTTTATGAACTTGACCCCAATTCCTTTGCCAGTAGTGAAGTTTTGCCCCTTTCTGTCTTCAACTTCGACTTTTGCCGATATATTCTCATAAGAACTTATCTTGCGAAGTCCGATCTGCCTTAGATTAAATGAATGAATTGAATTTAGGCCTTCTTCTCCATTCACAGAGGCAAGTATCTCTTCTCCACTGGTAAGTCCTAACTTCCAGTGCACTATCCCATAACCTGCCTGGATTTTAGGCATGATCTGTATTTCCTTTGTGTCGCTTGTCTCTTCAATATATGTGCTGTCCACAGTATTGAGTATTGCAGGAGAATCAGAATAGATCTCAACTCGCTGGTTTTCGAGTCTGCCTTTAGTAATCCTGTTCGTACTGGGGGCTGATGGCAGGTTCCTGGCTTTAACAATTATCCGGGACGGATCTATCATCCAGACATATCTTAGATATGCCTTTACTGCTTCTGCTCGAAGTTGTGAAAGTGAGATGTTTACTTTTTCGGGCCCATAATTTGAATTGCATCCCACAAGCGTTATGTTTGCTTCGGGATTGTCTTGAAGGCGCTTTCCAACTATATTCAGTAGGTGATGGTACTTTTCCATTGTGCCTCTTAAACGGCTTTGCGTGAAATCTTTCGTGTTAGCTTGGTCCACGAAAAGAAGATAACGCTTGGGAATTGTGCTTTCGCCGGTTTCAAAGAAGACATAGTTTAAAAGCGGTGAAGTATCTATTGTGGTGATCTCCTCTATAGTTATTGAATCCGGAAGCACCGCTATCACGCCATCCAGAGGTGGAATGAGTTCATGAATGATTTCCTTTTTTGTGATCTTTATCGGGCAAGGTTTTGTGGTAGTTTCCAATGTATCACCATAGATATCAGTTACCTTTATACGGCAGTTAAGATGATCCAAAGACGCCAACTTTTCTCTTCCAAGTTCATCAAAAGAAAAAGCATAAGATAGTTTCAGATCGTCGGCGCCGCTAAGGCTTCTAAGCTCCTGGTCATTTCCTGCAAGGCTTATCCGCCAATCTGAGATTCCATACTCGGCGACTATGTTAGGCCGTGCCTTTATCGCCTTTGTGGCACCCTTTTCAACTATGAATTTTCCGGCTGCCTTATCTTGCATAGGCCTTAAGTCGTAGGTGATTTCAACACGCTGATTCTCTGCTTGTCCTCCCAGTACTTCTTTGGGGGTAGCTTCAGCCGGGAGGTTGCGGCCCTGAACTGTCATCCTATTGGCTTCTATTTCCCAGACTTCATTCAGATAATCCTTCACTGCTTTTGCACGTTCAAGCGAAAGACGGTGGTTGCCCTTTTCTGTGCCAACATCAGAATTGCAACCCACGATACGGGTTTGAACCGTGGGATTTTCTTTCAAACGCTCGCCTACAAGGTTAAGTACATTATAATAGCGGTCCAGAGCGGTCTTCAGTTTTTCCTCTTCAAAGAACTTTGCCTGTCGTCTGTTTGCAAAGAGGACATATTTTTCATTGATTTTACTTTTTCCTGTTTCAAAAAAGATATAATCCGTAATGGTAGAGCCGTCCGTCATTGTAAGCATGTCGAAATTGAGCTCAGCAGGTTCTATTGACAGCGTGCCATGTGGCGGGTCAAGGACCCGGTATGAAACCACATACCTGTGGAGCAAAGAAGTGGAAAAGGATTCAAAGATAGGAAGGAGTTGTGTTGCGGAGGTCGCTTTCCATATCCGGCCACCATGGCGTTCGGCAAAGTTCTTTAGAAAAGGATCCATGCTTGGTGCCGGCATATAGTCTATAGAGTAAGCTTCAAAGTTTGGTATCTTATTTGCGGTGGAGCCAACCAAAGAGCTTTCAACAGTGCTGTTGATGTCTTCGCCGTCAGAGAAGACCACGAGGAATTTGTGGGCCTTTGGCGGCATATTTCGGGCTATGTCAATCCCGGCAAGCATGGCCTCGTAGAGGACTGTCTTGTCAGTTAGGCCGAGCGTTAAGCTGTGTCTTAAGAAGTCCCTGAGTTTGGGAATGTCATTGGAATTAAATGTTTTTACCCGCAATGGGTGTCCAGCAACTTTCATGGTCGGTTTTTTGTTAAAGACCACCACATGGATATTGTCTATTGGCCGTACTGTCCTAAAAAACTCCTCGTAAGCGGAAAGAAGGGGAGAAATTGCCTTACGGTGTTTCATGGAGGCGGAATTATCTACCACAAATACGATATTGAGTCCGACTTCCTTGCTTTTTTCAAGGGGTTCAACTGAGAGTGTCCTTGCCTTTTTTTGTCCTTTATAAATAACAAAATCCTTTGTGGTAAGTCCCAGGATCGGGTTGTTTTCAGCATCGGAAGCGGATACCAATATACTGTTCTTATCCACAGCCTGATAGCTTATGGTTGCTTCATGTGTCGGAGTCGAGACTTGGAAGCTCTCCTCGGCAGCGTTCGAGTCTACATAGGGTGTAGTGAACAATACAATTAGTACGGACCAAAAGATTGATTTTCTCATTTTTCCTCCACGGTTCTTTGCGTCAAGATTGTGCTTTCAACCCTGTATATGTGATGGAAACCATACTAGTTGTCAAGAAAATATGCAGCTTTTCAATAACCCGCACTTTTTGAGAGCTTACGAAAATATCCCGGCATGATATAAAGTTAGGAGTAATAATAGGTGTTGAGCAACTGATATGACTCCAACGGTCTCCATGACCTACATTTGTCTTGACGGGGAGGAGATTATCGTGTAAATTTAAATATATTTTGTTGTTTGCGCTTACTGTACTCCGTTTAAGATATCTTATAGCAATACCTACTATTTTGTAGATTCTTCTTGGAGATCCTGTTGGACGATCCTTCGTCGGGTACGTTGCTTTTGTTATCACTCCTGGGCTTTTTGCTCGTTTGTTCCGGCTGCTTTTCTGCGACGGAAACCGCTTTTTTTTGTCTAGATCGTATTGAACGCCGCCGTCTTGCCGGCGAGAAGTCAAAACGATCTAGACTTATTGTTGCCTTGTTAAAGCGCCCACGCGAGTTACTTTCCACAGTCCTTTTTGGAAACACCTTAGTCAATGTAGCTACTGCGGTAACTGCTGCTCTGCTTTTCGCACGGGTGCTTGATACCCATAGTCTCTGGATAGCTGTTGTTGTGGACACACTGTTGGTGCTCTTTTTTGGGGAGATCATTCCAAAGACGATAGCTGTCAACAAGGCTCCGGCCGTTGCCAGAATGGCCATTATTCCTTTTCACTTTTTCTCGACAGTATCTCGTCCCATGGTCATTGTCTTTGACCGTTTGGCGCGCATAATCTTGCGGTTCCTTCGTGTACCCGAAGAAGCAAGAGATGCGCTTAGTCCGGCGGAACTTGAAGTGTTGTTTGAAGAGGCGGACCAGGAGGCCACAATTACGTCCCAAGAGAGGCGCATTGCAAGCAATATACTTCGTTTCTCACAGACTACTGCCCATGAGATTATGACCCCTCGTGTGGATATCGTGGCAACTCCTTTAGATGTTTCCCGCGACACGCTAGGCAAGCTCATGATTGAAGCACGCCACTCAAGGATTCCGGTCTACGAACAAAGCCTCGATTACATTGTTGGGTTTGTGGGAAGCAAAGAGTTTTTCCTGAACCCCGAGCGTAAGATCAGTGAACTCGTGAATCCAGTTAGTATATTTCCTGAAGGTGCAAAAATAAATCATATCTTTCGTTATATGCAAAAGAATCTTCTCAACATGGCTGTAATCGTGGATGAGTATGGTGTAACTGCCGGTATTGCGACGATGGAAGATTTGTTGGAAGAGATCGTTGGCGAGATCTATGATGAATATGAGAAGGCCGAAGAACTCATACGTAAGGAGGCTTTAGACACGTGGTTTGTATTAGCTCGTGCCCCTGTCGAACAAGTCAATAAGGTCTGTGGCTTGTTCCTTCCTGAGGGGGAATCTGTAACCTTGAACGGTTATTTATCTAATGAGTTTGGGAGAATTCCAGTGCCTGAGGAAACCATTGAACGGGGTGGCGCATTGTTTACAATCGTTGAGTCCAAGAGGGGACACATTGTCAGCTGTCGTATTAGGCTCATGATCCCAGAGGAACATAGAAATGATCTTTGACTTGCTCCTGCTTTTGATCTGCATCCTGGGCTCCGGTTTTTCATCGGGTTCTGAAATCGCCTTGGTTACGGCAAGTCGTACGCGGTTTCAACGCTTGGCTTCCGACGGAGTTCGCGGTGCGAACCGTACCCTTGGCCTCATTGAAGAAAAGCACGAAACGCTGGCAGTGATTCTTATCGCAACGAATGTTTTCAATATATCATGCGGTGCAATTGGTACGGTAATCTTTCAGGAGTGGATTGGCTCCATGGGACCGGTCGTGGCCACTGTTGTCATTACTTCGGTTTTACTTGTAATAAGTGAGATTGTGCCTAAAGCTCTTTTTCTCTATCATGCCGATAATATACTTGTAAGAACTAGTATTTATTGGAAGTTTTTGGCGTGGTTTTGCAAACCAATTACTGCTCCGATAGATGTAGTCACCAAAGTCCTTTCGCGTGTTTTGGGAAACGAGGACATAGGGCCTTATTCCGCAACCCGTGATGAGATAAAACTGCTACTTGAAGAATCTGCCGAGAGTGGAGGATTGAAACAATACGAACAAGAGATGTTGGAATCAACATTGAATTATGCCACTACAATTGTTCGCGAGGTAATGGTACCTATTTCCGAAGTGGCGCTTCTTGCTGAAACAGCCGCAACGGATGAGCTTTTAGACCTTGTGCGTGAGCATGGTCATACCAGGATACCAGTTTACAGAGGGCGAATTGATCAGATAGTAGGTTTTTTAAATATTTTTGATGTTTTTTACGACAAGCAAAGAAAGACATACATCAGGCCGTACATAAGGCCTGCCCGCTTGGTTCCCGAGACCAAGCAAATTGACGAACTCTTTTTGGAAATGCAGCGGCAAAGCGAAAGTCTGGCCGTGGCGGTAAACGAGTTTGGGGCATGTTTCGGGATTGTGACCCTTGAGGATATCATGGAAGAGATATTTGGTGAACTTGTCGATGAACATGAAGACCTCAAACCTGAAATCCAGGAAAAGGGCCCTGGTTGGTTCCATGTGGACGGGAGGGCTGATATCGATGATCTTAGGTATCAAACGGGTATTGAGATTGACAAGGCAGGCTTTGAGACTGTAGCAGGCTATGTGCTTTATCGTTTTGGGAAGATTCCCCAGAAGGGGGAATCTTTTGAAGATGGGAATCTTTCGGTAAAGGTCCTGGAGGCAGATCGCTACAGTGTCAAGAGTGTAGAAATGGTAAGAAGGGAATCTGAAGAGGATTAACTGATGGACTTTTTTACGAGTCCATCAATACTGTTTTTGTAATCCGTGCTCGATTGTAAGGCCAAGCTTGAGATTGGCCTTTTTTTTATGAAAGCTTTTTGTTATGGTAGAATTTGTCAGCAGCAGTGAAGAAGTTATTTCTCGGTGACTTTAAAAGAAGACAGGTGTAAAAGTCTTATCATCAGACTTTAAGTGAAGATAGTGACGGCCAGTTGTATTTCGGTAAAGACAAATGAATGGACTATATCAGGAGATACTTCGTTATTGGGTTATGCTGAAAGGCTTTTTTGCTCTGGACCCAGCCCTGCTGATGGATTCCGACATGCTTGTTCGCCTTTGTGTGCAGGGGCTGTTGTTCTTTGGCTCGGCCTTCTTTTCAGGCTCTGAAACGGCGTTATTTTCTCTTTCCCGCCTTGATCTGGAAAAACTACGCAAAGAACGCAATCGTTATTCTGAGACAATCCATGCCTTACTCGACCAACCGCGTCGCCTGATCATCTCCATCCTATGCGGTAATGAACTTGTCAACATTGCGGCTGTTGCCAACATGGCCGGCATTCTGGTCCGTTTATATGGGGAAGATAAGGCCGGCTGGATAAGTACATTGGTTATGGTCCCGCTTCTGTTACTGTTTGGGGAGGTGACACCCAAAACGATTGCTGTTTCCAACCCAGTACGAGTAAGCGCCGGCATTGTGGCCGCCCCCATGAATCTGTGGGTAAAGCTTGTTACTCCCTTGCGTTGGGCAATACGCGGCGTGGCGGACCATATTACCACACTGGTCGTAGGGGAGGAAGCAGCGGCTGAAAACATACTTCAAGTAGATGAATTTCGCAGCCTGGTAGAAGAAGTTGCTGAAGAAGGCGAATTGGACGCTACTGAACGCGCCCTGATCTATAAACTGCTGGAAGCAAACGATACCGAGATCGTAGAAATAATGACTCCACGAACACGTACAAAGTTTCTGAGTGTGGAAATGAGTGTTCCCGAGATGGTGGAATATTTCAGGGTCTACCGGCATTCTCGTATACCTGTCTTTGAGGTGCATAGGGATAATCTGGTGGGCTTTGTCCATGCCGAAGACATAGTGCGGCTTGTTCTTGATGAAGTAGAGCTGACCATTTTGAGGCCCGAAGACCTTATGCATCCCCCGGTTGTGGTGCCACTTACAAAGAAGGTGGATGAGATATTCGATTTTTTTCAGGATCATAACGTGCGAGCGGCAGCGGTTTTAAACGAATTTGGTGGGGTAGAGGGTTTTGTTACCGTAAAGGATGTCCTTACCTTCATTTTTGGTCAAATCTCCGGGGAGATTACCGGCCAGGAGTTTTATAAGGAGCGAGACGACAATGATTACGAAGTGCCTGGAAGTATGAAGCTTACCGATTTTAACAGCCTGACCAACTTTGGCATTGAAGATCCTCGTATGACAACCGTAGGTGGAATAACGTTTCGACAGTTGGATCGGTTACCCCGAGTTGGCGATAAAGTAACTGTAGAAGGCATTGGGCTTACTGTACTAGAAATGGATGGGCATCGTATTGCCAGGGTACGGGCAAATCGAGGTGTTGTTGCAGAGGAAGGCGGCCAAGAGCAGGATACTGCACTAGCTGACAGAGCTATCTCTGTTGTAGGGGAAGGTGGTTTTGCTCAGAACGAGGATAAAGTATCTGAATCTGTGGAAGATGTGAGGAATTATAAATAGGGAAGGGTGTAAGAGATGGATATACTTATTATCTTATCGATCATGGTAGTCCTTCTACTGTTGAAAGGTTTTTTTTCGGGCTCAGAGATCGCCTTGGTAAATTCAGACAAAATCAAGTTGCACCACCGGGCCAACCAGGGACATGGAGGGTCGAAACTTGTGCTCAAATTGTTCCAAACCCCTGATGTACTTTTGGGTACTACGCTTGTAGGCACAAATATCTTTACCGTCATTCTGGTAACCCTCGGTACGATATTGATGATCCGCCACTTTGGCGAGATGGGCGACTTGTATGCTTTTATTGTCTACACTCCTGTATTTTTAATCCTTGGCGAGATTGTACCCAAAAGTATATATCAGCAAAAATCAGATGTCATTGCGCCAATTATAGTCTATCCGTTACGACTCTTTTCCTTTCTTTTTTCCCCGATCGTTTTTGTCTTCTCCAGGGTGGCGCGACTGGCAGCGCGGTTGACTGGCGGCGGCAAGACCGACCAGAGTTTTTTTATTACCAGGGAACTGGTGCGCTCTGTAGTTGAAATGGCAGAGCGTGGCTCAAACATAGATGCCTTTGACCGCGGTCGTATCAAGCGTGTCATCCGATTTGCAGAAACCACCGTAGGTGAGGCCATGATACCTGTGGCGGATATGACTGCCATCAATCGTGATCGAGATACACGGGCTGCCATTTTTTTGGTGCGTAACCGGGGTTATAACCGTTTGCCTGTTTACAAGGGAAATATCAGCAATGTCATCGGCATTGTCACCTTGACAACATGGGACTTGATAGACCCCGAGTTGTCTTCTCGTAACCTGCTAGACCTAATGAAACCAGCCCACTATGTCTCTGTCAACCAAACGATAGACCAGTTATTGCCCATACTTCGTGGTCGTTCCGACCACATGGCCATCGTAGTGGATGAATTCGGTTCCGCCATCGGAATGATTACCATGGAGGATATTTTAGAAGAGGTGGTTGGTGAAATTGATGTAGGCTACGACTTTGAAGAGTATCTGCCACGACGCAAAAGGGTTGTCGAAACTCTTGGTGAAGATATTTATCTCATGGATTCCCGTCTTCCCATCTCTGAAGCCAATGAAATTCTCGGTATCAGCCTGCCCGCTTCTGAATTCCATACTATTGGTGGCTTGGTTATGGCACGCTTGCGCCATATCCCGAAGGAGGGAGAAAGCATCCTGGAATCTGGTTATAAGCTGACTGTGGAAGAAGCTACGGAGCGTTCCATCGTTAAATTGCGAGTGGCACGCATTAGGTAGTTTCCATCCAGAAATAGCCATTTTTCCTCTGAGCGGCGTTCTCCGCGGGTTTTTGCCTGCGACGTACGAAAAGTACGTCTCGGCGAAAACCCTTGTGCGGCCTTGCTCAGAGAAAAAATTGCTCATTTCTGAATTGGAAACTTACACTTGTGCCCATCATCAAATAAATGACTCGTGGATAGACACTAGGTAATTTTCACCCATTGCCACATATTCGACGGACATCCCTATTTTTCCAATAATCACAGTTTCTCATATTGACGCTGAACCTCATCAGTCCCATAGACCCTCTCAAGCCTGCGTACTATAAAATGACCACGTGCCATGTCCTGGAAATGATCGATAAAAATCGTGTTTATCAATGCACCTCCCGCTGCTCCAATTATAGGCACAGCCTGTGCTGCGATTTTCTCTGAGACGTTTACTCCAAAACGGGATGCAATTGTGGTTATGAACCTGGAAATCGCCGGAGCACTCCCTTCGGCAAACCCTTTTTTCGCTATGTATTTGACGGCCTCAGAAACCTCGCGGGCAAAAGCAGCCCGCACTACAAAATATCCGGTCTCTGTTGCATCGTCTCCGGGGGATTTTCCTCCAAGGGCAAAAACTTCCAGGCAAGCC
>MAVP01000020.1 GCA_001751075.1 Desulfobacterales bacterium S7086C20 | reverse complement strand
ATATAACAGCAATACCCCCTGCCATAAACTCGGCGAAGTAGTCACCTGCCGTGCCTAAGATCCAAAGCTCCGGAGGGTCGAAACGGGGATTATGCTTTGTCATGGTCATGGCCCGCGCACCAACACTGCCTGCGACATAGACCTTCCCCTGGGCCATGGCATTAGCTACTCCATTGGCTGCATTTCCGTGAATTACAATCTCTGCGCCTGCATTGAGCCATCCGACATCATCAGAAGCGGGTCCAAAGACCTCAATCTGTGTGTCGGGAAATCCCATAGACCCCACACGCTGTCCTGACGAGCCCTTGATCTTGACATAAACCGGTTCATCGCCAGCTCGCCACAAACGGCCACCTATGCCGTGCTGACCATAGGCGTCCACCTCGAATAGCCTATAACCATCACTGACAGCACGCTGTATCCGCTCTTCCAGGACACGCGATTCCATGCGATGATCGTTTTCAACTCCGGAGATATAATACGGTTCCTCGTTTTTCATGTCTATGTCCCTAATCAGGTTCGCAGCCGGAAGCTGCATGCAAAAGGGTCTGCTGCGTCACATCGAGCCACTGCTTTGAGCTTTTAGCTCTAGGCTATTGGTGATCAAACCACATATCTAATCTGGAGACGTTCTGCCACCCCTTTGTCATTAACCCCAATTGCATCAGACATACCAATAGGCAATGAAGTAGAACGACCAAGGGGAGCCAATATCTTCTTAAGCTCCGTATCAAAAGAAAGAAAAACGTCTACCACGCGTTCTGCCACCTGCTCGGGGGCCAAACGCCGATAAAGCCGTGGGTCCTGAGAAGTAATCCCTTTTGGGCAAAGCCCAACATTACAAATGTTACACCGGTCAGATTCGGAGCCTAGACAGCCGGCAGCCGCTTGCATGATGTATTTGCCAATCTGTACTCCACTTGCACCCAGCATTATTAATGCTGCTGCGTTAGCTGCCAGATTACCCGTCTTGCCGATGCCACCTCCCGCAAAAAGGGGGATCTCATTCTGCATTCCAACCTTTACTAAATTCAGATAACAATCCCGAAGGTTGCTGGCTATCGGATGGCCCATATGGTCCATGGAAACATTATAGGCAGCCCCGGTGCCGCCATCTTCTCCGTCAATAGCAAGGGCTGCGGCATAGGGATTTCTCGTTAGGTTGTTCAACACAGAGGTAGCAGTGGTAGTTCCTGAAATCTTGGGATAGACCGGGACCCGAAAGTCCCAGGCCATGTACATAGACTGGATCATTTTGGCCACAGCCTCTTCAATAGAGTATTTAGTCTGGTGCGTAGGGGGGCTGGGCAAACTCACTCCTTGTGGAACTCCCCGGATAGCTGCAATCAGCTTATTTACCTTATGCCACATAAGGAGCCCGCCGTCACCCGGCTTGGCACCCTGGCCGTACTTGATCTCAATTGCACAAGGGTCTTCTTTCATCTCCGGGATAGCGCGGATAATCTCATCCCATCCAAAATAACCGCTTGCAATCTGCAAGATGACATACTTTATAAAACGAGAACGCAACAAGCGGGGCGGACATCCACCTTCGCCGGTACATATTCGAACCGGCATTCCTAATTCTTCGTTCAAGTAGCCAACGCCCATTTGGAGCCCCTCCCACATGTTGGGTGAAAGGGCCCCAAAAGACATGGCGCCGATCATGAGCGGATAAATCTCTCTGACCGGCGGTATCCAACCCTGTTTGCGTAGCAACCTCAGGTTCTCTTCGGGGGGCAAGACCCGTCCCAAGAGTGTGCGCACCTCAAATTCATGCCGGCCAGCGTCCAGAGCAGGATCGGTTAGCATCGATATTCGAACAAACTTGATTTGATCTAGAACACCTCCCGGCACATTTCTGCGCCCCCCTCTTCTACGAGGTTGTCCACCCCTATTGACGTGATATCTCAATTTGTCCGCTTCATCACTTCGGCAAGGAATAATGCAACCATTGGGACAAACCAGGTTGCACATGGCACAACCCACGCAGGCATAGGCAGGATCCGTCTTCTGCCTAATTCCATAGTAGACCTGATATACGTTTGAAGGCGCGTCATCCAGCCCAATGGGAGATTGGACAATACGTTTTCGATGTACACCAAGCTCAATGGCATTTACTGGGCATACGGCAGTGCATTGACCACATAGCGCACACTCATCCCTATCCCAGTGAATCTGCCAAGGCAGGTCCTTCAAACTCAGTGTAGAAGGGGCAATTGATCCGTCTGGCGACATACGGTTACCTCCTTGCGGTCAGCTCTTATAAATGCGGTGTCCAGGTACATGGGCTGAAAATCCTTACTCTTGTCCCGGTCACCAATAGCGACATCCAGGCCGCACATCTCCGAAGATATTGCATAGAGACCCGGACGGCCTCCAACAACACCAGGGCGGAGTTTCTTGCGATCTTGAACCAAAAAGAGTGTCTTGTCGGGAAGACAGCCGATCACACAGTTGGGTCCGTCTACAATGAACCTGCGACAGGTATGCTTCAATTCCTTCAGTAGGACACTGCTGGGATGATTGTCCAAAGCCTCGTCTCGCAATGGTGTGATCACATGTTTGAAGGCCTCTATGCCAAGTTCCAGATGATTTAAGGTAAAATGAAGGATATGGGTGAAAACCTCTGAATCCGACTGGTAGCCTACGTAGCCAGGGTCGCCCCGAGACATGAGATATTCCTTGATAGGGATAAATGCGGTATTCTCTCCATTGGTCATTGTCACCACCCCTTGCAGGAAAAACGGATGACAGGCATAAAGGTTAATAGCATAGTTTGTGTTTTGACGCCCCTGGGCCAAAATAATTCGGGCCTGAAGCTCTTTGCGGTCAAGTTGCAGGTATTCCGCCATTTCAATAGGATCGCCTACCTCTTTGATCATGATAACATCTGGCCAAAAGCTGAAGATAATCATATCATTCTTCTCTTTTCCCATCTGTTGCATTTGGAGCCGGATGAGCATCAGGCGTTCATGTATCTCGCTTTCATCCAGTCCCTCCCAGGTTTCAGGGTATTCATAGGCCCGGACCAGGTAGATATCCCGCTTCGGTATTCCGGGGGGCGGGTCTTTGGGAACCTTGATGGCAAGTTTGTATTTAGTTATGAAGCCAAGATCCATCATGAAGTAGTCAAGGCGTTTCAACCCATCACTAGTAAAAATCCCTGACAGGATCGGTGCACCATCCAGCTGATCAAAAGGATCTCCCAAACCACTCAAGAAAAGCCCCACACCCGACCCGTCGTGGCCTTCTTTCATGACATCCAGAGCATGGATAGCTGTCATGGGAGAAAGGGGCGTTTCACTGGTTACTGCAAATAGCCGGCACATTTTGGTCTTCCCTCCTTGTTAACTGGTGTCCATCAAATCATGGAAACTAACTAAACTGAGTTCGTATAGCAACAGCTGTACCAATATTATTTATAGTGTAATGTCCAAGGTTTATCCAAGAAAGCCTACTGATGGGCACCGAACAAAAGACGCTTTTGTAGCTTCTCCGCAATTAAAACTACAATTTTGCACTCTTTAACATATCAAAACAGGAAAGGAAACTAACAATGGGATTGTCTTGAAAGTGTTTCCCTTTCCCTGGCCTGGTCAAACACCCCGGCAACGGAATCTGCATAGGAGGGAAAATCAATAACGGCTACCGATGTCATAATCTCAAGAACTCACCTGTACAACCGATAATCTACGCCATGTTTTTTCGTTTTGTAGGTAAACTTTCGTTCCGTTGTCTTGGTAAGCTCTGCAGCCTTCGCCATATTCCCCCTCGTCGTTTTTAATGCGTCAATGATGATCTCTTTTTCAAGCTTTGAGATTGTATCTTCCATAGACCTGTCAGGAAGAGTATCTGATTCTTCTGCCGTCTGGAGTGAGGGAGGTAAATGATAGCTGTGAATGACACCTTCTTCGCACAAAAGCACGGCCCTCTCTATGCAGTTCTCAAGTTCCCGTACATTGCCAGGCCAGTGATACTGCATCAGCATGTCAATAGCCGGCGTGGCTAAGCGGCGGATGTCCTTGTGATTTTCCTTTACGTATTTTTCCAGAAAGTAGTCTGCCAAGAGCAGGACATCGGTCTTGCGTACTCTCAAGGGGGGCATATAGATGGGAAATACGTTCAATCTGTAATAAAGATCGCCACGAAAGACTTCTTCCTCCACAGCCTGCTCCAGGTTCTTGTTGGTAGCTGCTATAATTCGGACATCACTCTTGAGGGTTTCGTACCCACCTACCCGTTCAAATTCCTTTTCCTGAAGCACCCGTAGAAGCTTTACCTGTACATCCAGGCCTATAGAGCCTATTTCATCCAAAAAGATCGTCCCCTTGTTTGCTAGCCCAAACTTTCCTTGCTTTTGCCGAATCGCACCTGTAAATGCTCCTTTTTCATGGCCAAAAAGCTCGCTTTCAATTAGATTAACAGGAAGGGCCGCGCAGTTCACCTTTACAAAGGGGCCTTTTGCTCTCAAGCTGTTATAGTGAATTGCCGCTGCTGCCAATTCCTTGCCGGTACCACTCTCTCCGCGAATCAGCACTGTGGCATTACTCTTTGATACCTGGGAGATCATCTGAAAGACCTCCCGCATCTTATTGCTGTTTCCAATAATATTCGTTATGCGAAACCTCTCTGAAAGCTCTTGGCGAAGCCGCTTGTTTTCTTTTCTGAGTTGCTGCTTTTCCGTCTGGATGGTTTCAAGATTGATAACATGCTGGGCAATCATTGCAGCAACAATGGAAAGCAGTCTTTCACCTTCCTTTAGCAAATAAGACTCATCAAAAGGTATATCAACGCTGAGGGTGCCGACAACTTGATGGCCCTTTTTAACCGGCACACAGATAAAGGAGATTTCTTGATCAACGACAGATCTTCTTGTGGCTGTACGATTTAAAAAGAGTGGTTCTTCGCTGACTTTGGGCACGATGAAGGACTTCCCTGTTTCAATGACCTTGCCGGTAATTCCTTCCCCGGCCTTGTATTTGCCTCGCTGCATGGCAGTCCTGGAAAGACCGTGAGCCACTTCAATACGGACCTCATCCCTCAGAGGATTCATAATCGTTATGGTCCCCCGCTCCATTTCGGTGGACCTGGCAAGAATGTCCAGAACCTTGTAAAGCGATTCCCTTAGATTCCGGCTGACGTCCAACGCCTTGCTGATCCCATAAAGCAGAGTTATTTCTTCTATAGTTCCCATCGCAATATCCAACATTCGCTAAACTGCACGCACAATACGACGCCTTGATGTTTCCCGCAGCTCTACAAATACCACCAGGGGATAGCCGTAACAGTTGAGTTCTTTCCAACCAGGTGATCTCCCCTGTATATGACAAACCCTCTTTGGGATGCATTTCCTTTCAGATTAAGCCATGACAGAACACTTGATTTGAATTCTCTGCTGTATGTTTTTGAAGCCTTTATTTCAATGGGCAGCATTTCCTGATCGATATCAATGAGAAGATCAATCTCATTGCCGGTCTTATCCCGCCAGAAGTAGAAAGGGGGTTTTTCTCCTACATGATACATTCTTTTGTAAAACTCCCCGATAATAAATGTCTCAAAGATATTTCCAAAAAGTGGATGACCCTTAAGCTCGTTTGAGGTCCTGATTGAAAGGAGAAAAGAAAGGACTCCCGTATCCGCAAAATATAGTTTGGGGGTTTTTACAAGGCGCTTTCTGAAATTCTTGTGATGTGGATGGAGAATGAAGAGGATACCGCTTGTCTCCAGCAGAGACATCCATTTCTTGACGGTAGGCTGTGACACACCAATGGAATTTGAAATAGACGTGTAGTTGACAAGCTGCCCGGACATAGCGGCACAGATTTGTAAAAAACTCTCAAAAAGCTTCAGGTTATCAACATTTACAAGACTTCGGATATCCCTTTCAATATATGTAAGGATATAGTTTTCAATCCATTTCCTGGGCTCGAGTTTCTTGTCATGAATCCTTGGGTACATTCCCGTAAAAATCGTCTTATAGATGTCGAAATCTTCTCCGCCTTTGATAGGCCTGGGCTTGATCTTGAAAAGCGAACCCAAATCCTCATCCAGTGGGAGCCCGTGAAGTTCATTGAAAGAAAAAGGGTATAATTGAAAGGTGACAATCCTGCCTGCCAGGGATTGGGTTATCCTTTCCAAAAGGAGAAACTGTTGGGACCCTGTAAGGACGTAGCAGGCCGGGACATCATCCAGGTCAACCCTTTCTTGTAAGTATGAGAAAAGGGACGGGACACGTTGAATTTCATCAAGGATGAGGTTTTTTCCGTAATCCTCAAGAAAACCACGCGGATCATCTTCGGCCATATGCCGGATGTCCAAATTCTCCATTGACAGATACTTATGGTTGGGAAACATATGCCTGGCCAGAGTGGTCTTTCCGCTCTGCCGGGGACCTACTATCGCAATTACAGGATATTGCGTAGAATATCTTTGAATTGGCTTTTCAAGAGTCCTTCTTATCATAGGACAAATCTAAATGCTGAGTTTATGTTTGTCAATAGTAATTGAGTGACGAGCCCTTACTCATGGTCCACACCATGGTTTCAGGATCAATATCAAGAGCCTTCAGACACTTCCGAACCTTTTTCCTTTTCTAAATACCATTAGGTCCAGTTCCGCACCCTGTCTAAAAGTTTTACCGGTGGATTACGCATAATTTATCCTTGATTTTGAGTACTGGTTGTATTAGCTGTTAAAATGATTTTTTTAATGCAATCACCAAGTTATTTTCGCATCGGCTCTGCCGGTGCCAAACGATCTCCTCAACAATACGATTGTAATATATTACTTGTCGAGCACGTATACATTCCACTAATTTATTCTCATAAATCCCCTGATATCAGGGATATCAAGCGTTTTTTTCCGCATATCGGATATACAAAAAGGAGAAACAGCTATGGGTGATAAAGGGAAAAAAGACAAAGGCAAAAAGGAACAACAGAAAAAGGCCCAGCTTAATCCAAAAGAAAAACGAAAATTGAAAAAAGAAAAGAAGAAATAAATGCCCAGTGTTTTTCGGTGACATTAAATCAAGCACGGAAGTTGTGTGCCGGTTGTTAGAAGAGACAATTCAAACCGTCGCAAATGGCGGCCCGACAAAGCGTTGCAGTTGAAGTGGGCTCCCCACGCGCTGCGGACGTCGATTGCTCCGATAACGGTTTTTGGTTGTTCCAGCGTGGTTGGTGTTGGTCTGCCCACACAACTGAACTTGGACGTTGGCTTGAATCATGAGCAAGGCAAGAAAGGACACGACAATCAAGAACAGATGTCCCAGGCGCGCTTCATCATATTATTGCCAGAGGTATAGATCGCAAAAGGTACTCGTTAAAAGTTTAACAGTATCTTATAAACTAATGTACGAAAACCCCGCAATCAATCGCTTCTCGGACTTTCGCTGCACTTTTTAGGGTTTATGGCATATATCTTGGCAGTAGGCGTCGGTCTCGTCATTTATACTTCACCGAATAGACCGGTATCCACCTGGGACACCATTTGCGGAGAGAACTATTTGGCACAACTGGTTTTCCCTTGCGCGGAAGGACCCGGCGCAGGACAACAGATAATACTTCCACATCCGGTAGAATCGCTCGTCGTAGTATTCCTTAAGGATGTCCCAGTTCTCATGGAAATTCCGAAACCACTCAATAAGGGTCTTATCGTAGTCCGGACCAAAACTATGCCAGTCTTCAAGAACAAACACACCCTCGAAGGCAGAGCATATTTGCTTCGCAGACGGCAGCATGGAATTCGGAAAGATGTAACGCTCGATCCATGGGTCGTTCCTGGTAACAGACTTGATTCCACCGATGGTTTGCAGTAGGAAGAGCCCCCGATCCTTCAGACAATTCTTGACTATGCGCATGAAAGTGGAGTAGTTCTTGTAACCGACGTGTTCGAACATGCCTATAGATAAAATGCGATCAAAAGTTTCTTCAATGTTGCGGTAATCCTGCAGCCGGATATCAACCGGAAGTCCTCGGCATAACTCTTTTCCTAATTTTGTCTGTTGTTCTGAGACGGTGATGCCAACAACTTCGACCTGGTACCGCTCAGCGGCGAATTTGGCGGTTTCACCCCAACCACAACCGATGTCCAGAACTCGCATGCCTGGACGCAAGCCCAGTTTCCGGCATACTAAGTCCAGTTTGGCTTCCTGCGCTTCATCAAGCATGGAAGCATTTTTCCAATAGCCGCAGCTATAAATTAACCGCTCGCCGAGCATGTACTTGTATAGGTTGTTGCCAATATCGTAGTGTCGCTGTCCGATCTGAAAGGCACGGGACGGTTTCTGGAGGTTAAACAGCTTAGATTTCAGAACCTCGAAAAACTCCGTCCGTGTCTTGACCTTTCTATCCAGTTCTGCTCGCAGAATCCTATGAAAGAACTTGTCAAGCCTGTCACAATTCCACCAGCCGTCCATGTAGGATTCACCCAATCCTAATGAACCTTCCGCTAGCACTCTTGCATAAAAATCATCGTTATGGACCTGGAGATCCCAAGGACGGTTCCCCCCTATTTTAATATCGGCAATGGACAACAGTTGTTCTATTTTGTTTCGGAAATTGGCGCGAGCATTGACATTCCCGGTGCTGGAAATAAAGGCGTCATCAATGAATCTGGGGCAAATGTTTTTCACATAGTCTTTTGCAATAGCGAATAACTTCCTGCTGGGGGCGATGTGCCCTCCTACACTGCCAATGTCGGCCTTGATGATCTCAAGTGTAGTTTTCATGAGTCCCCTCCTTCCGTGTCGCCCGGCATATCGCCGGAAAAATCGGATTAATAAAACTCGAGGGACACAAAACCTGTCCCGAGTTCATCCTTGATCCTTCCGATTGCGACTGGTTTTGCTCTGTTGCAATAGGATCTTGAATTCCTAAAGGGCTTGAGGCGTTCCGCTAGGACTCGGGTAGGCACAGTTTGAGGCGCATTTAACCTCCTTTGGGGTTTGTATATATGTGGATAAAGAAATTGGACGCAGATTTAGATGACTAGTATTCTTGTATCAGACGCTGTGCTGACTGTCAAGAGGTGGTGCTTTGGTTTTGGCTGTGTGCTTTGGCCCGGAAACACACATCCCTTGCAATTATCGGGGTTCAACCGTTTGTGAGATTTGATAGGGAAAAGGTCCAACAATAAGGATCTTTCCGAGCGTTCAGTCGATCATAGATAGCATTCAGCGTCCCCCTTGAAAAACGCCAAAGGGAAAACAAAGATGGCATACTACAGGCATTAATGAAACAACACGTTGAGTTTATTGTAGATTTGGTTTTGCAAGCACAACAGAATGGCCAATTGTTAGGTGGATCTAACACTTGCCATTTACTTTATCTTTTAATATCCCAGAGGCCTTGAATGGGCAGGGCTTCGGGACGTACAGGCTTCAGGGACGTACATTTACGGTTCGTTACGGTTCGGGACGTACATTAGTTTATAAGTTGACAGAGTGCTTGAACTATAATATCCGGTTTGTATTCCGCGACAATCAAGAATAGTTGCGCCGGCTGCGCTTCATCATATTATTGCCAGAGGTATAGATCGCAAAAGGTACTCGTTAAAAGTTTAACAGTATCTTATAAACTAATGTATGTCCCGAAAGCCGCCCCAGGCCTTGGCTGTCTTATGATCTGACATGTTGGCCGCTCATGTCTCAAAGATCAAGGGCAAACCGGATTGCCCTCCCAACTTCAACCATCTTTGCTGGTGGCATGGACGTAATAAGTGATCCGATCTTTCCCTTCGAAACGGTCTGTAAATGGTCACAATTGACAGCGCAATCTCGGGGCATGCCGTCGCTTTTCGTAAGAAACACTTCAGACGGTATATTGCGGACCGTACTTGTAATAGGTGCGACGGTTACTTCACCAAGATATTCCAGCACGGAATCCCGCGTCAGGATAATGACCGGTCTCTTTTTATCAGGCTTTAAAAATTTGTACCAACGTATTTCGCCGTGCTTCATACTTCACCCCAGGCTTGCTCTGTTTCCCAAATTGAAAACTCATCGGCGGCAACCGGGTGCCGTTCATAGCCTTGACGGTGCTTGCGCTCAAGTTGCTCAAGGTTGTAGCTGGCAAGCGCCTCACGAAGTGCCTTCCGTGTGAAAGAAGAACGACTTGTGTTGAGTTGTTTCGAAACACGGTCGACCGCTTTTACAAGATCATCATCAATAGTCATCTGAATTGTTCTCATATATCACACCTCCATGATGTGGATAATTATAGCTATAATAATCCACATATCAGTCCGTGTCAAATCGATTTATTTGGGCAAGTTATTATACAGCTTCCTGATATCTGCTCTAATCTAAGAATTGACAACCGAATTCATGCTATTTTACTTTGTCTCTATCAGGATATCACTCATTAATGCTTGATAAGCAGAAAGCAGGATAACATCGCATGATTCAAACCCAGGTTGATATTCACATTGCCTGTTCACCTTGTTCACGGGTACGGATGCGGATGCACCCTTCGAGGTTGGTGATAAATATCTTTCCTGCACCGATTTCTGGGTTTTCACCTCCGGCAGCGTCGATGATAGTGTCGCAAGTAATTTCCACAAGCGGGTCATTTACGGCAATGTCCATGCGGACCTTAGGGATTAAATTGGGAATGACTTTTGTCCCTCGATAGACCCGTTCTGTCTTTTGGTTGCCGTGTCCGGAGACACGACACACTGTGATCCGTTCGATTTTAGCTGCGATGAGTGCTTCGCGAACCTGGTCTAGCATTTCTTCTCTGATGATTGCCGTAATCAATTTCATTATGTACCTCCGTTCATCCGGCGTTCAACATGCCGTAGCCTCGTTCACCGTGGTAGGAAGGATCCAGGCCAGACATCTCTTCATCGTCGCTGGCTCGTAGCCCGACCGTTTTGTCCACCAGAAATACTATTCCCGCAGTGACAATGCCAGCGTAAACGATCGCAATGCCTACGGCTGAAAGTTGGACCATGAGCTGATCTGTGACGGACCAACTTCTACCTGCTGCTGCGGCAGCTTCAGCCATCCAAGAGTCACGGATGAAGAACGTAAGGAAGATCGCACCAACGATGCCTCCCAATCCGTGGATACCAAATACATCAAGTGTGTCATCATAGCCGAGGCGGTTCTTGACACTAATGCCCAAATAACAAATCACTGCTGCTAATGCGCCCAGTGCAAGGGCGCCTCCTGGCTTTACAACTCCCGCAGCAGGTGTCACGGCAACCAAGCCAGCCAGGATACCACTCGCAAAGCCCAAGCCCGTGGCCTTTCCTTGGTGCCAACCTTCGAGTATAAGCCAGATCAATGCCCCAGATGCAGCAGCAGCTTGGGTAGCTGTCAATGCTTGAGCCGTGGAAAGGCCGCTAGTTATACTGCTGCCTGCGTTGAAGCCAAACCAACCCACCCACAACAGGCCTGCACCCATCATGGTCATCACCAGGTTGTTCGGTTGCATGCTTGCCTCTGGATGTCCTCGCCTGGCACCCAATATGATGGCCGCGATCAGACCGCTGACCCCAGCAGATATGTGGACAACCGTACCGCCAGCAAAATCGATAGCTCCTGCCGCTCCCATGTTGAACAAGAAGCCGTCTTCAGCCCATACCCAGTGACAAAGCGGGTTGTAGACCAAGGTGCCCCACAGAGCGATGAAAAGGCAGTAACCTTTGAAGGCTACGCGTTCTGCAAAAGCACCTGCGATCAAGGCGGGTGTGATGATGGCGAATTTACCCTGAAACATGGCGAAAACATATTCGGGGACGCCTGCATCCATAATTGTTTCATCAATGCCGGCAAGCATAAAGTAGTCAGGGTTCCAACCGAACCAACCGCCAAGAATGTTACTTCCAAAGCTCATGGCATATCCACAGATGACCCACAGCACGCTCATGATGCCCATTGCAGCAAAACTGTGCATCATTGTACCCATCACGTTTTTCGTGCGAACCAGTCCGCCGTAAAACATGGCAAGACCGGGAATCATCAGCAGCACCAAAGCTGTGGAGGTAAGCATCCAGGACGTGGCACCTGAGTCAACCGGTTTGGTCTGCTCTGCCAATGCAGTCAAATGCACAGACATCACGGCAACGAATGTCGCCAACGAGACGAATGTTTTTCTTTTCCTCATGCCTAGCTCCTCCAATTTTGTGCCTATTGTTGTTTCGCTGAATGGCGTTTTTGTCAAGAATGGCAAAGGACATGCCAAGCGTTGTGCCGAACCGCAGCCCAAGAACAAGATGATGAGCTAAGTGTCGAGACTCAAAACAAATAATACGTAATGAAGAGAGCACAACAGGGGGTGTTGCGGTGGACGGCGACTGGCACGGAAGAGCTGCAGCAACAACAATAATGTCGGTAACGACCACATAAAGAACAAAACTGTTGGAAGTAGATGATAAGTGGAGGTGAGAGGCGCTGAAAAAAAACTAAAAAGAAAGGCAAGATGTATATGTTGATTCTTGCACGAGCCCTTAGTGCTCCAGGCACAGCTTGGAGATGTCCTCGGACGGCTTGACCGGATACTTGCCATTGAAACAAGCCAGGCAGAAGGTGTCTTGCTCAAAGCCTGTCGATTCAAGCAGACCTGAAAAGCTCAGGTAGCAATGGAAAGACAGAGGGACAGCGTCTTCATTCTTGACAGATTTCACAATACAAAGGCACCCTTTGGGAAAAGTGGAAATCTTTCACACAAATCTCTGACAGATTCGTTCACCCGGCGAAGAACGGCTTGATCGTTTGGCTGATCCAAGACCTCAATGATCATGGTTCCGATGGTGGCCATTTCTTGTTCTTTCATGCCGCGTGTTGTCACTGCCGGAGTCCCGATACGAATGCCGCTTGTCTCAAAAGCACTGCGTTTCTCAAAGGGTACGGTGTTCTTGTTGACCGTGATACCCGCCTCCTCCAACGCCCTTTCAGCATCTCTGCCACTTATCCCCAGATTACTTAGATCCACCAGCATAAGATGGTTATCCGTTCCACCAGACACCAATTTGAGGCCACCGTCCACTAAATGTCGTGCCAGTTCCGCAGCATTGGCCACAGTCTGACGCTGGTATGCCTTAAAGCTTTCTGACATGGCCAGCTTGAAGGCCATGGCCTTTGCGGCTATGACGTGCATTAACGGGCCGCCTTGAATGCCAGGAAATATCTGACTGTCAAGTTTCTTGCCATGTTCTGCCTGTGCTAGGATTAATCCACCGCGTGGGCCCCTGAGCGTTTTATGAGTTGTGGAGGTAACTACATGCGCATGGGGAATAGGTGATGGATGTTCCCCCGTGGCCACCAGCCCGGCGATATGAGCCATGTCGGCCACGAGATAGGCATCAATTGAACGGGCGATGCGGGCAAAGGCCTCAAAGTCAATTATCCTTGGATACGCGCTGGCTCCGGCCACGATCATTTTGGGCCGATGCTTTTTGGCAACAGCCTCAACCTCTTCATAGTCGATCATTTCTGTCTGTTGGTCTATTCCGTAGGAGACAAAATTAAAAAAACGGCCGGAAAAACTCACAGGGCTTCCATGGGAAAGGTGCCCCCCGTGAGACAGATCCATGCCCAAAACTGTGTCTCCAAGATTGAGCAGGGCAAAATAGACAGCCATATTTGCTTGGGTGCCTGAATGGGGCTGCACATTGGCATAAGGGGCACAAAAGAGATCTTTTGCACGTTCAATGGCGAGTCTCTCTGCCGTGTCTACATATCGGCATCCACCGTAGAACCGGCGGCCCGGATAGCCTTCTGCGTATTTGTTCGTAAGAACACTCGCCAGCGTGGCCATTACGGCAGGACTGGTGATATTCTCCGAAGCGATCAGCTCAAGGCTGTGGGTTTGCCGTTCCAGCTCCAATCGGATGGCCTCATCAATTTCAGGATCGGCTTTCCATACGATATCTTGAAGGGTTTTGAACATATCTTTTCCTTTACGTCCTTTAGATAATTTAGGCCGCCTTTACTCTGGCCCCGTCCTCATCATCTGTGATTACTTCGTATGCATGCTTCAAATTCCCGTCCACCGTCCCACGAACCTGCTGTCTTTCTTCAGCAAAATCAAAGCCCGTCCATATACCGATGGAACCTAGGATGGAATCCTGGGGATGGGTCTTGCGGAATATCTTGAAATAGTAGGCTGCTTCCCGGCTGTGGATCTGGGCTTTAGGATTCTCCGCCTTGATCTTCTCAAATTCCTCCTGGCTCATTTCCTTTTCGGCAAGCCGCTCTCCAAGGCTCTCACAACCTGCCCCCTGTGTATATTGCACCTTATAACGCCACAAGATATCATCGGGCAGATAGTTGGTGCCTTGAAAGGCCTTACGGAAAATCCACTTTTCTATCTTCGCTCCGTTATGCTCCCGGATCTTGAGCTCCGGCGGGATTTTCATGGCCAAATCGATCATCGACACATCCAAAAACGGCACCCTGAGTTCCAGGCTGAAATACATCCCCATACGGTCTGCCCGTTGAAGATTAATGTTGTGAAGGTTTCCGATACAACGCCTGCCTTCAGCATTGAGCTTATCAATCGGAAAGTGCTTCATATATTGATAACCCGTAAAGAGCTCATCAGCACCCTCACCGGTCAAGACTACCGTCACGTAGTCCGCCGCCAGCTTGCACGTGAAATAACAAGGTACGGCACAACGGACCAGGGAAGGATCATAGCTTTCAAGTTCCCGGACCACGATGGGCAAGGCCTCGTAATAATCGGATTCGGTAAACAACAACTCGTGGTTAGTGGAACCGATATGATCGGCTGCAATGCGAGAAGCCTTTATATCATCACTGACATCGCCATTTTCGTCCCGCATCCCCACTACAAAGGTGTGCAAATTGGGAATCTCTTCGGCGGCGATGGCGGCCACCAGGCTACTATCCAACCCCCCACTGCAAAAAGAACCTACAGGGACCTGTGGGTCGGCCAGTAATCGCTTCTTTACTGATTTGATGAATGTCTCACGAATAAGTTTGCCGGCCTCATCTACATCCGCAAGAAGGTAATCCCTGATCTCAGGAATTTGGTAGTATCGAACAAAACCGTCTTTCGACGTATAGTAATGGCCAGCAGGGAACTCCTTGACCTCACCCACGTGAGAATGACTCATGGCGCCGAGTTCGGAGCTAAAATAAAGATTTCCATCCTTGTAGCCGTAGTAGAGGGGCTTTATGCCGATGGGATCCCTGGCCATCATAAAATCTTTGCCGTCAAAGATGGCAAAAGCAAACATGCCATCCAAGTCCTTAACACACTCGACACCTTTTTCTTCATAAAGGTGCAAGATGGTCTCCGTGTCCGAGTTGCTCCTGAAATTGTGCTCTTTCGACAGGTTTTCCTGGATGGTTCGAAAATTGTATATCTCGCCGTTACATACAATAGCTCGGCTTCCCTCATTTAATACAATGGGCTGATGCCCCCGGACAACGTCTACGATAGACAACCTCGTATGCCCGAAGACATAATCACCGTACGTGTACACCCCTCTGTCATCCGGCCCGCGATGAGGAAGGGCATCCAACATTTTGTTCACCGTGTCCAAATCCTTTGTACCAATACATCCTGCTATACCGCACATGGGTATATCTCTCCTTTCATGGGATTAATAATCATTTTATTTAGCGAAGATTTTTCAGTATCGTTACCCAACACGGACACTGATTTTTCTACCTGTTCGTTGTTCACGCGTTTCTCCTTATCAAATTTGACGATTTAGCAAAAAGTCGTAAAACGCCTTTTTGCGAAATCGTCAGTAATTGAGTGACAAGCCCTTAGTACTCCAGGCAAAGCTTGGAAATACCCTTAGACGGCTTGACCGGATACTTTCCATTGAAACATGCCAGGCAGAAGGTGTCTTGCTCAAAGCCTGTCGATTCAAGCATGCCTGAAAAGCTCAGGTAGCAAAGAGAGTCCAAACCAATATAGCTTTGTACCTCTTCAACGGAATGCTGACAGGCGATCAGTTCACCTTTGGTCGAAAAATCTATTCCGTAGTAGCACGGATAGCGGTGTGGCGGGCAACTCACGACCATGTGGACCTCCTTGGCCCCCGCCTCACGTAGTGCCTTGATTCGCATTTTGCTTGTTGTGCCCCGGATAATCGAGTCTTCTACAATTACCACACGTTTTTGGTTGAGTATATCTCGAACTGGGTTGAGTTTTACCTTCACGCCAAAATCACGCATCGACTGCGTCGGTTCGATAAACGTTCTGCCCACATAGTGGTTTCGAATAACACCCATTTCCAGAGGGATACCCAGCCCCTGACAAAACCCTATAGCCGCATAGTTGCCAGAGTCCGGAAATGGCATGGCAAAGTCCGCCTTAATCGGATACTCCTTGGCAAGCCTTGCCCCAAGCCTTTTTCTCACTACGTAGACGTTTTGACCATAGATGTTGCTGTCCGGACGGGCGAAGTAAATGAACTCAAAGATACAGTAGCTGCGTCTTTGTTTGGGAAAAGGCTTCATAGACTTTAACCCGTTCTTGTCTATAATAAGAATCTCCCCCGGTTCGATATCTCTTAAATACTGGGCATCTACCAGATCAAGGGCGCAGGTTTCCGAGGCGATGACATAGCCCCCGTTGAGCATCCCCAGGCAAAGGGGGCGAAAACCGTTGGGATCTCGAAAAGCAATGAGTTTGTCTTCGGTCATCAAGGTGCACGAATAGGCGCCTTCGATTTGAGAAACCGCCCTTCGGAGGGCTTCCTCAATACCGGCCTTAAGGTTGCGCGCCAGGAGATGAACAATGATCTCGCTGTCCATTGTTGTTTGAAATATGGACCCTCGCTCTTCAAGTTCACCCCGCAACTGCTTGGCATTGGTCAGGTTCCCGTTGTGTCCTATAGCCAATGTCATGTTCCCATGGGATACCACAAAGGGCTGGGCATTCTTGACAATAGAAGAACCGGTCGTGGAATAACGAACGTGACCGATAGCCATGTTCCCCGGGAGTTCATTTAGGATTTGTTCGTCAAAGACTTCCGAAACCAGTCCCATTCCTTTGTATTCGTGAATTGACTTCCCAGTAGAAGTAACAATACCGGCACTTTCCTGGCCACGGTGTTGCAGGGCATAGAGACCAAAATACGTCAGTTTTGCCGCAACGTTCTGGCCGAAAACGCCAAAAATACCACAGGATTCTCTAGGGCCGTCCAAAACCCCCCTCGTCTTTAAGGCTGCTTGATACATGTGATCAGACCCCTCCACTTTTCCCTGTCGTCTCCGAGAATCACTCGTTAAGATTTACTATGAAACCTCTGAATGGAATTAACGGTAAGCTTGTTTTTCTTCATCGCCTCAATGGCGGCTGCCATGGCACCGGCACAGGCCAATGTGGTCGCATAGGGGACCTCGTAGCGTAACACGGTTCTGCGTATGATACGGGCCCCCCCCGCACTTTGTTTGCCGGACGGTGTATTGATTACCAGCTGTATCTGTCCGTTCTTGATGTAATCCGTGACATTCGGTCGGCCCTCAGCAATCTTTTTTATGAGCTGGTTCGGGATCCCCGCCTCTGTCAAGCAGCTTGACGTTCCGGCAGACGCCATAAATTGAAAACCCATCTCATGCAACCGACGTGCTATGGGAGCCACTTTTTCCTTGTCCGAGTCCCTTACACTGATAAATACAGTCCCCACAATGGGTAGGTATTGTCCGGCAGCCAACTGTGATTTGGCAAAGGCTCTTCCGAAATCACTATCTATTCCCATGACCTCACCCGTTGATTTCATTTCCGGCCCCAATATGACATCCACATCAGGAAAACGATTGAACGGAAATACGGATTCCTTGACTGATACATGGGACGGGTGAATTTCTTCGGTAAACCCAAGTTCCGCCAAGGTCTTGCCGAGCATTACCTTGGTCGCCAATTTTGCCAGCTGAACTCCTGTGGCCTTGCTGACAAACGGGACGGTTCTTGAAGCCCTGGGATTGACCTCCAGCACGAAGATCTCGTCATCCTGCACTGCAAACTGAATATTCAATAAGCCGATTACGTGGAGCGCTTTGGCCAGTAGCCGGGTTTGTTCCATTATCCGTTGAGAAAGACCAGGAGATAGCCCATGCGGGGGCAGCACGCTGGCACTGTCACCTGAATGGATCCCGGCCTCTTCAATATGTTCCATGATACCGCCGATGACTGTTCTTTGCCCATCGCATATGGCATCTACATCGATTTCAATGGCACCTTCCAAAAACTTGTCAATAAGGATCGGGTGTTCCGGAGAGGCCAACTTGGCCTGACGGGTAAAAGACTCCAGAGACGTACGGTCATATACGATTTGCATCGCCCTTCCGCCGAGTACATAGGAGGGCCGAACAATAACGGGAAAACCAATCCGTTCCGCCACGCCGATAGCCTCGGCCACATCCATGGCGGTTCCATTATCCGGTTGTTTGAGACCTAGCCTTTCAAGGACGTTTTTGAAAAGTTCCCGGTCTTCCGCCATGGCAATGCGATCAGGTTGTGTCCCGATGATGGGAACACCGGCTTTTGCAAGGTGCAAACACAGATTAAGCGGAGTTTGACCGCCGAACTGAACTATGACGCCGGTCGGCTTTTCCGTTTCCACAATGTTCAGGACATCTTCCTTGGTAAGTGGCTCAAAATAGAGCTTGTCCGAAGTATCATAATCCGTACTCACTGTTTCGGGATTGCTGTTGACCATGATGCTTTCGATACCCTCTTCTCTTAGGGCAAAGGAAGCCTGTACACAACAATAGTCAAACTCGATACCCTGCCCGATGCGATTCGGGCCCCCACCCAATATGATTACCTTTGGCTTATCTGACACGCGGGCCTCGTTTTCCTCCTCATAAGTAGAATAATAGTAGGGGGTACGGGCCTCAAATTCTGCGCCGCAGGTATCCACCAACTTGTAGACGGGCCTTACGCCTAAATCCCTGCGGTTCTTTCTAATGTCGTCTTCACTTTTGCCAAGCAGGTGGGCAAGTTGAACATCGGAAAACCCGCACTTCTTACTCTTTGCCAGAAGGTTTCGATCCAACGGATAACCAGTCGTTGAGATTTGCTCCTCAAGTTTAATGATTTGGGCGATCTGACGCAAAAACCACGGGTCTATTGCACTGAGTTGGTATATAGTATCCAAGTCAATACCAGCCTTGATGGCGTATCGGATGAAGAAGATCCTCTCTGAATTCGGGTTTGCCAGATTGGCCTTGATTTCTTCCAGAGACGGCGACTGGCCTTCCAGGGCCGAAAGGCCCTTTCCGTCACCACCCAACCCGAACCGTCCAATTTCCAAAGAGCGCAATCCTTTCTGAAGGGCCTCCTTAAATGTGCGGCCGATGGCCATCGTCTCACCTACGGATTTCATGGATGTTGTGAGATGGTCTTCGGCTTCGGGGAACTTCTCAAAAGTCCACCTGGGGATCTTGACCACGCAATAGTCAATGGTTGGTTCAAAAGATGCTACTGTTTCTCCAGTGATATCATTGGGAAGCTCGTCCAAGGTATAGCCCACCGCCAGTTTGGCAGCCATTTTGGCTATTGGAAAACCTGTGGCCTTTGAGGCTAGAGCCGAACTCCTGGAAACTCTCGGGTTCATCTCGATAACCACCATCTGGCCGTTTTTGGGGTCGACGGCAAACTGAATATTGGATCCACCTGTTTCAACTCCTATCTCCCTGATTACCGCAATGGCGGCATCACGCATCGCCTGATATTGTCTGTCCGTCAATGTCTGGGCAGGGGCAACCGTGATACTGTCACCGGTGTGCACGCCCATGGGATCGAGATTTTCAATGGAACACACGATCACCACATTGTCCTTGACGTCTCTCATTACCTCAAGCTCGAATTCCTTCCAACCGATGACGGATTCTTCCAGCATTATCTGGTGGGTCAAACTCGCATCCAGGCCCCACGTCGCCCAGCGTTCAAGCTCTTCAGGGTTGTATGCCACTCCGCCACCGGTTCCTCCCAGAGTAAAGCTGGGACGCACAATGATTGGATAACCGATTTCATCTGCGATCCTCCTGACGTCATCCATACTGTAGGCGATGCCGCTTTCCGGGACACGCAAGGCAATACGTTCCATCGCCGCCTTGAATAGATCCCTTTCTTCGGCCTTTTTGATGACCTCGGCAGAGGCTCCGATCATCTCTACATTGTATTTATCCAACACGCCCATCCGAGCTACTTCAATGGCGGTGTTCAGGCCGGTTTGTCCCCCGAGTGTGGGCAGAAAGGCCTGCGGCCTTTCCTTTTCGATGATCATGGAGACAATCTCCGGGGTGATTGGTTCAATGTAGGTGTGGTCTGCCATTTCCGGATCAGTCATGATCGTCGCCGGATTGCTGTTTACCAGGACGATTTCATACCCCTCTTCCTTGAGGGCCTTACAGGCCTGGGTGCCGGAATAATCAAATTCACAACCCTGACTGATGATGATCGGTCCGGAACCAATAAGCATAATCTTTGATATGTCGGTTCTTTTTGGCACTATTAACACTCTATGGTAGTTGGGTGGTTTGGAGCTGATATCGTCTACGAACGGCCTTAAAGTTTTCGCCTTTTCATCATCTGTACGAAATCATCAAACATATAATCGGCATCGTGCGGCCCCGGGCAGGCCTCCGGATGGTACTGGACGGAAAATACGGGCAGATTGCGATGTCTCAAGCCCTCTACAGTTTGATCATTCAAATTGATATGCGTTATCTCAACGTCCGGGTCCGTGATCGAGTTCACATCCACACAAAACCCGTGATTCTGGGCGGTGATCTCGACTTTTCCTGTGGACAGGTTTTTTACCGGATGGTTGGAACCATGGTGACCAAACTTGAGCTTGTAGGTTTTCCCGCCAAAGGCGAGCCCCAGGAGCTGATGACCTAGACAGATCCCAAAAATGGGATAATCCGGAATGAGGCCTTTGATGGTTTCAACGACACAGGAAACCGGCTCCGGGTCTCCTGGGCCATTGGAAAGTAAAATGCCGTCCGGCGCCATGGTTCGAATCTCATCGGCACTCGTATGGGCGGGTACGATCGTTACCTCGCATTGCCTCCGGATCATGCTGCGAGCTATGTTAAACTTCATGCCGCAATCGATGACCACTACCCTAAACTGTGTCCCCCCGCCTTGTGACCACTGGTAAGCCTTCCGGCAAGTCACCTCTTTTACCAGATCCCGTCCGACGAGACCGGGGGAGGCGAGGGCCTTTTTCGCCAGACGCTTGGCATCGGCATTTCCCGTACAAACAACCCCTTTCATTGCACCCGCCAGTCTGATATGTCGTGTAAGGGCGCGGGTATCAATTCCTTCTATACCCACAACCCCGTGCTGGTTCAGATATTCAGCCAGGGTGGCATTGGATTGCCAGTTGCTGGGGACCGGCTCATATTCTCGAACCACTAGTGCCTCAACATGGATTTTTGATGACTCGACGTCTTCGGCGTTGACCCCATAGTTACCGATGAGCGGATAGGTCATAGTTACAATCTGTCCTTTGTAGGAAGGGTCCGTCAGGACTTCTTGATACCCCGTCATGCTCGTGTTAAACACGACTTCACCGAAGGCCTCGCCGCTACCGGCGAAGGCTTTTCCCGGAAAAACCGTTCCGTCTTCCAAAACGATAGTGGCATTCATGTCTTTCACTCAATACTAAAAAGTGGTGAACCCTGACCTACGTCTTCGCCCGCACATCTTTTACCACACGCTTAAATTCTTCAATAAACTCACGGTCAATCTCGCAGGCCTCACACTCGTAATTGTTGGGACATCCCGCCAGGGCAAGGTCTCCCATGTTCATTGACCGACCATCTGAAGGACTGCCTCCCCCCACCATTTCAACGCACCCCGTGGGGCAGATATAGGTACAGGAACCACAGCCAATGCAAACCTTTGACTCAATTCCAAAAGGAGTGTTTATCTTCTTTTCCGTGCCCCGGCTGGTAAAGTTAATAGCACTAACCCCAACCAGTTCCTCACAGGCCCGCACACAAAGACCGCACAGGATGCACCGCCGGTCTCCCTTCTTCTTGAACCGGACCGCCTTGATCCCCATCTTTTCTGCGAGTTGCTGAATCTGGGGTACCTCAGGACATCTGGCCAAGAGCAACTCCATGATCCCCTTTCTTGCCGTCTTCACCCTGTCGGTAGCTGTAAAGACTACCAGACCGTCTTCTGCAGGGTAATTGCATGAGGTGACCAGCTTGGAACGACCGTTTCTGAATGCCTCAACCACGCACAAACGACACGCCCCGTAGGCCTTCAGGGCCTTGTGATAACAAAGCGTCGGGATGAAGATCTCCAACTGCTTGGCTGCCTCCAAAACGGGCGTGTGACGCTTCACGTGAACAATCTGTCCGTCTATTGTGATTCTGACCATCATTATCTGACGACTATTTCTTCTTGTTTACACAGCCAATGGCACAAGCTCTATTCGTCAAGACTTTTTCAAACGAGTACCCGAGTGGACTAACTCTTTCTTCCCACTGAGCAGGTCAACGAGAAGACCTTCCTCACGACATTTGCCTTGACGGCCACAGGTGTTTCGACTCTTTTCAAAATATGAAAGAGGTTTCAGGCAGTGGAATTCCTTTGCATTAACAGTGTCTTCCGAATCAAGCTTATCACTGAAGACCAGCTTCCTTTTGCCTTCAAGCATTGTTCTGCTTAGAGAAAGATCAGGACAACCATCTTTAAATTGGGGACAAGCAAAACAATATTCGTAAAATCTGAGTGGAGATTCACAACCAAACTCAGTAACGCGGATAATTCCAGGATTCCGGCATACACCGGCCGGGCATTCTTTGTCAAAAATATGAGCCTCATATTCATCCCGAAAATACCGGATTGTACTGAGGACCGGATTAGGGGCTGTTCCACCCAAGGCACACAGAGAGGTGTCCATCATAAGGGAAGACAATCTCTCCAGCAATGCGATATCTTCTGCCTCGCCATTGCCCTCGCAGATGTTTGTGAGAATTTCGTGCATCTGCTCGAGCCCTTCGCGGCAGGGCACGCACTTTCCGCATGACTCGGACATCAGAAAATTGACAAAATACTTGGCTGTATCTACCATGCAGGTGTTTTCATCCATCACGATCATGCCTCCAGAACCCATAATCGCGCCCAGCGATTTGAGGCTATCATAGTCTACAGGCATGTCCATCTTGTGCTCTGGGATACAGCCTCCGGAAGGCCCTCCGGTCTGAACAGCCTTAAATAACTTGCCGCCCTTTCTTATCCCACCGCCAATATCGAAGATGATTTCACGGAGGGTGATGCCCATGGGAACCTCTATCAAGCCGGTATTTTGGACCTTTCCCACGAGGGAGAATATCTTGGTTCCCTTACTGTTGGCCGTTCCCGTACTTGCGTACCATTCAGCACCTCGATCGATAATGAGAGGCACATTGGCCCAGGTTTCCACATTGTTCAAAGCGCTTGGCCTGTCCCACAAACCGCTTGCCACTGTGTGAACATACTTGGCACGAGGTTCGCCCACCCTGCCTTCGAGAGAATTCATGAGTGCTGTGGATTCACCACACACAAAAGCTCCGGCGCCTCTCTCAATCTCTATCGTGAAATCAAAACCCGCACCCAGAATATCTTTGCCCAACAAGCCCAACGACGTTGCTTGCTCAACAGCTATGGATAAGTGCTCAACAGCAATCGGATATTCATCCCGAACATAAATGAAGCCCTCGTTGGCGCCAATGGCATAGGCGCCTATGATCATCCCCTCGACAATGCTATGAGGATCACCCTCCATGAGACTTCGGTCCATAAACGCCCCGGGGTCTCCTTCATCCCCATTGGCAATAACGTATCTAGCGCTTCCCGGTGCCTCCCAACATGCCCTCCACTTTCTTCCGGTCGGAAAACCACCGCCACCACGGCCTCGAAGTCCGGACGCCTCGACAGCCTCTATAATCTCCTCAGGTTCCATGGTGGTCAACGCCTTGGCCAGAGCCCTGTAGCCTCCTTCGGCAATGTAATCTTGAATCTGCGTTGGATCAATCTTGCCGGTCTTGGAAAAAACTCTTCGGACCTGTTTGCCAAAAAACGGGATATCTTTTTCGTTTGTAATCTTTTTCCTGGTCTCGGCGTCGGTATAGAGAAGGCGCTTCACTGGCCTCCCATCGAGTAACGTATAATCGATAATTTTCGTTACGTCCTTGGGTTTTACTTCACTATAGAAAATCTCTTCTGGCTCAATGACCATTACTGGGCCTTTTTCACAAAACCCCCGACAGCCTGTTTTCTTCACTTCGACTTTGTCTTGCAAACCCCGTTCGGCAAGCTCCTCCTTGAAATTCTTAACAATGTCCAACGCACCTCCGGCACGACACGCCGTGGTACAACAGACGCGAAGAACCTGTTTGTTCGGGTCCTGTCTGCTAAGAATGGCTTGCCTGAGAACCTCCAAATCTGAAGGGGTTTTTATCTTACTGATCATCAGTATCCCCTGCTGCCTGGATATAGTTACCCAATATCTCGTCCACCTTCTCAAATGCCATTCTTCTCTCCAGTTTTTTCTAATCGATCGCCGTTGCTGGTTGCTATGTGAGTAGTCAAGTCGCAAAATGGTCAAGTGGACGAATAGTCCAACCCTAGCAAACCATTCGACTACTCAACCTGTGGCTAAAATGACTGATGACCAGTGACTACCCCTCACCCCCAAACGCTCTAATCTGATCGGAAATCTGCTCGTCCGTGAATCGCCCCATGGCGATTGCCTTTGTGGGACAGTATGAGGAGCATACTCCGCATCCCTTGCAGGCCGCTGCAACAAATTCTGCTTTCTTGAGTTTGCCCACCTTTGTCATTCTGATTGCACTGTATGGACACAAATGGGCGCAGATTCCACAGCCAATGCAGATATCCGTATTACACGAGGCAACGATAGGCTCTGCCCTCACGTAGCCCCTGGCCAACAAAATGGCAGCCTTGGCTGCGGCAGCCTTGGCCTGAGCAATGCATTCATCGCCGGGTTTGGGAAACTGGGCCTTGCCGCACAAGTAGATCCCGTCCACATAGGAATCCACAGGCTTGAGTTGCGCATGGGATTCCAGGAAAAATCCATCTGATGACAAAGGCACCTTGAGCTTTTCTATCAAGGCCTTGTTCTCATAGGGCACCATGGCTGTGCTCAATGCCAAGAGGTCCGCTTCGATGACCACATCTTGCCCCATCAACGGATCCTTGACCGTAACCTGCACCTGTCCGCCCACTTCTTCTACCCGAGGCTTTCCCTCCACCTCATACCGGATAAACACAATCCCTTTGTCCCTTGCCAGGCTGTAGTAATCTTCACTGAATCCATAACTCATGACATCCCGACACAGAATCGTCACGTTCGTATCAGGGCTGATCTCTTTGATCTTAAGGGCGTTTTTTATCGCATGATTGCAACATATGGCACTGCAGTAAGGGTGAGTCTTGTCCCTTGAGCCCACGCACTGGAGCATCACCACGTGATTCAAGGATTCAAAATCTAATCGGCCATGGGCAAGCTTTTCCTCAAGCACCTGTTGAAGTACCACTTGATCATGCTGACCGAAGAGAAACTCATCAGGCTCGTAGGCCGTTGCGCCAGTCGCAACAATGATGACCCCGTGCTCAATCTCCCTGCTATCTCCTTTGCCAATGGAAAGAACTGTTCTGAAGTTGCCCACAAAGCCTTCTATGGCTTCAATCGCGGTGTCAGTAAGCACATGAATTCTCTCATGTGCTTTTACTTCTTCAGCAAGCCCCTTGAGGTATTTCTGGGGATCAGGTCCCTCCAGGGAAAAATAGGTCCTTCTAAGATCTCCGCCAAGCTTTGAATCTCGCTCCACCAGATAGCATTCAAAACCCTGATTGGCCAGACTCAGTGCTGCTGTCATTCCGGAAAGGCCACCGCCAATGACTAGCCCCCTGGGGATCACACCAAGGGTCGTTTCCTGAAGCGGCCCTATTCTCCTGGCCTTGGCCACTGCCATACGAATCAGTTCCTTGGTTTTCTCCGTGGCCGCCTCTTTCTCGTGCATGTGAACCCACGAACACTGGTCCCGGATATTGACCATCTCTACCAAACACTTGTTCAGAGCCGCCTCTCTGAGCGTTTCCTGGAAAAGCGGTTCGTGCGTCCTGGGGGTACAAGCTGCCACAACCACACGATTCAGCCCCTGATCGGCAATGGTCTGGGCTATCAGTTCCTGGGTATCAGAGGAACAAGAGTATAGATTCCGCTCCACCATGGCCACATCGTCAAGCGTCTCTGCGTATTTGCTAACTGCTTCCATATCCACCACGCCGGCGATGTTCTTGCCGCAGTGACACACAAACACCCCGATCTTGGGGGAACCTTCAAGATCTGAACGCTCCTCAGGATAGGTCTTCTCTGTGATTAAAGTCCCCCGCGCCGGCGCCAACAGCTCTGCAACAGCAGCAGCTGCTCCACCGGCTTGACACACGCTGTCGGGTATCGACTTAGGGCCCTGAAAGGCTCCGGCCACAAAAATCCCCTCCCTTGTGGTGTCAAGAGGAGAAAAGGGACTGGTTTCACAAAAACCGTCTCGGTTGAGCTTGCTGCGGGGGGCAATAGCCAGGCCCCGAGCGCCTGACGGGGCCTCAAGGCCGTGGGAAAGCACGGCCAGATTGAAAAGCTC
>MAVP01000019.1 GCA_001751075.1 Desulfobacterales bacterium S7086C20 | reverse complement strand
ATGTGACCAACCGAGCAACGCAGAAGACGGCCCAAAAGACCAGCAAGATGTGACAGTTATTGAGTGACGAACCCTTACTGCCTGCAAGGTCATTTGCGGATCGGCGCCCGTCAAGTGGCACAGTCCTTGCATGGCAATCTGGGCAACCTTTTAAGGTTATCTGCAAATATGCCGATATATAAAGCGGGAGGGAGGTTGGTGAGCAAAAGGAGTATCTATCATGAGACAAGAAGACTATTGGCAAGAACCACACGATTGGAACCAGGTTGAAGATGACGGCGGGCCCCAAGATTATGTCCGGGGCTCGAGTGAGCAAGCAAGACAGCGCGCTCTTTCTTTGTACCTGATTAGATCGATTGTTGAAAAGCATGGAGGAAATGTTCAGATCGATCTGGCAACGGATACCATCAACATAGACGTGCCAAAGGAAGAAGAGATTGCCTGTGCTCAGGAGATAGAAAAACAAGTTGGCTCAATGTGTTGCTAACCTACCGCATGTTGCGGACTGCCAAAGATCGACATACTCCATTTGGAGACAAGAAAGAGTGAGCAAGTTACGTGTAAAATGTATCAAGTGCGGGGAAGAGTGGCAGAAGGACTCTGTTATTCGTTGGGAGTCTTCCGATTGCAGTTCTTCTCTTTGCCAACCTTGCTTTGTAGAAGTTATTTCGCCGTTGATTCACAAAAAACAACTGCTCGAAGGCAACTTCGATTGTTTCGGCAAAGCAGATAACTTTTGTGATCAAGTAGAATGCAAATATAGACAATGGTGCCTTTCTGCAGAGGAAGCAGTGATGGCCAGAAAGGAACTGATGCCTAAGGGGCAAAAAAAAGGCCTGCCACCAAGCCGTTTGTCTGAGCATCCACAATGGGGTCAGACAGATTCATGTGAAAGACTAGGGCATTTACCTGTGTCCCGTTGATCTAGAACCGTATTTCTTACAGGAAACCATTACCGCCTAAGTTTCTCAACAAGCCCTTAACTAACCATCCCAAAAAAGGGATAAAAGTACGTTCCCTTATCATTTCACGAACACAATTCACACCATCCTGACAAGCCATTTTATTGACGAATCGGTGGGTTGATGTTAGAAGCCCAATTGAGTGAAGCACTATTTGGAAAGGAAAGATTTGTGGCGGGCCAGAACCTTTTTGAAAAGATCTTGCAACTTCACGGTGTGAGTCCTATACCACGACCGGGGAGTCCCGTAAAACTTCCCATAGATCAAACCCTTACGCAAGACGCCACAGGTACGATGGCTTGCTTGCAGTTTGAGGCGCTTGGTGTCCCACGTGTTCGAACGAAACGATCAGTAAGCTATGTAGACCACAATACATTTCAAGCTGGATTTCAAAATAGTGACGATCACAGGTTCTTGCGATCCTTTGCAGCCAAATATGGTATAATATTTTCACAACCTGGAAACGGGATATGTCACCAGGTCCACTTGGAACGTTTTGGGATTCCGGGTGACACCCTCCTAGGTTCCGACAGTCACACCTCTACTGGGGGTGGCATGGGAATGCTTGCCATTGGGGCCGGTGGGCTTGATGTTGCCATGGCAATGGCGGGTCAACCCTTTGGACTAAAATGTCCAGAAATGGTCTTGGTTCAACTCAAGGGTGTGCTTTCTCCGTGGGTTTCAGCAAAGGATATCATCCTCGAGCTGCTAAGGCGCGTTTCTGTCAAGGGAGGTGTGGGCAGAGTCTTTGAGTACGGCGGGCCGGGTGTAGCGACATTATCGGTTCCTGAACGTAGCACAATTACGAATATGGGAGCCGAGACTGGGGCTACAACATCGATTTTTCCCAGTGATGAGATCACTAGGGAGTTTCTGGAATCTCAAGGGCGAAAAGGGGCCTGGAAGGCCCTTTCGGCCGATCCTGATGCCTCCTATGCGGAAATTATAACCATTGAGCTTGGCATACTGGAGCCGATGATTGCCCAGCCGCACATGCCGGATCGTGTTTGCCTGGTGACTGAAGTAGCTGGGACGAAACTTGATCAAGTGGCCGTTGGTAGTTGCACTAATTCGTCTTACAAAGATCTTGCAACTGTAGCTGCCATTGTGAAGGGAAAAACTGTCCATGCCGAAACAAGTCTCGTCATATCTCCAGGATCTAAACAAGTGCTGAGTGCCTTGGCCGACAATGGGGCACTAAAAGATATGATAGAAGCAGGGGCACGGCTTCTAGAATGTGCCTGTGGGCCCTGTATCGGTATTGGTCAATCTCCGCCAACGCAGGGGACAAGTCTTAGGACATTTAATCGAAACTTCAAGGGACGGAGTGGCACCTTGGATGCCAAACTCTACTTGAGCAGCCCGGAGGTGGCTGCCGTTTCTGCGGTGAATGGCTGTATTACTGATCCTAGGTCTTTGGGTGAGCCGGTCAATGTGGTAATACCCAAGGTTTTGCCTAGTCTTGATCACTTGTTCTTGGAACCTTCCAAGTATCCTGAGACAGTAGAGGTTATACGGGGTCCTAATATCAAACCTTTGCCACAGGCGCAAGAGATGTCCGAAGACCTGGAAGGCGAGGTTCTGATTTGCCTGGATCATGATATTACTACAGATGATATCATGCCGGCAGGCGCCCATATCTTATCACTGCGCTCAAATCTGCCCGCGATTTCGGAATATGTCTTCTCTCACATCGACCCTGCTTTCTCGGGCAGGGCTCTTAAAAAAGGTGGCGGTTTTATTGTTGCCGGCAGGAATTACGGCCAGGGTTCCAGCCGTGAGCATGCAGCCCTTGCTCCCATGTTCCTGGGGATCAAAGGAGTTATTGCACTTTCTTTTGCACGGATTCATCGGGCAAATCTGATTAATTTCGGCATACTGCCGATGACCATTTCTGGAGTTGAAGACAAGGAACAGATCAAACCTGGTGATGAACTATACCTGGCGGGTGCTGCAAGTTGTGTAAGAGGAGGAAAGACGAGTCTCCGAGTTGAGAATAAAACGCGGGGAATAAGTCTTGACGTCAACCTCGATTTGGATGAAGGTGAAAGAGGGGTGGTAGTCGCTGGAGGGCGTTTGAATCAGTTCAGGCAAAAGGCTTCCAATTAGATGCCTTACAGATTCTACAATTTGTTATACTGGACACTTTACAATATCATACCTTGATAAGACCCCTTTCATATAGTCTGCAATGATACATCCTGTAAAAGTCTCTTTGTTGTTATCAAGTCTTTTTTTCTCCTTGTTCCTTACTACGGCTGCGAATGCCGAGGTGTCTGTTGCATTACGACTGGACAGGCATGAAGCTACAACAGCAGACTCAATAAGGATGGTTGTCAGTATTTCTGGAACCAGGAGTAGCGATTTGGAGCCTCGTGTGGCAGGTATTGAGGCCTTTAGTCTGTCTTCTGGAGGTACTTCAAGTCGCATTCAGATCATAAACGGTAAGGTTGACGCCGGGGTTGACTATACCTATTTCATCCGACCAAAAAGAACGGGGAGCTTTCAAATTGGACCCGCTTCAGTAAGAGTGGATAGAAAGACCTATAGTAGTAATACGGTGTTCTTGAAGATCACTGAGCAGGCCCAGGCCACAGGTATTGACAGGGGGCCGCTTTTTTTGACTGCGCGAGTTTCATCAACGGAAATCTATGTTGAACAACAGGTCATTTACACATTGAAGTTTTACAGACAGGTGAAGGTGTCTGACCTTTCTTTGAGTTTGTCTGATATGGAGCACCTTATTTTCAAGCAATTGGGAAAACCTTTGGAATATGAAAGCGTTTATAATGGCAAAAGATACCAGGTTGTGGAGGTCAGCCATGCTGCTATTGCTTCCAAAGGGGGCGACTATACGATTGGGCCGGCTAGAATGACTATGACAGTCTATGAACCTTCAAGGCGATCCAGGCGCAGCTCTTTTGATGATCCTTTCTTTTCTTCTTTTTCTTCGAGTCGTCCCGTAACACTTGCCGGCGAAACACTACAATTGCATGTTATGCCACTTCCGGAGGAGGGAAGGCCGACAGATTTCAGCGGCCTTGTAGGAGGCTTTAAGATTAGCTCCGGGCTTTCACCCTCACAGATAAAAGAGGGTGAATCTGCCACGCTGACTGTGGTGGTTAGTGGGCGGGGAAATGTTAAGCGCATTCCTGACTTAACGATACCTGAAATAAGGCGTATAAAGATCTATGCTGATCAGCCGGAACTTGAGGTTGACACTGATCGCAAGGGCCTTATGGGTTCAAAGACTATGAAATGGGCTTTTGTGCCGGAAAGCATAGGAGATTATAAGATTCCTCCATTGTCTGTGAGTTTCTTTGACACAGCCAGCAGTCAATATGAAGTGCTCAAGACATTGCCTTTAAGCCTTTCTGTTTTGCCGGGCGAGAAAGATCGCCAAATAGCTTCCATTGATATTACAAAAGGTGAGACGGTCCAAAAATCTGCCAAGGAGAGGATCAAGGAGATAGGTCATGACATCCTCCCGGTTCATACTTCTATAAAGCTCCTGAATGTAGGGCTTCAACCACGATCTATTCGATTGATACTCTTTGCAGCCTTGATAGCGCCCTTTTTGGTTTATGTTATGGCATTTTGCTTGATGCGTCTTAAGAAGCGGTCAAAAAAGGCCTTTGCACTAACGAAAGCTAGAAAAGCGGCCAAGACCTTCATGAGGAAATGTGGCAGAGGCAAACTTGTCCCAGCTGATTTCCATGAAGCTATCAGGAGTTACCTGAATGATAGATTTGGCTTGTTGCTTGGTTCTGTAACACCACAGGAGGCAGTCGAGATATTGGTTTCCAGGGGCGTTAATCCTGATACGGCACAAAAGATGAAGAGCGTTCTACATGGACTCGAAGATGCTATCTATACAGGCAGCAGGGCAAATGAGATGTATGAAACACATGGCGATATCAGTAATCTTGTCCGGCGGATCGAAAAGGAGATCAAGGATTGACCATTATTCCACATGAATGGCACAAAGGGGGCGCCATTAAGAACTCTTTGTTTGGGTTGAGTTACAGAATATCCGAGACCTTTATGATTGTTGTTTTGCTGGTTTTTGTTTTCTTTTGTAATGCCGAGACTGGAGAGGGAAAATGGGAAGAGGTTTTTTTCGAAGCAAACCGGGCATATAAGGAGGGACGTTTTAGTGATGCCGTTAAAGGATATAGGCAATTGATACGTTCCGACCACTGTGGCGGGCACGTTTTCTACAACCTTGGCAACGCCTACTTTCGCCTTGATCAACTAGGCAAGGCTATCTTGAACTATGAACGGGCCAGAGTGTTGTTGCCAAGAGATGCGGATCTGATTTTCAATCTACGTCACGCCAGAGATCAAGTAAAAGATGCCATATCTGAAGACCGAAGCCTTATCAACGCTACGTTCTTTTGGCTTGATTCGCTGACTCTGAGTGAATTTCTCTGGGCCTTTGCCGGCATAAATCTCCTATTTTGGGCGATTCTCCTGGTAAGGCTCTTTTCCAACATCGAGTGGAGTTATTATCTATTTCTCATTTTCTTGGCCTTCTGGCTTCTCTCCGGGGTCTCGCTCGGATTGAAATGGCGCCAGATCACGAACGACGACAGGACTGTCATCGTTTACGAAGAGGTCAATGTTCTGGCCGGCCCGGATATTAAAGACACCATTCTTTTTAAACTTCATGCGGGAACGATCGTGGACCTGGAAAGATCAGAAGATAAATGGTCTTTGATTAGTTTGCCGCAAAAAAGGCGCGGTTGGGTACGCCCTGGGGCAGCAGAAAGGATAAGGGTTAGGTCAAAGACAACCGAGCCTGCTTGAAAAGTCATTCAATATGGGGTAATGTGGAACTTAGTTCGCTTTGCTCACAATTGACAGTTTCAAACGTCGAACATCGAACGTCCAACATCGAATATTGAATGGAAAAAGATAAAGCAACAACAAATAGCTGTTGAATATTTGTTTTTCATTCAAGGTTGGGCGTTCGATGTTCAATGTTCGACGTTCATTTTTTAAAACAACCCTTTACACCATTTAATAGGGAGAAGACCCTGAAATAATAACTGTTTTCGATGAAAAGGAGGTTATATTATGGCCGAAAAAAAAGTAATTTATTCCGCTGATTTCGAAAAGGCCCTCAACGTAGGCCGTCCGCCAAACGTTGTAAAACTATTTCCGAATTCAAAAGCACTTATCGTTAGTGGCAAATTCGTTGACCTGGCAATGATGGAAAAAGGCAAAGCCATTGCTATGGCGGCGAATGGAAGGAGCAGTTTTGTAGTCCGTGGAGCCTTGCGCGCCGCACAGAAGGCGAATGCCTGCATAATAATTGAAATAGCGCGCTCGGAGGGAGGTGCCAGTCCCTATTGTGCGGTGAACTACTGGAATATAGCCAGGCTGGTGGATGCCCTTTGCAATGAGATGGGAATTACTATTCCGGTTGCTATCCACGCAGATCATTACGGAATAAAAAAGGAGTCTGATGTTGAACCCGCAAAAGTTGAAATTCCCACCCTGTTTGAAGCAGGTATGACCTCAATTGCCGTGGATGCATCACATTTGCCGGACGACCAGAATCTGCTTGCAAACCTCGAACTTAATCCGTGTATACCTGATTGGGCCGGCCTTGAGACCGAAGTTGGTGAAATAAAGGGTAAAGAAGGGCTTTCAACTCCGCAGGAGGCCCTGTTTCTCATTCAGGGCTTGAACGCGCACGGGATCTTCCCGGACTGGATTGCCCTTAATAATGGCACTACCCATGGAATCGAGGCCAGTGACAAGGGTATACGGGTGGGGCTCACAGTTCAGATCCACGAAGCTTTGGCAAAATACAAGCTCTCGGGAGCTCAGCATGGAACGTCCGGAAATAATTCAGACAGATTGAGAGAGATTGCCGACAAAACGAGGACTACCAAGGCCAATGTTGCCACAGCACTTCAGATGATTTCATGGGGTCTTGAGGTCAACGACTACGGCAACGCAAGGCTGGACGGAAGCGGGAGCTTTGTCAAGGTGGAAGGCGAAGGAATCACCGAAGAGATGTGGGCGGAAATGGTCGAATATGCAAATTCAAAGGGTCTAAAAGGGGGCAACTATAAAAAGCTCAACCTGCCGTTTGAAAACAAGTTTTTAGGCCAGGACATCAAGATAAGGCAGCGGATGGTGGCAAGGGTGGAAGACTTTATTTATAACATGCTTGTTAATGTTCTTAATGCAAAGGATACCGCCCCTGTTGCCATTGAAAAGATCATTCAAGGAGGAACGTTTAATCCGGGGCCCAAAGCAGAGCAGATTGAATCCCCGGAAGAATGGACAAAAGAAAAAATCATGGAACGTGCGACATCCATTTCACGCGACAAGGGGGGCGACGGGGATTTTGATGATTGAGGGCTCGTCACTCAATTATAACTCCTTTATCCACCTTTGCACTGCTTGGTATAAAAGCTCATGAAATGGGGCGGAACCTCCCAGACCCTTGCGACCGAAGAGGAAGTTGATTTCTGAGAAAAGCGGCTTTGGTTCTGGTTGCTCTTTATCGAAGAGTACATCAAAGGCCGCTAAGTTAATGCCTGTTTTTGAGGAGAATTTCTGTACACAGTTTATACCTTCCCTTGTTAGTTTCGAGTCAAGATTGTAGTTGATTACTGCTCCTCTGCCAACATTGTTGCGAAATTCTCCGGGTTTATGTTGGCATCTCCAGTAGGTTTTTATCGTCTTGCCAATGACTACCACACGCAGATCGCTGCCGCCATGGGGGATGAAGGCCTGGGAAATGAAGCGTCTTGTGGCGTGGAGGTAAGTGTCTGCCAGGGTTTCAAGACGTTGAATCAACTCGTGGCGATTTCTGACTAAAAAAACCGCCCAGCCGCCACCTCCACGATCTCCCTTTAAGACAAAAGGAAATGGCATCAGTGGTTCTTGGTTTGCGAAGTGGCGGGTTTCAAAATCTTCTACTGATTCGTAACAGACAGTCTCAGGGTGGGGTGCACTGAACATACGAAATAGCTGGGTGTTTCCGTACTTTCCCTCAAATCCAAAACGATTAGCATAATTGGGAAATATGTTGGAACAGCGGGCCATGCAGAATTTGTACTGGTGGGCCTTGATATATTGGGTAACAATTATCGCCCGCGCCGCGGCAATGGTTTCGGCTTCTTGTTTTGTAAAACCGTCCTTTGGGGTAAGTCTTAGATTGACGTCTCCCTTAAACCGGGGGTGGAAGGATACTATCATTCTTCTTTTCTTGCAATTACGTCCTCATTTGCCCAAATGACGAGGCCTGTGGAATAGGGAGTTTCCATTTGACGGTGTGTGGGCATGATCCTGACCGTAAACCCATATTTGCCCGTTTGAGAACACGGGATATAGCCTTCAAAATGATGGTGACCATCTCCGTATGATTCGACGGCATCCATGGGCACGGTATCTTTTTCCGTGAACTTGCCCTCAAAACTCAATGGCCCGAAATACAATGCTACATCAAGATCTTCCGGTTGGAGTTGGCTCAGAAAGATCTCCGCTCCAACCTTCATACGGCCCGACACAGGAACGGGGATATCATCGTAGACATTGACTTTATTAATTTTAATTTGGTCCCAACTGGTCATTATCTTTTGTCGCCACTCAGCCAGTTCTTTTGCGCCTTTCATCTCATCCCGTGAGAGGTTGCTGTAGCGCTTTGAGATACTTGTGTAGAACTGTTTGTTGTAATCTTGAACCATCCTGTGACTATGAAACTTAGGATACAGATCGCGCATGGCCGCCTTCATTTTTTCAAGCCAACCCACGGGGAGATTATCTACGTCCCTATCATAAAACAAGGGTGTGATCTCTCGCTCCAAGAGATTGAAGAGGGCCCGACTTTCAACTTCATCTTGTAGGTGGTGATCTTCGTAGGTCTCGCCTTGGCCGATAGCCCACCCGTACCGATAATCATAAGCTTCATCCCACCACCCATCGAGGGTGCTCAAATTCAACACCCCATTGGCAATGGCCTTCATACCGCTGGTGCCACAGGCTTCCAGGGGCCTTCGGGGCGTATTTAGCCAAATATCGCAACCTTGAAGCATTAAGCGAGCCACCTTGATGTTGTAATTCTGTATGAATACAAACCGATGGCGGACCTCAGGCAGATTGGCAAAGTGAATTATTTGCCTTATAAGTTCCTTGCCGGCATTGTCGTGAGGATGGGCCTTCCCGGCGATAATAATTTGTATGGGACGTTTCGCATGTGTTAACAGTTGAATAAGCCGCTTTTCGTCCCACAAAAGCAAGGTTGCTCGTTTGTATTCTGCGAACCGACGGGCAAATCCGATAGTAAGTATTTCAGGATTGAGTACCTGGGCGGCCTTACAAAGATCTTGGGCCGATGCGCCACAATGAGTCAGTTGGGCCTGAAGCCTTTTTCTCGCAAAGGAAACCAGGCGTTCTCGTTGCCTTTCGTGGGCCTTCCAGAGTTCTGAATCAGGTATGCTTGCCGGTAGTTGGCTATTTGGGTCTTCGATCCAGTTTTGTCCTATATACCGATCACAGAGATCCGCCATGTCTTTTGAAATCCACGATGGAACGTGAATTCCGTTTGTAATTGGATGGATGGGGATGTCTTCCATGGGATTTTTTGGCCAGATCCTATGCCACATCCTTCGGGATACTGTGGTATGGAGTCGGCTTACGGCATTGGCATGAGACGAGAGCCTCAAGGCCAGCACTGTCATAGAAAACGTTTCTTCTTCGTTAAAAGGGTTTTGCCTGCCGAACCCCAAAAAGACCTTGAAGGCGATTCCAAGTGAGTGCACATATTGCTCGAAATATGTATGGATAATCCCCGGTGAGAACATATCGTTTCCTGCCGGCACAGGTGTATGAGTAGTAAAGGCATTCGTGGCTACCACAAACTCTCTTGCCGCGTCGAATGATAGACCACCTTCAACCTTCAGGATTCGGATACGTTCCAAGGCAGAAAAAGCGGAGTGGCCTTCATTCATGTGGAATACAGAGGGGTTTATTCCCAATGCTTTGAGTGCTCGCACACCGCCAATGCCCAGTACGATTTCTTGCTGGACCCGCATGTCCCAATCCCCGCCATATAGCCTGGCCGTGATATGGCGATGTTCAGTACGGTTTTCCTTTAAATTCGTGTCGAGCAGGTACAATGGGATTCGTCCTACCATCAACTGCCATATTTGAATCTTGACTACCTCGTTTCGTATTTCTACTTCTATTGTTACCGGTTGGCCGTTTGCATCCTCCATCAGCCTCAGCGGCATGGTAGAAATGTCATTTTCAGGATAGGCTTCCTGTTGCCATCCGTCGGCATTTAAGTATTGTTGAAAAAAACCTTCGTGGTAAAAAAGGCCAATCCCTATAACAGGAAGATTCAGGTCGCTGGCAGACTTTAGGTGATCTCCCGCAAGGATACCTAGGCCTCCTGAATAAATAGGCAAACACTCGGCAATCCCAAACTCTGCAGAAAAGTATGCCACACAGCAGTGATTAGTATCTGCTTGATATGGTGATTTAACTGACAGGTATCCTTCAAATTGTTCATAAGCGCGGTCCATTCGGGCCAGAAAATCGGTGTCTTCGGCCAGCTGTTCCAGGCGCTCTTGGCTAATATTTCCAAGCATGTAGACCGGATTATGTTTAGACGAATCCCACAAATGCTTATCCATACGCCTGAACAGATGCTCAATATCATGGTGCCAGCTAAACCATAAGTTATGAGCTATCTTTTCAAGGGGCTTCAATCGTTCGGGGACTCTGGCAAGGACATTGTATCTAAAAATAGCTTTCATCGTCGGCCTTATTTTTTGATTAGGGATGCAAGTTTGGTCTTAAGTTCCGATAGGTCATACGATTTAACAACGTAGTAGTCAGCAGCTACTGATTTGACGTCTTCTCTGTACGAGTCATAGGCAGTATTTAGAATGATCGGCAGGTCAGGATATGCATTTCGCAGTTCCTGGAGAAAATCGAGTCCGTCGCAATCATCCATTCTGATGTCGAGTATCACGGCAGAGGGGTGTTCTGAGGAGATAAGTTCTAGGGCTTTATTGCACTCCCCTGTTGTGATAACCTCGTAACCTTCCTCGCCCAATTCTTCGGCACAAAGCGCCCTGATACTTTTTTCGTCATCGACAACCAGTATTTTGGTCATGACGATCTCCTTTCACTAATCAGTTGCTAGTAGGACCCCTTCAATGAAAGGATCCAGGTTTCCGTCTAGAACGTCATTAACATTGCCAACTTCAAGATTGATGCGATGATCCTTAACCATCTGATAAGGATGAAGCGTGTACGATCTGATCTGGCCGCCCCAGGCGATTTCTCCTTTTTTATCGTAATCCGCCTGTTTTTCTTCAGCCCTTTTTTCCTCCTCCAGTTTGTAGAGGCGGGATTTTAACACCTTCAGAGCAATGGCCTTGTTCCGGTGTTGCGAAGGTTCTTGTTGGCACTGTACGGTAATGTTAGTAGGCAAGTGTACAAGGCGCACGGCGGAGCTGGTTTTGTTTACGTGCTGACCGCCGGCTCCACTGGCGCGGAATGTTTCGACATGCAGGTCTTTTTCGTCTATATCGATAAATACCTCTTCGTTTACCTCGGGATAGACTGCGACAGAAGCAAAAGATGTGTGCCTCTTATGATTGGTGTCAAAAGGGGAGAGTCGTACCAGCCTGTGAATGCCAATTTCACCCCTTAAATAGCCGTAAGCGTAAGAACCACCGGCGATAAATGTGACACTCTTTATCCCAGCTTCATCTCCAGGCTGGTAATCGACAATGTTGACCTTAAAGCCTTTTCGTTCAGTCCACCGGACGTACATGCGAAACAGCATGTCAACCCAGTCCTGTGCGTCCGTTCCTCCTGCGCCTGCATTAATGGACAAAATCGCGTTGCTGTTGTCATTTTTCCCGTTCAGCATCCTGGCCAAAGCCATATTGTCAGTAGCATCTTCCGCCCTTTGAACAGATCCGGTTACTTCTTTGATAGTTGCCTCATCACCCTCTTCCGTGGCTAGACCTAGAAGCACCGCAGCATCCTCAAGTTGATTGAAGAGACTGCGCCATTGTTGAACGGTATCGGAAAGTGTGGTCCTTTCCCTCAAGATGTCCGTTGTATTTTCAGGGGTATCCCAGAAACCGCTTTTTGATATTATAGCCTCAATTTCATTGAGTCGTTTTGTTTTGTCGTCTATGTCAAAGATAACCCCTGAGTTCTTCTAGTCTGACTTGAAGGGATTCAATCTTGTTTTTTAGTTCTAGTGACATAGTAGACCTCCTTTGTTGACGGTTTCATAAAAAGTCCAATATCTGCGTTACGCTTCATCCCTCGTCACTGCGGCGTACTATAAGTACGCCTCATTCCTCGGGATTCGCAAGCCTTGATCCCGAACTTTTTACGAAACCGTCTGAAACTTAACTTTTTAAGGATACATCTTTGTTGTTCCGAAAATGACCGGTGTAAAGGCACCACCCAACATACAGAAAAAGCATTATTGCGCAAAGTCTCGCAAAAAGATAGCCATAGCTGACATAAAAAGTCCTTTGATTCATCAATGGCAGTGAGTGTGAGCAAATTGCCTTTTTGAACAATGGGGTCTGACTAAAAACTCTTCCTGTAGGGCCAATAAAGGCGCTAATTCCCGTATTTGCTGCCCTGGCAACAGCGCGACGGGTTTCGATTGCTCTAAATACTGCCATAGAAAGATGCTGGTAAGGGGCACTCGAGGTGCCGAACCAGGCATCGTTGGTAATGTTTACCAGAAATTGGGCGCCATTTTGAGTCATGGTCCTGGCAAGTTCAGGAAAGATTACTTCGAAACAAATCAAAATACCCACCTGCCCGGAATTCATGGATAGCACCTGCCCCTTCTTCCCGGATTCAAAGTTCCCAACACTTTCGACGATCTTTCCCAGGAAAGGGAAGAATCTTTTAAATGGAATGTACTCTCCATAAGGCACGAGATGGACCTTATCATATTTCCCCAAAACGTTGCCGGCAGGTCCAAGGAGGTAGGCGCTATTATAATAGTGTACCCGTTTTTTTTCCTTACGGAAAGAAGGACTTCCTATGACGAAATGGCTTTTGGTGGTGCGAATAAACTCAACAACCTGCTTTGTCATGAATTGATCATCCAAAAAATAGAACGGCAACGCCGTTTCCGGCCAAACCACGATATCCGGATAGTTTTTCAATGCCCTGCCGGTTAGGTCCTTGTATCGTTTTACGGTTTGTCCCTGAAAAGACTCGACCCACTTCTTAGACTGATCAATATTGCCCTGTATCAAGGCAACAGTTTGTTTTGGTGCGATCTTGGTAGTTATTCCCACCTGTTTTATGCGCCAAGTACCATAAGAAAGAGAGCCGACTATCAGAAAACCAAGGAGCACTATTGGCTTCCACGGGATAGTCCGTTTCTCACTAAAGTCATTCCATATGTTAAAGAGCACCAGATTTGCGGCTATAATCAGTGCCGACAATCCATATACACCAAACATATCTGAAATCTGAATAAGTGGCAACAAGTTATATTGAGAGTATCCCAGATTTTCCCAGGGGAAACCGGATAAGAAGGTAGCCCTGATATATTCCAGCCCTACCCACAAGAACGGGGCTAGCCATATCCACATCGGCGAACGGTTTGGCTGGTTTATTATGGAGCTTACAAGAGCGGCAAAGCTCGCTATGTAAAGGCTAAGATATATGACGAGCAAAAGGAGTATGCTCCAACTTACTGGTGTGGGCAAATGGCCATAGGTTTTCATGACTCCGGCGATCCAATACAGGAGGGTAACATAATGGGCCATGCCGGCAAGAAAGCCGAGCTTGAAACTTGGACCACTCTGTTTATTCCTGATCGAACAAAAAAGGGGAACAAAGGCGATCCAGGCAAAATAATTCCAATTAAGTTTTGGGAAAGAGGCTGTTAGTAGAAGGCCGGAAATAAGTGCCAGCATATAATCGACAGCAGAAATGCCGGCACTTGTGTTTATTGAGGTTTCTTTTCCCATAGCCACAGTGTACGTATCATCTACAACATGATGTGGGAAGGCAAATTGCGGGTTTTTATGAGGTTCTTAATTTTTTGATATATGGTATGCGATAGATTATGCGTGAAGATATCCTAGTCATTCATCAGGGAGCCCTCGGGGATGTCATCCTCAGCTTTCCGGCTCTTGTGCAGTTGAAACAACAACGGGATATAGATCTAAGCATTTTGTGTGCAAATCAGATCGGAAGGCTTGCTTTCGAGCTCAATGTGGTGGAAAGACATTTTCCGGTGGAAAAGGGCCGTTTCTGTGGCCTGTTTTCAGCAGGTATAAACCATGATATGACGGCTTTCATCAACTCCTATGATACTGTCATCTTTATTGGCTTTTCAGATGAGATTGCAGATAACATCTCAAAAAATCATCGTGGCACAACTTATAAGATAACACCTCGCCCCCCGGTAGAAGCCCAAGGGCATATAGGCAGACATATCCTAAGACAGTTCGTTTTCCATGGGTTGTTAAAAGACGTAGGCAATATTTGCCGGAAGCCAGGGCCTGTCCCCAGTTTTCCATTGGGAAAACGCAATACTGATGGACTCGTAAAAAGTCCGCAACAAAACAGCCTAGTCATCATCCACCCAGGCGCAGGGAGCAAGAGGAAACGTTGGCCTTTTAAAGGGTTTCTTGAAGTTGCCGGAGCACTGAATAAAAGGGACTCTATACAAGTGATCTTTCTTGTCGGACCGGCGGAGGCAGATTTGCTGATGTCTATTAAAAAAAGGGCTTCAAAGGGCAAGCTTCCTCTGGGTCAGGGTGTTGGATTGGGGAACAATTTACTGCAGGGTAATCATGCCGGACACAGAAGGGATTATTTGTACTGTCACACGCAGGATTTGAGTGAAGTCCTAACCTTGATGAAGGCATCCTCGTTTTTTATTGGCAATGATTCGGGGTTGACACACCTTGCTGCCTACTTGGGTGTTGCTACAGTGGCCATTTTTGGACCTTCCAGTCCAAAGAGATGGGCGCCGATGGGTGACAGTGTTAAGCTCCTGAGGGGAACGCAAGATTGTCCCCCCTGTTTTGAGATTTCAAAGGATAACTGCGATGATCCTCAATGCTTGAGTGGGGTATCGGCGGATATGGTTCTTGATGCAGTAAGGGGGTTTATGGTAGTCTAAAAATGGTCCAAAGGGTCGGAGTTATATTATCGGTTGTTTGAGGCAGATCAATTTGAGGCATATCAAGGGGGTGATATGGTGGTTAGCAATGTAATTGAAGAGGATCATCGTCCGTGGGGTTACTATCAGGTTTATGCCGATGAACCAGACCACAAAGTGAAAAGAATCGTGGTCTACCCCGGCAAGCGGTTGAGCCTGCAGCGGCACCAGCGTCGGGCGGAACACTGGTATATTATGTGTGGTGAGGCGATTGTGACAAGAGATGACGAGGAAATTCCGGTTGTGGCTGCGCAGTCAATAGATATCCCCAGGGGTGCTACCCATAGGATTGGCAATCCCGGCACTGAAGATATGGCCTTTATCGAGGTGCAGACGGGTGACTATTTTGGGGAAGATGATATTGAGAGGTTGGAAGATGATTTTGGAAGAACCTAAGATGTGGGAGGTGTAAGGAGGCTCAAACGTGACAAAGGATGAACTGGATCTTGTTGTTGTTATCATGGCCGGGGGAGTGGGGACTAGGTTTTGGCCGCTTAGTACAGAGGAAAGGCCGAAACAGTTCCTGAATTTCTTTGGTGATCGGAGTCTACTGCAAAAAAGCTATGATCGTATCTGTGGTCTTGTGCCTCCTGAGCGGGTTATGGTGCTTACAAATACTGCCTTTGTTTCAAAAATATGGGAACAACTCCCGGAGATTCCTCGTGAGAATATAATAGGTGAACCGATGAGGCGGGATACGGCTGCCGCCATAGCGCTTGCTGCGGCATTGTGCCGGAAGCGTTTTGGAAATCCGATCATGGTTATTCTAACGGCGGATCATGTTATAGAGCCTGTTTCCTTGTTTCAAAAAACATTGCTTTCGGCGATCGGTGGGGCGGCCGAAAGAGGCGGGCTTTATACTTTCGGCATAGAGCCGACTTATCCTGCTACCGGTTATGGCTACCTGGAACGTGGCGAAAAAATTAATAGTGATGGAGATATTGAACACTTTCATCTTCTCCGTTTTAAAGAGAAACCGGATGTTCAGATCGCCCGGGAATATTTGGAATCCGGGAGGTTTTATTGGAACTCCGGCATGTTTGTCTGGAGTACGGATGTGATCTTAAAAGAGCTGGACACACACTTGCCGAGCCATTTTGAGGCCATTACACGTGCTGCCGATTACGACAAAACGCCTCAATGGTATGATGCCCTCAAGGGTGCATTCGAATCCATCCCTCGTGTATCGATCGATTTCGGGGTTATGGAAAAGGCCGACAATGTTTGCTGTGTGGCTTCCAGGTTTTCATGGGACGATGTTGGCGGCTGGCTCTCGCTGGAAAACTACCTTCCCAAGGACAAGAGGGGAAACTGCTCCAGAGGCAATGTCATGACACTGGATGCAAAAAACAATGTGATCTTCTGTGAAGACCCTCAAGACACTGTCATGCTTGTTGGAGTTGAAGACCTGGTTGTTGTACGGGCAGGCGGCGGGATATTGGTAGTACACAAGGATCAAACGGAGGACGTTAAAAAGCTGGTTGAGCAGATGGGTAAGCTTAGTTAAGAGGCACGTAAAAAATAAGTTGTAAGCATTCACAGGTTCAGGGTTCAACTGCCCCCCCTTCGGCAATAAGATCGCGGTATTTTTTGCCCATGCTTGATCCTGCTGCTCAAGCAGGAAAGTAAGTTCCCGTAGGTGGTGAGCATTGCACGAAATATTGGGCGGTCACACTTTCAAGATTTTTCTCAAGATGCTTGTGAAGTGGAAAAAAACAAGTATTGAAAATGCTGCGTCTTTTAACTGTAACCGGATGAGGTTTTTTCAAGGGGACGGCAGGCTCGAAAAGTAAAAGCAAGAAGTCTTCTGTAAATATTTACTGACAGATTGAGTTATTCAATATTAAAAGAGCGTCCCTCTCTCCTCTCCGGCGTTTTGCTTTTTTATAATTTCTGCTGCTCTTTGGTGGGAAACAGCAATTTCGATATGCCCCCGGCCCTTTCCTTTGTCCTACCTTGCATCACACAGAAAAATACAGTTCCTCTCACTACCATATACACCCTTTACCCCATTGTAATGCCGTATAGTTAGTGCTTAACTTTATGGTAAGGCAGATTTCTGGGACCGGTGGTCACACACTGCTCTCACCGCAACTATATGACATTATAGGATGAGACTACCGACCCCGGCCTCGGTGCTGCCAGCAAGGAAGAAACCTCCTCCTTTCTAGGGGCGGTTGTGGGTGTAGAACTCATGATCGCCCTTTTCCGACTGCCCTCTCTGTAAGCGATATGTTCAGCCCTTCGCCAATTTCTACCCTTTGACTTGCCGTCATCACTCCTAAACAAAAAAGCCCCCTCTTGGTTGAGAACAAATCTGATTCTGAATCAAGTGAGCGGGAAAGACAAAAACCAGGCCTATCGGAAAAAAGTCAAGCAATACGCAGATGAAAGCAGTAGTATCTGGGAAGACGTCAAGCATGGCCTTGTTTATGGTTCTGAAGATTTTTTAAACGACTTGAAAGCGCGCTTTTTGTTAAAACAAAAAAATGTTGAGTTACCCCAGCACAACAGAGTGTTTCGAGATGTTGATCCTCAGAAGGTCCTTCAGAGTGCTTCTGAAGCATTGCATATTGATCTTGATAGTGTATGTAAATCAAGGCGGATTTCGTCCAATGAAAGGGAGCAGCGAGATCTTTTGATTTACCTGCTGTGGGAAAGCGGAAGGTTTGTCAACAGGCAAATCGGTTCGCTTTTAGGCATAAGTTATTCAAATGTCAGCAGGAGGATCAGCGAAATCAGGCGCAGGCTTGATAAAGATAAAGGGCTGGATAGGAAATATCAGACAATAAAAGCACAAATCAAGGTTTGACCCCAGGCCTTGGGTTGTGGAAAGTTAATAAAAAAACGGTTACAACAAATCTTATGTCTTCCAATCTACTGCTATTGTGGGGATTTTCCCGCCTTTTTTTGTTTTCTTTGTCTCGTGTTCAACCTTTTTCTTTATGGGCCTTTAGCGCCTCGTCTTTCAACTTCACTTTATCAGAGCCAAAAAGTGCGCTTTGGAGCCAGTCGAATCCAAACTTGAGCAAAGCTGTCTCATCCGTTTTGATTCTTTCCAGAACTGCCTTGTCAACATCGTATTTATCAAGGAAGCTGCTTTCAAATATAAAGCGCTTGAGCCGGTCAACGTTGGTGCTTACCATGAAGAACATTCCCCGGCTTTGTTCACTTAGTTCTGCCTCGAATCCGAAGGATTTCTTCCTCAGCATAAGTTCCATCCAGCCCTCGTTGATTTCATCGTAGGCCTCAACGCCTTGATCTTTTCTCCACTGGCTTACCGTCCATTGCTGGTCTGATTCAAATCCAAGGCAGTGGGCTTCGCGTACCATGAAATAGAAGTCCTCACCTGTCGGTTCAATCTCTTGTTCTCTAAAGGCGGCTGTGCCTAATGGGTAGTAACGGCATGAAAGGGGCCGATCTTCATAAATAGCACATCCTTCAGGGGTAACAAAGGGACAGCTTTCTTTCTCATCATCGACCATCTTCAGGGTGGCTACTGGCAGCTTTGTTCTCTCTAATAATTCCGGTTTGGTATATATGGCAAGGAACTGATCACATGAAAGTTTAAGCCTGTTTTTCATCCGGACAATATCATATGGTGTTAGGATAATGTTGATGGCGCTGCAACAATGAGTGTAACATTTCATCCCCTTATTACAGGAAAAGTTGAATTTACTATCTAATTTGTACTTTCTTGGTTCTATACCGTCTTGAGAAGTGACGCACTGATCAGTCATTTCCTTTCCTTTCAAGTTTCTATCCATAATATTGAACCGTTTTCCTCTCGACTATTACCATGCAATAGATTGATGTCAATAGAATAGATTGACATTTTAAGCCATAGTATTATGTTTACTCAGATATAGACGACTTTGGAGGTTATAATGGCGATTCTTACAAAAGAAGATGTATACAATAAGATTATAAGCCAAGAAAAACCACAATGTCCCCACTGTGGTGTGACAATGGTTATATGGGAATGTCCTCCAGCGAGCTTTGCCGATGGATTAGGGTGGGGCACTCCTTTTTTGTATGTTTGTTTTAATGATGATTGCTCTCTATATGTGAACGGATGGAAGAGCATCATGGACAATTATGCCAGGCATGCTTCCTACCGATGTATATGCGATCCCACATCGCAGTCAGGGGTAATGGACTGCATGACTGTGTTCGGCACAGAAGGGGGGACGGGTTCCATTGTGGACGAAGAATTTCGGGCCGAAGAGAAGGCTCGAGAAGAGACTCGCGAAAAGGGTCTTAAACAACTGGAAGGCCTTTTTGGCGATGGCGATGCCGACGCCATTCTCAAAGCCCTCGTGGCGGATGATACATTGCCGGAAGTTGCTTGTAGGGCGGCTGAACTCATGGGGAAAATTGGCACGCTGGATGCCATAGAACCGATCAGAAACAAGGCGTTTCAAGACAATGCAGTAAGGGAAAAGGCAGAGACAGCCATTGAGGCCATACACGAACGCAATTACACGAGGGAGTGTCCGTTTTGTGCCGAAATCATCAAGGCCAGGGCGGTGGTGTGCAAGCACTGCGGGAAAAATCTTGGATAATCTTCCATGCCGGTGGTTATTGAGAACAAGCTTTCGGGTTCTTTAGCTTTCTTTGAACATTTACGTTCATGTCGTCATATGACCGGAATATGATTCTCTCCCTTTCCACCTTATTCTCCGGGTAAGGCTCAAGTCGGACATCTTCCATATGCCGGACTGCCTCTTGTCTGGAAGGTATGCCCTCGATTCCTTGGCGGATCAGATCTCCGGTTACAGAGTCCAAGATGTCTGCATCCTTTCCATCGGTCACCACACACAAAGGGATCTGGTAGTCATCGAGCAATCTGGCTGCGGCCAAGGTTTCTCGGTGTCTGGAACCCAAAGAACCGGGGGCGCATTTTATGACCATGAACCTCTTGCCGTTGACGCTGACTACGAGGTCCACATCGGAACGAAAGCGCTCATCTGACATGTCAAACTCAATTGTGGCATCCACTTCGATGTCACCCCTTGTGTAACCCTTCGATTCGACCAGGAGCTTTTCGACGGCCTGTCTGTTTTCTTCCACACCAATATTGGGGACTTCCTTCTGGGTAACAAAATCTGTGATCATTTCGTGGGGGCTCGATTTTTCCTGCATTTTCACCTCATGGTTTCAATTCTTCTTTAAGTAAACAACATGCAATCTTGTACTTTGGTTTTCCGTGCTTGTCGTAGTCTAGGTTTCCGGGCTGTATGAGTTTGTTCATTACACAGCCTTCCGGGATAGAGAGCTGAAACAGATCCTTTTCATTTATTGGGGGCTGCTCTATGAGCTTGCCTTTCTTGAAGGCGAAAGAGTGTAATGGAAAATCCTCACACACAGGGCATTGGTAAACCCTTCCGTTTGGGAAGATGAAGTAGTTTTCGGCTACCAGACCGGCACATTCAAAAGGTTCTGCTCTGTTCAAGAAGACCTTGGGATAGATCACGTGGATGCCCATCTGTGCAGCTCGGGCTGCTATGCGAGGCACCCTAGAGCCCCATTGTTTCCGTGTTAGTTGCAGATTATCTCCCGAGCCTTGTGCAGATCTCCCCCTTATGCCTACTACCTGAATGAAGAGCCTGTCGATTCCCATTGTCTTTAACAGGTTTGGCATGTTCTTCAAGTCATTAATATTCCACCGGCTTACTGTATAGATCAGGCTTGTCTTAAATCCCTTTTTAAGGGCTGTTTCGATACCTGAAACACACTTGTCGTAAGAGCCTTTTCCGCGAATGCGGTCATTGACTTCTTTGCATGACCCGTCCAGGCCGACACTAAAGTAATCAAGCTCATTGGGAGAAACCTTTTCTAAGATCTGATTGAAAAAGAAACCGTTTGTGTCCACGGTGATTGAGGAATACCCTGCTTTTCTTGCGGCCCTGATAAGGGAAGGAAGCTTAGGATGAAGCGTGGGTTCGCCACCTATAAAGATGAGGTTTGTCTTCTTCCGGCTATGCGCCAGTTCTTTTAGCCACCACTGTATTGTCCTGGCCTGGAGCGTTTCTTTTCCATGCTCTTTCGGATTGACGTAACAGTGCTTGCATCTCAAGTTACATCGTGTCAATATGTGAAAAAAAATGTTCCTTGCATTTTTTTGAAAGGCGACAGTTTTTTCCATAATAGACCTCGTTATTTTACCTGAATCTTGCATAAAAATTAATGAGAAGTTAACATCATATTTAATTGCGCAAGCGCCTGCCCGTCATTATCACCGAAGGGTCAAACAAGCAATGAAATACATAGACAAGAATGAGGAGGATGTGGTGTTGGCCAAGAGGCTCCGGGATGGGGAAGCCTTTCCGTTTAGCTGTCACGATGGCCTGAGCTGTTTTACAGAATGTTGCCGAAACCTGAATTTGTTCTTATATCCCTATGATGTTCTACGCCTGAAGAATCGGCTTGAGATTTCATCTGAACGATTCTTGCAAGACTATGTGGATATGGTCATGCGGGAGGGGAATTATTTTCCAGACTTGTTACTCCGAATGGCTGATGATGACAGGACATGCCCTTTTCTGAACAAATCCGGATGCATCGTATACGAGGATCGACCCGATACCTGTCGTACCTTTCCCCTCGAACAAGGTATCATGTTTAATGGGCCGAAAGGAAAGTCTACTGACATATATTTTTTCAAACCACCTGATTTCTGTCTGGGACAACACGAAGCAAGACAATGGACTACCGAAAGCTGGTCAGAAGATCAAGGAGCAGTCACCTATCACAAAATGACTGCCAGGTGGTCAGAGGTAAAGGCCATGTTCCAGTCTGATCCTTGGGGTTTGGAAGGACCGTCTGGGCCCAAAGGGAAGATGAGCTTGATGGCTACGTACAACATGGACAGTTTTCATGACTTTGTATTTCAGAGTACTTTTCTAAAAAGGTACAAGGTCAAAAGGGAAATTCTGAAGAGGATTAGTGCGGATGAAGAGGCATTGTTGAGATTTGGTTTTGAATGGCTAAAGTTCTTTCTTTGGGGGATGAAGAGTCAATATCTTAAATTGCGACGTTAGAGGTTTTCAGGTCCCAATGCGTTTCGTACATGTTTTGCAAGCGCAGTTTCTTTGAGGTAATTGTTGTTGGGATTGGAAAAGAATGTTTTGAAAAGCTTAATACTTTCCTGTCTCAGGATACCTGGTATTATCTCTGCATTGATGGCCGTATAAAAAGGTTTGAGGACTTTTAGGTCCACATCTGTGCCGCCCCCCAGGACATCTTCGTAGGCATACACGATAGTCCTTATGTCATTGATAATGAGCGCCGAATAGCACATGAGGCATGGTTCCAGCGTGGTAAAGACATAGGCCTTTTTCCTTACAATGTTTGATCCAGTCTTGACTAACCGCCTCAAGGCCAACATTTCAGCATGGTCAAGCTCGTTGTAGCATTCGGGCGTGCTGTGATGTCGTGATCCGGTAACAACAACTTCGTTATCATAGACTATTACACAACCAACGGGAAACTCTCCGGCAGCAAGGGCTTGTCCGGCTTCTTTCAAGGCCTTATGCATAAAGAACTCATAGTCCATTCGGATATTCCTCCTTTTTACATCATACAGCATTTGAGAGCAGGGCTCAATATAGCTTTACAGATTGCCCTCGTTATGCCATAAATATTTTTCTTTGGGTTGTTGTATGCTCCAGGTTCACTCGGGTTTTGGGGGGTGTTAGAATAGATGCGAGGTTCTGGTGCCTTGAATAGGCTGTCGTCGCTGCAAAAGGTTGCATCCGTACGGCAGGAGATAGAAAAGTGGGAAAAGGAATACCTCTCTCCCTGCGCGTCTCTAAGCAGTGAGTCTCGGGGCAGGAAGATCCGTGAAGAACCGTGCCTTGTTCGAACGGAGTTTCAAAAGGACCGTGACCGGATCGTTTATTCCAATGCCTTTAGACGCCTCAAGCATAAGACACAGGTTTTTTTGTCTCCACTGGGGGATCATTACCGTACAAGGCTCACACATACGTTGGAAGTTTCTGAGATTGCTCGTACAATTGCCCGTGCACTGAAACTAAATGAAGACTTAACCGAAGCAATAGCGCTTGGTCACGATCTTGGGCATACCCCATTTGGACACGGTGGTGAGGTCATCCTTCAAGAGATCTATAAAGAGGACTTTTCCCATCCGGAACAAAGTGTGCGGGTTGTCGATGTCCTAGAAAAGCATGGCAAAGGATTGAACCTGAGCTTCGAGGTCCTGGATGGTATCCTTAGACACTCCAAGGGCTACGGGGCGGTTTTGCCTGAGGATTCTAACGAGATGCCCATTACCATCGAGGGCAGGGTAGTACGGTTTGCCGATATTATGGCCTACCTGAACCATGATTTAGATGATGCCATCCGCAGCCGTGTTGTTTGTACGGAACAGGTTCCAGAACAGTGCGTAGAAGTGTTGGGGTGTTCCCATTCCGAACGTATAAGGACCATGATAAGTGATCTGATAGCATCAAGTACGTTTGAACGGGGACAGATCTGCCTTGGTTTGAGCAAGTCTGTTTCTGAGGCAATGGCAAGGCTCAGGCAGTTTCTTTACGATAATGTTTACAGATCTGCTCAGGTCCATGGTGAGTTTCTCAAGGCAAAGAAGATTCTTTCCGAACTCTATTACTATCTTCTTGAGAATCATGAGGTCTTTGAAAAGGAACTTGAAAAAATGGAAATGGGGGGCTTTTCGCCTGATACAGATCAAGAACGAAGGGTTTGTGATTTTGTTGCAAGCATTACTGACCGTTATGCCCTGAACCTTTATGAGGAGATATTTTTTCCAACACCATTGGTTTGATAAGGAAACACTTATGAGTGAAACAGAATTCATTCCCTATGAAGAGGCGAAGAAGATAGTATCTGACGTGGTAGAGATGGAGCATCCTTCCGAAGATGGAAAGCGTATCTTTAATGTGTACAATCAAAGGGGATATGCAATCTGCTGGTTTTATGCTGAAGACGTAGAGAATGAAATAGAGGCCAAGGAATTTAGTGAAGTCGAAGAACATATCTTGCACTTCATTCCAAAATGGGCGGTTTAGCAGTTCGGCTCTGGGGTGTTGTAATTTTTGTTGCACAAGCGTGCCTATGTTTTCTGGAGGACAAAAAGGAGGGGCCCCAGAGCCGAACATCTTGCCACGGTAATATTAATCACCGCATATCCAACTTAATAGTTCAACCCCAGGGTGTCAAGCATATATTGTGGAATAGTGAAAAAAAAACGCAATATGTTGTGTTCGGTCATCGGTCGGGCTTAGGGCTCGCTCAAAAATAACTTAACATTTTCGCATCTCAGCTTCAGGCTGTCTTTGCCCGATTCTCATTCGCAAAATCCTCGAAATAGCCTGCTATTCCTGCGATTTTGCTCAATCGGATCGAACAAATCCAACCCCAATCTGAACGCGAATTCTGCGAACTTGTTTTTGAGCGAGCCCTTATTCAACAACCCCTTTTGGTATCGGTTCCGAATATTCTCCGCCCAGTATGTAGCCACCATCTATTCTGACAACGGCACCTGTCATAAATGGGGCGTCTTTAATAATGAAAAGTGCCGATTTCACTACATCTTCTATGCTGCCTATGCGTTTCAGGGGAGTATGGTCAAAGATCTCACGGCGCTGACTTTCCGTCAGGAGACCCCATCCTCGGGTTTGTGGGCCATGCCTGGTTTCGATAATACCCAGCATTAGCTCGTTAACCCGCACTTCCGGGGCTGCTTCTCGGGCCCACGTTTCGGTAAAGGATGACACGGCTCGATTGGCGGCCGAGTAACCGTCGTTAAAAATCCTTCCGGCGGGTCCAGCCCTGCCGATGAGCCCTGCAATCGAAGAAATATTGATGACAGCGCCGTCGCCGGAAGCCTTTAAGTGTGGCAAGGCCCAGGTGTATGTCCACCATTTTGCCCGGAGTGTAGTGGCTATTTCAAGATCCCATTGTTTGTGGGTGTATGCTCCATGGACAACAGGCCATCCCCCGCGTTCAATGTTATTTATGAGAATATCGAGCCGACCGAATTTGTCTATGACCTTTTCAATCAGGCGGGGGATTGCCTCCGTGTCACGGAGATCGGTTTTTATAACAAGATGATCTGTTCCTGCTGCCTTGAAATCGTCTTGCATCCGGCCCAAGGATTCTTCCCAGTCATAATAATTGAGGGCAATTTTTGCGCCCTCTTTGGCCAGAGCCAGGCCGATCTCCTTGCCAATTCCTTTGATAGCGCCCAAGACTAGGGCCACCTTGCCATTTAGTGTCATCTAAGATCTCGTTTACTTGATCTGAAAAACTACGAAAATGGAGTTTAAATTTTTGTCAGTCTACTCGGCATTTCCGAAAAGCCTTCCCTTTATCCACTCAATACCAAAACGCATTAGAGCTATATCATCCTTAAGCTCAAGTTCACCCAAGTCGTTGGAAACACAAGAATTTTCCCAGAGTCTTTTTTTAAACACAAAATCCTTGAATCTGTCCAGATCGTAACAGGCCATGCAGAAAAGATCTATCTCTTCCTCGCTGAGTCGCCCCTTTGTACTGCGATTTTTTAATCCTACAATATCCATCATCAAATCGTTCATCCGATTATATGTTTCCAGCGCTTGACTTTTTTTCCATTCATTTATGGTCCATTTTGTTTCCTCGCTAAAACCAAGGCAGTGGGGCTCCCTTATGAGAAAGTATGACTCCTTGCACTCTTTTTCACCAGGTTTTCTGGCAGCGATGCGGCCAAGGGGATATGTGCGGCAGGCCCCCGGGCGATCCTCGTAGACAGTGCAGCCTGTTCGATTTACAAAGGGGCATTTCAGGCCGTTATTTGCGGACATTTTAAGAGAAACAACCGGAAGCCCGGTGCGAGGTCCTATATGACATTCAGTAAATTTTTCTAAAAACTGTTGCGAGGAAAGCTTGAGCCTGTTTTTTAAACGCAAGATGTCATAAGGGCTTAGGAATTGATTCAGATCACCGCAACAGTTGTTAAAACAAGCAATGCCCGGATGGCAGAAAAAACAAAAGGTGTCATCCCTATGAAGTTCTTGAAATGATTCCATGCGTCCTCCTGGTGGCCGCGTATTGTTTAAAAACTTAGGTTCCGTGTATCACCCGGCTGAACATAAAGTCAATGGCAACTGGCAACTGACAAAGGTACACTGAAATCCCGAAAAAGGCCTTGACAAGACTTTCCTATAATGATAATGAGTTGTCGTTCTCTGGGGGGTTCTATAATCGCTTGAATTTCTTTGTGAAATCTTCCCACACCTTGTGGTCTGGCTGGGTGTATGGAAGCAGTTGTGAGTTTTGTTTTGACTGTGCGGCAAAGACGCTGACAACAACAATGCAGCGTTATTGTTATAAGGTTTGGCCTGTGGCGGCACCTTTATCTTAATTACTTGTATGGAAATGAAATATCGTTACCAGCGGGATCGTAAAAACAATATTGTGGAGTTCGTGTGGTGCTTTTCGCTGGCGGTGCCGTGTGGTCGAGCTATCAGACCACTTTAAAGTGGCGGAGTCTGGCTGAACACATTACTATGAAAGGAGGGATGTAAAGATCAGGTTTTTGTATTGGATGGGGATTTTGAACCATAGTAGTCTATGTGGTGGGAATCTCTGTAAAGATTAGTCAAAATACGCATTTAGGAGGTAAATCAATGCCAAGTTTTGTAATTACTGAAAAATGTGATGGCTGCAAGGGCGGAGAAAAGACTGCCTGCATGTACATCTGCCCCAACGACTTGATGGTCTTGGAAACAGAGTCTATGAAAGCCTATAACCAAGAGCCGGATCAGTGCTGGGAGTGCTTCTCCTGTGTAAAGATCTGCCCTACCCAGGCCATCGAGGTTAGAGGGTATTCCGACTTTGTGCCCCTCGGTTCAAGTATTATGCCCATGAGAGGTACCGAGGACGTTATGTGGACGTGTAAGTTCAGAAACGGCCTGATCAAGCGCTTCAAGTTCCCCATCCGGACAACGGCTGAGGGGGAGGCCAACGCCTATGAAGACCTGAAAGGCAACGACATTAACAGCCAGCAGCTCTCCACCGAGGAAGCCGACGGCAAGGCCATGCCTACGCCTCAGGTCTAAAGGCATGCCGGTAGAGATTTTATCTGAAGATGGAATATAATATTTAAGGAGGTACTGATATGGCATTACCGAATAAACCGACTGCAGAACTTCTCGCGGTAAAGGACCCAGAGGTCGAAGAGCGAGACGTCGATATTTTAATTGTCGGCGGTGGTATGGCCGCCTGCGGATCCGCCTTTGAGGTAAAGAAGTGGTCCGGAGACAAAAAAGTTCTTCTGGTTGACAAGGCAGCCATGGAGCGAAGCGGCGCTGTGGCCCAGGGGCTTTCCGCCATCAATACGTATATCGGCGAAAACCCCATTGAGGACTATGTCCGGATGGTTAGAAATGACCTCATGGGCATTACCCGTGACGACCTGGTCTATGATGTGGGTCGCCATGTGGACGATTCCGTCCACCTCTTTGAGGAATGGGGACTTCCTATCTGGAAAAAAGACGCAGACGGCAAGACCCTGAACGGCGCCAAAGGTCAGGAGATGGGTACCTTGAAAGAAGGGGCTCAACCTGTTCGTACAGGTAAATGGCAGATCATGATCAACGGCGAGTCCTACAAGTGCATCGTGGCGGAGGCCGCCAAGAAGGCCCTGGGTGAAGAAAACATCCTGGAAAGGGTCTTTATCGTAAAGCTTCTCTTGGATGCCAACAAGGAAAACACCGTTGCAGGCGCTGTAGGCTTCAGTGTCCGCGAAAACAAGGTATATATTATCAAGTGCAAGGCCATGATGGTTGCCTGTGGCGGCGCTGTGAACATCTACATGCCTCGTTGCCAGGGCGAGGGCAAAGGACGCGCCTGGTATCCCGTATGGAATTCCGGTTCCACGTATTCCATGGCTGCCGAAGTTGGCGCCGAACTGACCATGTTTGAAAACCGGTTCACCCCGGCGCGGTTCAAGGATGGCTACGGTCCGGTAGGCGCCTGGTTTCTACTCTTTAAGGCCAAGTGCCTTAACAGCCTGGGTGAGAATTTTGCAGCGAGTGACTTTGCAAAGGCTGAGTTGAACAAATA
>MAVP01000018.1 GCA_001751075.1 Desulfobacterales bacterium S7086C20 | reverse complement strand
TGAAAGACGAGGAGGTCGTGACATCGCACGACAGTTCTACCAACGGCCTGATAAACCACTTCAAGGCCCGCCGATAAGAGAACAGGTCGCATCTATTGGAGACCTTTGCATAACCTCGTTTCGCTCTTTTCTATGAGGTTTTTGACCCATCTGCGGACTTACTCACTAAATCGCGAGAACTCGGCCTAAAGGCCTCAAACAGCTCACGATTTACCCACTAACGTGGGCCGTTCGCTTCGTCCGGATGGGTACCCCAAAAACCTCATAATTGTCGCTTTCCGAGGTTATGCAAAGGTCTCTGTGATCTGTGATGGGTTTGTCTGGACTACACACTGGACAACAAATAGCACGCCGAGTAGATTGAAGCAAGGAGGTTGTTGACCGCCTATTGTCCTTGACTCCGTCGGTAAAATATTAGATAATTTCGATTACTATGGCCGAAGAGACAAATAAAAAGGGTACCGGGAAGCTTCACAAAGTACTTGGTGCGGGTATTGGCTGGATTGTAGCAGGCCCAGTAGGGGCTGCGCTTGGGCTGCTGGTAGGCCACACGGTCGAGAATAATCCGGATTTGTTTAAAAACAGCCTCTTGGGAGGTAGTCTGAAGTCGCATTATGATGTGCTGGAAGTTCCCTACAATGCTGGGCCAGAAGAGATCAGGGTGGTCTATAAGAAGCTGGCGCAAAAATACCATCCTGACAGATTTGCCGACAAAGATCCGGTGATTGAGGAATTGGCTAGGGGGAAAATGATAGAAATCAATACGGCCTATGCAGCTATCACAGATTCAATGAAAGAGGCCGGCAAGAATTGACAGGGGGTTATTTTAGTGCTATTTTATGAAAGATTGTAGTTGTGTCCAAATAGTTGGCGAAAACTCTTTTTTTCTGCTGACAAGTGATAAGGAGGAAATGGAATGTTTGGAATAGGAATGCCGGAATTGATTATCATTCTGGTTATTATTCTGATTATTTTCGGTGCCGGAAAATTGCCTGAAATTGGAGGAGGCATCGGGAAGGGTATTAAGAATTTTAAAAAGGCCACGTCCGGAGAGCTGGATGAAGACGAGAAGGAACCGGAAAAGATAGAGGAAGAAAAGAAGTCTGAGGAAGAGAGCCAAAGCTAGGTAACGCAGTGACACTTGCTTTAAACTTTAGCGTACTGTGTATGTTAGAATTTCATCATCCCTAAAAGGGGATATCATCTTCGGTGGCTTGATTACTCGGTGTACCCCGGTCTTCTTCGTGGGTGGGGCCTTCCTCGAATGACGATGGTGGCTGTCCAGGAGATCCGAGCATCTGCATCGTGTCGGCGACGATCTCAGTGGTCCACCGCCGGTTGCCATCTTGATCCTGCCATTCTCTTGTTTGCAGACTTCCCTCGATATAGACCTGCTTTCCTTTGGCAAGATACTCACCACATATTTCACCGAGCCTACGCCAGGCGACAATCTTGTGCCACTCTGTGCGTTCCTTCTTCTCACCCGTCTGTTTGTCTTTCCATTCTTTGGAGGTTGCCATGGTAAAATTTGTCACTGCCGTGCCATCGGATGTATAGCGGACTTCCGGATCTCTTCCAAGGCGACCAACTAAGATGACCTTGTTAACACCTGCCATAAGTACCTCCTGTTGTCGTGAGCTGTATTTGCACTGGTTTGTACGCGACCTGGAACTGGAGATTATACAGAATATGGCCGACAAACCCTAACGGTAGTGTGCCAACTGGGTGTGACCATAGCCAACAAACATTAAAAAAGCAAGTAAAATCCTTTGTTTTCTCCTTGATTCAGTAGTCGCTTTTAAGGTAGTTATGAAATAGCAATCTTGATGCACTTACCAATCTGCACTTATGGAGATGTTGCAAAAGATGGTGTGAACCTATGGGATACGTTTTTGACTTCAAAACCGCCCGGCAATACGATGACTGGTTTAATAGCGAAAGGAATCGGTTTGTTGCTGATCTGCAAGATCAGCTCCTCGTGAGGCTACTAAAACCTGTTGCTGGTGAACGAGTGATCGATATTGGCTGTGGGACGGGGAGGCATCTCGAGATGTTTCTTAATATGGGCTTGGATGTAACCGGTCTGGATGCTTCACCTCATATGCTTGAGTTTGCAAGGAAGAGGCTGGGCGTTCGTGCAGAGTTGCGCCGTGGGGTTGCCGAGGATCTTCCTTTTGATGATAATACTTTTAATGTTGCAACCCTGATTACGACATTGGAGTTTGTAGAAGACAGCCAAAAAGCCATCGAGGAGGCGTGTCGTGTAACCAAGGATCGTATTTTCTTGGGGGTGCTTAATCGATATTCCATAAAATGCGCCGAACGAAGAATAAAAGGCATATTTTCAGAAAGTATCTATAATCGGGCCAGGTTTTTTAGCATTTGGGAGCTTACGCGAAGCGTGCGACAGATTTTAGGGAAAACACCCATGCGGCGTGGAACGGTTCAGCAACTTCCCTGTAGGTTCAGAGGTTATACCAAGCATATTGAACGGTGTTCGTTGGTTCAAAAGAGCCCTTTGGGAAGCTACATAGGCATGGCCGTGGTACTGGTGCCACGGTATCGAACAAGCAATATTAGAGTGGATTACGTTCGCAAACCAAAAGGAGCCGTATCCGGCCTGATGTCCACCGGAACGAATTCTCGTAAAAGAGGCTAGTGCCCATTTAGTTCAAAGGCATTTATGGATGGGCACGAGGCTAGGAATGATGGACGCATATCTCTACCAACGGTTGGGAAACGGCAAGGTTCGATGCGATCTATGTAGTCATAGATGCGTAATTAAGGATGGCAAACGGGGGATCTGCGGGGTTCGTGAAAATCAAAAAGGGGAATTGAAGTCTCTCGTTTATGGAAGACTAATCGCACAGCACGTGGATCCTATTGAAAAGAAACCGCTCTTTCACGTCTTGCCCGGAACGCTTTCTTTTTCTATCGCAACGGTTGGGTGTAACTTTAGATGCCGTTTTTGTCAGAATGCCGATATTGCCCAACTCCCTGCAGACCGCGAAGGTATGATCATGGGGGAGTCATACACCCCGGAAGATGTTGTGGCTGCGGCGTTACGGGCGGATTGTCGCAGCATTGCCTATACATACACAGAGCCGACAGTATTTTTTGAATTTGCCTTTGATACAGCGAAACTTGCACATGAAAAGGGGCTGGTAAATGTTTTTGTAACAAATGGCTACATGACTTCCGAGGCTCTTTATATGATTCAACCCTACCTTGATGCCGCGAACGTGGACTTAAAGGCCTTTAATGATGACTTCTATAAAAACCAGTGCGCGGCCCGGCGCAAGCATGTGATGGAATCGCTTAAACTGATGAAGGAACTGGGAATCTTTCTGGAGGTGACCACACTTTTGATTCCAGGGCTCAATGACGATAAAAAGGAATTGGAGCAACTCGCTTCCTTTATTGTAAACGATCTTGGTTGCGAAACGCCTTGGCACATTAGCCGATTTCATCCAACTTACAGACTTACCGATCGTTCTCCCACGCCGGTAGAGACAATCCACCAGGCGCGGGAAATCGGCCTTAATGCAGGCCTTAGATACGTATACTGTGGGAATGTCCCAGGTGATGAAGGAGAGAACACGACTTGCTACAGTTGTGGCCATGCACTAATTAGGCGCTGGGGTTTCCATATTTCAGAAAATAACATTACAAATAACAAGTGCCCGCAGTGCGGGGTATATATTGATGGGATAGGTTTGTAGCTAGGAGGTTAAAGACTTCATGGCTTTATCCGCATTTGGGACGCTAAAGACATAGATTGACGATTTTGCATCCTGGGCTCCAGAGCCGTAGACATAGTTTATATTGATGCCGGCATCGCCAAATCTTTTTGAAATATTGGCCAATTTGCCCGGTTTATTGTCGAGATTTACAACCAGAACGTCTGTGGTGTTAACCCAATATTCAGCTAGTTTCAAGACGTTTAAGGCCTCATCGGTCTTATCAACTACAATGCGTATGAGAGAATACTTTTTGGCTTCTTTGAGCACCGAGCCATAACTTGCTGCGGAGGCTTTTCGCTTTATCGGCTTTCCGCGTGCTTCAAACATCTCCTGGACATAATCGGAGGCATTTTGAATGAACATGCTCAGTATGTTTATTTGGGCCTTTGACATCAACTGTGCAAAATGCCCAAGTTCTCCAGGGACATTTTTCAAGAATATTGATAGTTGAGTTTCCTTTTTCATTTTCCCGCCTTCTTTTTTTGTAATATCAAAGCTTGATATGCTCCAATTTATTGGCATCCTTGAGGATAGTGCTTGCCAGTTTCTGTATGTGATTAGTGATGTCTGAGACAAAGATTCGGTGAGTGCCCTTTTTGCTCAGTCTGTTTGCTATGTGAGTGTTGCCGGCAAGGAAGTTCTTGACAGTGCCGGACAGGGTCTCTGAAGAATCAATTATCTTCACGCGCTTTCCGATTTTTGCCTGTATAATCTCTTTTAAGAGCGGATAATGAGTACAACCCAAGATTAGCGTATCTATTTGCTTCAGTTTGAGTGGATAAAGGTATCTTTTCACTATCTTTCTAGTTTCACCCCTGTTTAACCATCCTTCTTCTACTAGTGGTACTAGAAGTGGGCATGGAGCAGTAAAAACCTTTATATCCGGACGTGCAGCCTTAATCTTATCCTGGTACACGTTGCTGTTAACAGTTGCCCTGGTTCCAATGATCCCAACGCGCTTGCCACGATTGTTAGAGACTACCTCGTGAACTGCAGGGGATATAACCTCAAAGATAGGCATATCAAACGATTCTCTCAGTTTTTCTGTAGCCACGCTGGATGCAGTATTACAACCGACAACCAATATTTGAGCGCCCTTTTCGATGAGAATCTTTGCGTCTTCAATGGCATATTGTATGACAGTCTCCGGGCTTTTCGTACCGTAAGGGGTGCGGGCCGTATCCCCAAAGTACAAAATGTCATATTCGGGAAGACACTTTATTAAGGCCCGTGCTACAGTAAGGCCACCAATGCCGGAATCAAAGATGCCTATCAAGACAAAATACCTTTCGCTGAGAGTTCAACAATCTTAAAGTTCATAGGTTCAGAGTTCAACGTTCAGGGTTAGGGAAGCTTATGGGACGCCATTGAGCGCCTCCGGTCCCGCTATTGGCGGGATTTGAGGCATCAGGTTGGAGGCAAAAGCTAAACACAAAGAACCTCTGAACCATGAACCTTTGAACGTCTCCCACCAATCTACTTGCTGTGCTTGAGGAGCTCTTGCCTTATATGTGCGGTAAGTTCCTCTTTATCGACATCTGTGCGAATACCAGGACACATTGTGTGCATGGCGGTCCAATTTGCCGGATCTGCAAGGACACCCTCAATGAACGGCCAGAGCTTGCACATGCGCGGCTTGACCTCATGGATGGTGCATAGCTTATCGAAGAAGATGCAGTAACCAGACTCTGCGGTTCTAATGAGAGGCCTTTTCCCTGACCAGTGACAGTAATCCCTTAGAAAAGTGGCGCGATCCATGTCGAGGTATTTAGAGATGGCCTCAATCTCTTGTTCATCTACGAATGTGCCACCGAAACCCCTGCAACAATCACCGCACATTTGGCATTGAAAAAAAACAGATGAGTCTGACAACCTAAAGGTTTTGTCTCCTTTCCATAGCACGCTTTATTGTTACTTCATCAAGATATTTCAAGTCGCTTCCCATAGGAACACCTGAGGCTATTCGTGTTATGAGCATAGTGTGATCCTTAAAGAGCTCTCGTAGGTACGATGCCGTAGCCTCTCCTTCTACGTTTGTGTTAGTGGCAAGGACCAATTCCTCGACCTCGCTATTTCTTACCCGTGCCATAAGTTCCTTTATCTTAAGATCTTCTGGTCCTATCCCGTTTATTGGGGATATGGTACCATGAAGCACGTGGTAAAGTCCCTTGAATGCCCCTGATTTTTCAAGTGCCACAAGATCACTTGGTTGCTCAACGACACATAAGATCCTGGTGTTTCGATTTGGATGGACACAAAGGGAGCACGGATCTTTGTCTGCAAGTCCAAAGCACTTTGAGCAGAGCCTGACTTTATCCTTAACCTCAATGATACTCTGTGACAGTGCCTTTGCTTCGTTGTCGGATGATCGCAGAATATGAAGGGCGAGACGGGTGGCGGTCTTTTCACCAATGCCGGGAAGTTTCGACAGGTGTCTGATTAGGCGGACAAGGGACGGTGGGTAGTATTCCATGTGTCTGGCCGGATATTATGTTAGTCCCGGAATATTGAAGCCGCCGGTCAACTTGGTCATTTCTTCCGATACCATTTCTTGGGCTTTTCTCAGGGCCTCATTGACCCCGCTTACTATCAGGTCTTCGAGCATTTGAACATCTTCCGGATCTAGGACTTCCGGCTCGATATTTATGGATACTAATTGCTGTTTTCCATTGGCAGTGACTTTTACCATGCCGCCTCCGACTGATGCTTCCACTGTTTTATCAGCCATTTCCTCTTGAAGCTTAAAGATCTTGGATTGGAGTTTTTGAGCTTGCTTCATCATGTTTCCCATACCTTTTGCCATTTTCTACCTCCATTACGGGATTTTTACATCTACTATCTTGCCATTGAAAATTTCTAGGGCATCCATTACAACAGGGTGGTTAAGTGCTTCCTTTCTTAATTGCACCGCCTTGTCGTTTCTATTAAATTTTTTCTCTACAACAGCCTCCTCCTCGATTTCCACAATATTGATTTGCATGTTGCGCTCAAAGAACTGGCGGCAAACCTCTTGGATGGCATCCATGCTCTTTTTCTCCTTGAGTCGGTCCGCGAAAAAGGAGTTGCCTCCAACAGAAATCTCCAAGAAATCTTCACCAATCTTCGTCAATACAGCCTTTTCCAGGCAAGGAACAAGGGCTTTACATTGTTGATTAAAAATCGGAAATAGCTCTTGCCACGTTTGTTCAAGGTTCCCAGAGTATCTTAATGCCACATTTGTTGATTCCTCTTTTTCGCAAATTTGGTAAAGTTCTTGCTCAGCAACGGCATATAAGGATTTCTCTTCAGTGGGCCCGGCCTTAGTTTCCAGCTTCTTTGCCACATTGTCAATCTTGTTGATTATGTCCTCAAAACTTATGACTTTGTCGAACCGGGTAAGTTTGATGAAAAGCGCTTCCAAGGCAAGTTTTGGTTGGGCAGAAAACTTGATAGTTGCTTCGGCCTCAAAAAAGGCAGCGAACATCTGGCTTACTGTCTCTGAGGATATTTTTTCAACTTGTCGCTTCATATCTACGATTTCATCTTCAAGGGCATCAATCAAGGAACCATCTTGGTCATTCATTTTGACAACAAGAAGATTTCTGAAGTGTTCCAGCAGTTTTGCGTAGATTTGCTTTAAGTCATGACCTTGATGATATAGCTTGTCCAACAAATCGAGGGCTGAAATGGCATTGCCACCAATCAAAGCAGCGGACAAGTCGAATAGAACTTTTTGAGCTATTGTGCCCAGGCTTTCTAAGACCTCTTCATCGCTAACTTTGCCATCTGCATAATTCATGACCTGATCAAGAAGGCTCAGGGCATCGCGCATACTTCCAGAAGCCTCGCGACCCAGCAGACGAAGGCCTGTTTCGCTAATGGAAAATGAAGATTCCCGGCAAATATGCCCAAGGGATTTTACAATATTTTCGATATCTATGCGCTTGAGATTGTGTCGCTGACACCGCGAGAGTATCGTAATAGGAATCTTGTGGGGTTCAGTGGTGGCCAAGAAAAAAAGGACATGAGATGGTGGTTCCTCGAGTGTCTTTAGGAGTGCATTGAATGCGGGGCCGGAAAGCATGTGCACTTCGTCAATGATGTAAACCTTATATCTGCTTTGGCTCGGCATATATTTCGTATTTTCCCGCAATTCCCGAATCTCATCGATTCCCCGGTTCGATGCGGCGTCAATTTCAAATACATCTATTGACACCCCTTTTGTGATTTCCTTGCACTGCTGACAGCGATTACATGGAGATGGTGTTGGGCCATGCTCACAATTCATGGCCTTGGCCATTATCCGTGCCACGGAGGTTTTCCCGATGCCCCTGGGGCCGGCAAAAAGAAGGGCATGCGCAACCCTTTCCGCAACAATAGCGTTTTTGAGGGTTTGCATAATGTGTTCTTGCCCCACAACCTGTTCGAAGGTCTGGGGCCGGTATTTTCGTGCAAGGACAAGATAGGACATGATATTCAGTTACCAGTTGTCAGTTATCAGTTACCGGTTATCAGTTTTCAGCAACAAGACAGTCGAAGATTTCCTGCAGCTTGTCGCATGGATCTTCAATTTCTCAATTCCTAAATCCTTTTCCCAGAGAAGCAATGGCGGAGAGAGAGGGATTCGAACCCTCGGTACCGCTTTTGACAGTACACGCGATTTCCAGTCGCGCTCCTTCAGCCAGCTCGGACATCTCTCCAGGAAACTTTATGACATCTCGGAATTTCTACAACATGTCGAACTTGTAGGAGTTTTGTGAGGTCTGAATTTTTGCTTCGCACTATCCCAATATTCCAATTGGGGCGAAGATTCTAAGGGTTTGTCACTCAATAACTGTCACACCAAAATCCTTCGCAATCTTGAGAAACTTATTTCGTGACGAACCCTAAGTTCCACACATGGTTGATTGTATCAGTTTAATAACGCGTTTGAGGTGACCTGTCAACATATCAGTTATCCGTGCCTCGGGGCTGACTTTTACACACACATGTGACCGTGACCATGGTAACCATCGGTTTTGTAAGTACTTTTCCTTAACAGCAGAATATCGAACAAGGAATATCGAATTTCGAAGCGCCCTCTTCGTAATTCTGCGGTTCCTCGTTCGATATTCGATATTCAATGTTTTGGGGTGATTACAAGAACTCCCAAAAACACCCCCTGTGCTAAGTGTGTACTTTGCTCAGGCCGACGAGGCAAGAAACTCAGACCAACGTCTCTGCCTCAAAAAGCTTTAAGGCTTTACTTCGGAGTGTTTTCATGATAGTTAAAGTGGCTAAAATTCTAAGTATATTAAAAATGTTAACCTTTATGATTCGAAGGTATTAAGTAGTGGTTAGCCTGATTTACAGAATACACGGAGGGAATTTGTGGGAACGATGAAGTTGGAAGAGATCAAAATCATATCGAACCAAGATTACCTTGATGAAATCATAGACTCGGGCTGGTCGATCGTCGGGCCACGGAATGACCCGGCAAAAGATCTTCGATTTGCAAAAAACTTCCTCAAGCGCAACATAGAATTTTATCCCGAACATGTTTTGGAAACTGAAGGATTCATGATTGTCCCGCCGAGCCCTCTAACGAGAGATCATCAACTCATGTACAAGGACGAAGGTAAGCTCATCCGGTACACCAAAAGTCAGTATAAGCTTATCTCCGGGGAAATCGAAAGCCCTCTTTATGTATTGTTGAAAGAGGATGAAACCGAGCTTTAGGACTCTATCTACATGGAGGTGTATGAATGAAAGAAGGAGACAAACTTGTTCTTGAGGATTTTACTGATGTGACAGATCATCTTTTCAAGGCCATGGAAAAGATCAATACATTATTTACTTCTTCAGCCCTTTCTGGAGAGGAAAAGGCAAGATTAGGCAAGCTAGGGCGCGCAATACATTGGGCAAGCCACGAGATAGATCATCTCTTTCTTGGTCTGGAATCAGTCCCCGGTAAACTCAAAGAAAAGCTGGAAGCCCACTATAGCCATTAGGTGAGAGCTTGCATAACCTCATACCAAAGAGCGAAACTTTATGTAAAGGTCTCTAGGTGGGAAGCTGTAGGAATAAGATAGGCCTATTCAGCGACTATGATTTCAGTCCCTTTGATTTTTATCCATTGCGGGTTCTTCTTGTTTTCATCCCAATGTTTCTTGTTGAGTTCTTGAACCCATGCTATCTCAATTTCGTTTTTGCACTCCGGACAATGATACCTGAAAGATGAGGTAATCTTCATGTCACAGTTGCATTTATCGCAAGTCACCTTCATTGCATACCCCCTAACCCTAGTTTGACTTACGTAGCACTTTTACGTTATGTTGTCAAAAAGTCTGCTTTTAAACCAGTCTTAGCCTCATGGATTATGCTGATGAAGTCTTTCAACGCTTCTGGAACCTACAGGCCATTCGGGAAACTCAAGGAACTTCTTGAAGAGCAATCATTTGCGCTGTTACTTAACGATCAACTTGAGTCTGTGAAGCAGCAGGAAACCCTGATAGAGAGTAAGGCATCGGATCAAGATGAAGAAGAGCTATTTCAAGAGGCCATGAAGGACGTTGTCCTTATTGATCGCGGTACTGTTGTAGCCGGGAAAACCCAAGTGCATCGAGCAAAGAAAACTGAACAAGATCCTGAGATCGAGGTCTTGGCCTGTCTGCAAAATCTGGTACAACATGGCCAAGGCTTTGTTATTTCCGATACACCAGAATATATGGAGGGGACAGGATATGGAGTGAACGTTGAAATAGCCCGGCGTTTGCACAGAGGTGTTTTTTCCGTCCAAGATCATATTGATTTGCACGGTTTGGTTGTCAAAGATGCGAAAGAGGCTTTTGATGGGTTCCTTGAGCAGTCTCTAATCTTGGGTAAGAGGATGTTGCTGGTTATACATGGCCGGGGTCTTTCTTCGCAGGCAGAACCGGTCCTCAAGACCAAAGTCAAAGAGTGGCTTACAACCGGCCCTTGGCGCAAGCGGGTTATGGCTTTTACTAGTGCGAGGGCCTGCGACGGAGGAGCCGGAGCTACTTATGTGTTGTTGCGTCAGCGTCCTGTCACGAAACGTTACAGAAAAAAATGATTCCAATAACTCCTCTTCTTATACTATATCTTATCTTCTTTATCGCAGGCATTGCTGTTGACTTGATATTGTCAAAGATCAACGTAGATCATCTGGGTAAGCACGGCCACAGGGTTCCTGAGCCGTTTAAAGGATATATCGACGAGGACAGGCTTTCTAAGATTAGTGAGTATACAGTTGACAACGAGAAGTTTGATATTCTTACTTCGTCTGTCAGTAGTCTTTGTTTCTTGGCCGTTATTATCTGCGGTTGCCTTCCATGGTTCAATCAATGGGTTGAGGGCCTCAATTTTGGTGTCATTGTTTCCGGGATGATCTTTTTTGCTGTTGTCGCACTGGCGCAGACCCTGTTTTCACTTCCGTTCAACTACCACAAGACCTTTGTAATTGAACAAAGGTACGGTTTCAATACCTCAACACGAAAGATATGGCTTGTAGATATCTTAAAGGGCCTGGTGGTAGGTTCGATAATTGGTTGCATTTTGCTTCTTGCCGTTCTTGTTTTAGTTGAGCGGGGCGGGCGCCTCTGGTGGCTGTGGGCATGGTCTGTATTCTTTTCCTTCCAACTTCTCTTGCTGGTCATATATCCTACTGTGATCGCGCCGTGGTTTAACAAGTTTGTTCCCCTTGAGGATGAGAACCTGGAAACAAAGGTAAAGGAGATCATGAAAAAAGGCGGCTTGTCTGTAGAAGGTGTCTTTAAGATGGATGCCGGGAAACGGAGCCGTCATACAAATGCCTATTTTACAGGACTGGGCAAGACCAAACGTATTGTCCTTTTTGATACCCTTCTGGCCTCTCACAGTCATGAAGAGATTCTTGCCATCCTTGCCCATGAAATAGGTCACTGGAAAAAGCGACATGTGGTGAAGAATGTCGTGATCATTGGTATGTTCTCTTTGTTGGTATTCTATCTGGCTTCGATTCTTATGAGATGGCGCTATCTTTATGTGGCATTTGCTTTTGATCACACTGTATCGTATGTTGGCCTTTTTCTCTTTGGGGTTTTCTGGGAGGCAGTGTCTCAATTCTTGGGGCCGATAGGCAATCTCCTTTCCAGAAGATTTGAAAGGGAGGCTGATTCCTTTGCAGCGGGACTTTTAAAAAAGACAACTGATCTTATAAGTGCCTTAAAAAGGATGGCTAGAGATAATCTTTCGAACTTGTGTCCCCATCCGGTATATGCATGGTTCTACTATTCTCATCCGCCGCTTTTAGAGCGAATTGAATATCTTGATCGCATGAGGTGATAAATATTTTGGCAACACTTTGATTGGAAGCATTATGCGTTGCTATCGCCTTTTGCAACGTTGGGGTTTAATGGGAATGCAGATATGGAGACGATTTCTATTCCAAATGGTACGCTTGAGTATGTGGAGGTAGGCGACGGCATTCCGTTGATCATGTTGCATGGCGGTTCGGGCAGTATTGAAGAGTGGGGGGATTGCATTGACTATTTTGCCACGCAGTATCAGGTGATTGCCTATAACAGACGTGGATATGGTAATTCCACACCGCGCGATACTTTTCTGCCGAACTTTCACAGTGAGGATGCAGAGGATCTCCTTGCATTCTTAGATATCCTGGGGTTGGATTACCCGGTTTTGCTGTGTGGATTCAGTGATGGAGCAACGATTGCCTTGGTGTTTGCAGCCGAGTTTCCCGAAAGGGTAAGGGCAATGGTTTGTGCGGGAGGGCATATCTACACGGATGACAAAACACATGAAGGTCTTCTCAGGGCCAGAAGCCTTTTTGAGGCTTGTATTAAGCGAGATGAGCTTGACGAACGATCGCCTCAGATTCGTAGTCAGAGGGCATGGTTTGATTTGTGGCTTGATCCTGACTTCAAGAGATTTTCCATTGAAGATAAGATGTCCCAGGTTAGGTGTCCTACATTGGTGATTCAGGGATCGGAAGACGAATATGCTGGGGTGGATCATGCCCACAGGATTGCTGATGGGATAGAGGATTCCAGGCTGTGTCTTATCAATGGCGCTCGGCACTGGATCCATGGTGGAAAGTGTGCCGATGAGTTTAAGAAAAATGTCATGACTTTTTTTGGCTGTCAAGTAATGACGGTTTCGTAAAAAGTCTGATTTTGCTCTTTCCAGAATCGCGCAATGTCATTCACAAAATCAGACTTTTTTACGAGTCAATCAAGTAGTGAGGATATGGTGAAATGTTGAATTACGTGAGACATATTTATGAGCAGATGATCGGTGGTGTCATTTCCAGGTGGGAAGTCATTTATCCCTTTGTTTTAAGGACTGTCGCTGTTTTTCTCGTTGCGGCTTTCCTCTGGGTTCTTTTCAAGCGGGTGTTAAAAAGGGTTCGGAAAAGGGTACAAAAATATGAGTTCGTACGCGTCCATGATGAGATATTTGCCTTAGTTCAAAAGGCTGTTTGGTACGCCTTGGTCTTTGTTTGTGGGATCTATCTGGTGGATCTCTTTGAAATACCCCTATTGAAAAAGCTTTTCTATGCAGCCTTGATAATACTTGTGGCCCTGCCGGTGAAAGACTTTGCCTTGCTTTTGCTAACCTATCTTGAAACCAACTTTGTTAGAAAGACCGAAAGTAAGATGGATGATATTGTTTTTGACCTTTTGAACAAGTTTTCCGGAGTTGTCATATTTGCTGTTGCTATCCTGCTTTCCCTTGACGCGCTGGGAATCAATGTTGTTCCTTTTGTGGCAGGCGCTGGTGTGGCGGGTATCGCCATAGGTTTTGCGGCTAAAGACACCTTGTCGAATCTTATTGCCGGTATTTTATTGATCATGGATAGACCCTTTGAGGTTGGTGACAGGATAGAAGTATGGTCTGCCCCGAAGAATTCTGCTTCTTGGGGAGATGTGATTAATATTGGTCTGAGGGCGACCAAGATTAGAACCACGGATAACATTGTGATCATCATTCCCAACAATGAGATCATGATGCGTGATATTGTAAATTACACGACTATCTCAACAGATATCCGTGTTAGAATTGCTATAGGCGTATCTTATGATACCGACATTCAAAAGGCCAAGTCTGTCATTGTGGATGTGGCAAAGACGGCTGAGTGGGTCTGTGATGATCCTCCGCCCAAAGTTGTTGTCAGACAATTCGGAGAATCGTCCGTTGATCTTGAACTACGTGTCTGGATCAAGGATGCCCGAAAACGCATGGACACGATCTCATTCATGACAGATAATATTAAAGAGGCCTTTGATAGAGAAGGAATTGAAATCCCGTATCCCAAAAGGGATATTAATATTATCCAACAAAATCCCAATGTTGCATAAGAAATATAGCAAAGAGTCTTTTAAAACAGTAATAGCCTGCGTATGCAGTTGTTGCGAGCGATACCGAGGAATCAACTATTGGGTGGTGATGTCAAGGAAACAGGTGAAAAACAGCCATATTTCTTACCCTTCGGTCTTCGCAAAGCTACGCCCAGACAAGTCGGTCTTCGCAAAGCTACGCCCAGACACGTCGGGAAAGCCGAGTATACCCCATCTCCTGCGTTGCCAAGGATTCGGCGTACTTTCGTACAGCCTCACCCTTGGTACGCCTTGGACCCGGGGCATCCTCGACTTTTGCAACGTTGGTGAAAAGTAATAAGGAATGATTGTCGGAGGATAGGCTGGTGTCGCAGAATCTGAATGGTAAAGGTCCTGCTTTTCATGATCGGGCTGAAATGCGAGATTTGCAAATGGAATCGGATATTCAAAGCCTGGGCCATCGAGTTACTATTGTCTCCATATTGATTCCATGTCTTTTTTGTGTAGTCCTAGTCTTTGCCTATTTGGATATGAGACAACGCCTCAGCCAGATTCAGAATATAGAATCCACGAACGTTCAAGCCCTTTATGCGGATGTTCTTGACAAAGTGGAATCCTTATCGGGTAAGTACAAAGACATTGAGCAATCTTTACTTGCAAGACTCGAGGCCCTTGAAAAAAGCTCTTCTTCAATTGATGAAGATCTAAAGGAAAATCGACAGAAAATCAAAGAACTTGTTTTGTCGAAAGGGGACAAGAAAGCCCTGGAGAAAATGGCAAGGGACCGTCTTAAAGGAATTGGTGATAGACTTTCCTCCTTGCAAGAGGATATGGCGACATATAGGTCAACCGTAGAGGATTCGTTAAGCAATATAACGAACAAGCTTGAAAAAGAAACGACTGATTTGACAGCGTACCGAAAAGATTTTCAGGTATGGAAAGATAGAATAGCCGGAGTTAGTCAAGCTGTTGAGGCTGTACATAGAAAAGGACTGCAGTTGGACCTGGCTTTCAAGCTTTTGTCGGAGGCCAAGGTAGACAAGAAAAAATGGGATGCTTTCCTCAAAGAAGAAAAGGAGTGGAAGGTGCCTTGGGAAGAGAAGATTCAATTTCTTGAAAACGATATGTTGAGTCTGGAAAAACAACTCATACGGCTGAGAGCCCGGTATATTCACGGGGCCGATGATTCTAAATTGCAGCCTGGTGATGAGAGCCCGGAAAAGACTTTGCAGCCGGCGCCAGGCGGCATTATTGAACAGGACATCTCGCAGTAGCGATCCTTTAGTTTTTTAAGGTGGTTTGCCCCGTGGTTTCCAATACGCTCATCCACATATCACTCGACAAGTTTACCTGTTTTCGCTTTCCTGCTGTTGCTTCCATGGGAATGTGAACCAACTGGTTATTGCACAGGCCTACAAGCATCTTTGTTTTTCCTGATATGCCGGCGTGAACGGCACTTCGCCCCAAAAAGCCGCACAGGACATGATCATTGGCATTGGCCGAGACGCTTCGAATGGTATAACTTGGATCGATATATTTTAGCGTGATCCGGATGTTCTGTTCTTGAAAATATGAATTGATACTTTCTTTCAAGAAAAGGCCGATGTCTTCCAGACTGATATTTCCAGAGGCATCGCTTCGTTTGGGTTTTTCTTTAAAAAATTTCTGTCCCGCACCCTCGGCCGCCACAATTACCGCATGTTGTCTGCTGAGTAATCTTTCTTTTACGAGTTCAAGTAAGCCGTTTGGACCTTCCAGGTCAAAGTCTGACTCAGGGATAAGACAGAAGTTTACTTCAGGCATTGCCAGTGTGGCTGCCGCAGCGATAAAGCCCGAATGCCGGCCCATGAGCTTTACGAGCCCTATTCCATGTGAGGCGCTAATGGCCTCATTATGAGCGGAGCGGATTGTATCTACGGCGATATCTACAGCTGAATCAAAGCCAAAAGAGCGATCGATTAGATAGATATCATTATCAATGGTTTTGGGGATGCCGATTACGCTGATCTTAAGTTTCCTCTTGCTAATCACCTTGGCGATCTGAGAGGCGCCCGCCATGGTGCCGTCACCACCGATAGTAAAAAGTAGCCCCACATTCATACGTTCCAGGGCATCTACAATGCTTTCGATGTCCTGAGGTCCTCTGGACGTACCCAGCACTGTTCCACCGCTTTCATGGATAGCAGAGACAAAGCCGGGGGTGAGGTCTATGAGTTCATGTCCATATGAAGATATAAATCCTTCAAACCCGTACCGGATGCCGCAGATGTTGGATACACCATAGTTGTGGTGGAGTGTCAGTACAATAGCTCGAACGATATCATTTATGCCCGGGCAAAGTCCCCCACAGCTTACAATGGCACACCGGAGCTTACTGGGATCAAAGAAAATCTTATTCCTCGGGCCGGCCCGTTCAAGAGCCAAAGGCTTCTTCTGACTTTTGGCCGCCTTCATAACCTCGTTTTCATCGATATTTATCAATATACGCTCATTGTCCGACACGAAACGTCTACCTTCGTCTTGTTTTCGCACCCCCTTGATAGGAGAGGCAATCTTGGTTGAGCCAAGCGTCATAATGGAGGTATCGAAATGTTCCTTGATCTTCATAGCAGATAAGCTCCTTAGGGCACGTCACTCAATAACTATCATATCTTGTGCAAATAGCTTCTACCAGTCGATTTTGCTCTGGTGTCGAAGGCTGTGTGTCGGCAGCAGTACGGGCATTTGGTAAGATTCCGGCAACATGGAGCATTCGTTTTAACATTGCCGCCGGATTCCGTAAATAGAGTTCACAGAACTCTCGCAGCATTGCGGCAGTTTCTAACATCTGGAATGTATGATCGGGATACTGCTGCTGCACATCGTATGCGTTTAAGCAGGACCATGTAATTGTGCGCCAGGCCTGGGAAAACAGATTTGCCCCGGCAGCCACAACACCGTTAGAGCTTGGTTGCTTTAAAAATGCCAGCTCGTTGCCATCATAAAATGTGAAGTCCTGACGGTTGTAAGTCGCTTTTCGATAGTTTATCGACCGTTTTAGTGAACCACTAAAGACCAAACCCTGTATTTTTTCTATTTGAGAAATCTTTTTTAAAATGCTGGTTTGGATATTCTTGTGTTTGACGGGGTGTTTTCGATGTTCGATCAATTTTGCGTGGTTACCCAATATGAAGGCAATGTTGGTATCGTGACATACGGACTCGTACCACTGGGGCAAACCACGGTTGCTGTGATAGTAGATAGGATAATCGAGCCAAAAGATACTGCCCGGATAGTCCATACGTGCTGCAAAGGCTTCCGTATGAGCTGCCAGCATGCGGGTTTCTTTAGAGTTGCGAGAGGTGATATTGATAAAGATAGGCCATTTTCCCTGTATGATCTCAAGGGCGGCACAAAACAACTCTAGTCTAGTGGAAAAACTCAGGGCAAGGCCTTCGCCCCAATACATATCACCAAGGAGTATGGCGTCGGCTCCTTGACCTACATGCTTGATAAGTCGTTCCAGGACACTCGAATCTATCAGATCTCCGGTTTTCAGTGGTGTTACAAGCGGGCAAATCAACCCCCTTGGTGGTCCCTTTGCGTCAGTTACCATTGAATCTAAAGGCGCCCTTTCCAAGGATATCATGCAAATGCAGTATCCCTCTGACCTTTTGTACGGGGTTGACAATCGGCAAAACTGTGATTTGATTCTTTTCATATCATGCAAATGCAGTATCCCTCTGACCTTTTGTACGGGGTTGACAATCGGCAAAACTGTGATTTGATTCTTTTCCATAATGCTTAGGGCCTGTGAGGCCAGGCTGTTTGGGCTGAGAGTTTTAGGATGCCTTATCATGACATCCTCAACACGCGCTTCGTAGATATTTTTACTGACCAGAAGATATCGGCGGATATCGCCGTCAGTAATGATTCCGGAAAGTATGTCTTCGTCTTTTACAACGAGGGCTGCACCGAGCTGCAGGCGATTAATTTCTTCGATGGCATGCTGCATTGACTGGCCTTCAAAGACCTTTGGGACATTTTGACCTGTAAACATTATTTCGCTAATCTTCAGAGAGAGGCGTTGGCCAAGGCTTCCACTGGGATGGAATTGCTTAAAATCGCAGGCCTTAAAATCGCGTTTTTGAATGAGGGTGACAGCCAGCGCATCGCCAACGGCCAAAAGAGCCGTTGTACTTGCAGTTGGTGCAAGTCCCAATGGACACGCCTCGCGTGCAACACCCGTGTCTATGACGATGTCGCTCTGTTGGCCGAGGGTGGAGTCTGCCCGTCCGGTAAAAGAAATTATACTGCATCCGATTCTCTTTAAACTCGGTATAAGGGCACTTAATTCATCAGTTTCGCCACTATTTGACAGTGCAATGACGATGTCATCTAAACTGACGATTCCAAGGTCACCATGCATGGCTTCCACCGGATGGAGAAAAAGGGAACGTGTGCCGGTGCTGTTTAGGGTTGCCACGATCTTTCGGGCAACAATGCCGGATTTTCCGATACCGGTCATAATAACACGCCCCTTGCAATTGTGAATCAAGCTTACCATATCCACGAACTGCTTATCCAGGCGATCCATGACGCCTATAATACCGTCGGCCTCTATTCTAAGAACATCTTTGGCTTGTTTCAATATTACATCAATTTTACTTTTTCCCTTTGTCACTCAATTTAACCTTTCTGCCTGAGGGCTCGCGCAAAAACAACTTCACATTTTGGCATCTCAGTTTCAGCCCATCTTTGACCGATGCCTCATTCACAAAATCCTCGAAATAGCTCGCTATGCCTGCGGTTTTGCTCAATCGGATCGGCCAAATCCGAACCAAATCTGTGCGCCAACTCTGCGAATTTATTTTTGCACGAGCCCCAAGTTGTCCGATCTTACGCGTAGTTTCTCCATACCCATGGTCTATATTAATCGTATAGCACTTTTTTAAGAACCTACTCTTACACATGATAACGGCTGGAAATCAAGATGAATCTGATAATTCAGCAATGAATTCTGCAAACATTTTGGCAATTGTGTCAGAAAAGATCATTCCTTCCAGAGTCAACACACAGCGCTCATCTGATACTGATAGCAGATTCTGTGCTTGCAATCTTTCCAAGATCGGACTGAAATGGTGCGAAAAATCGATACCATATTCCTTTTTGAAGCGCAGTGTTTCAATACCAGAAGAAGTCCTGAGACCCAAGAAAATCGATTCCAACATCAGTTGATTCGGGGTTAGGTCTTCGGAATTGCCTATAGGTAAAAGACCGCTTTCCAGAACCTGAAGATAGTCCTTAAGGTTATGGTAGTTCCACCAGCGCATAGGCCTAATGAAGGAATGGGCTGATGGCCCAAGACCGACATATGGGGCATGAGACCAATATTTCTGATTATGTCTTGAGCGGAAGGCCTTTTTTCGAGAAAAATTTGATATTTCATATTGGGCATAGCCGGCTTCTTTCAAAAAACTGATTGTATCTTCAAAAAGTCTTCGAACCATGTCTTCGTCAAGGGGTGTGAACCTGCCTTGCTGACGCCACTCATGTAATAGTGTGCCCTGCTCATAGGTGAGCATGTAACATGATATGTGCTCAGGTTCATAGCTTATAGCCTTTTTCAAATCTTTAAGCCAGTACTTCCGGGACTGATTCGGAAGGCCGTATATCAGGTCAAGTCCCAGATTTTCAACTCCGGCCTTGCGTGTCATATCAATCGCTTCACAAGCCTGTTGAGCGGAGTGTATGCGTTGAAGGAATCGCAGGTTCTGGTTGTAGAAAGATTGAATCCCAATATTGATCCGGTTTATTCCATGGCGGATGAACGCCTCTAACGAATTCAGAAACAGTGTTCCGGGATTCACCTCAATGGTTATTTCGATGTCTTGAGAAAAGGAAAATCGAGAGTACACACTTTTGAGTATTTCCTCGATTTGACCACGATTCAACACAGATGGCGTACCACCGCCCAAATAAATAGTGTCAAATTGTAAGCCGTATGTTTTTGTAAGGCTTATCTCCCTTTGTAGCGCTTGAACAAAGGCCTTTACTTTGCTAAGGTCTGTGACCGAGTAAAAGTCACAGTATGGACACTTTTGTATACAAAAAGGGACATGAATATAGAGCCCGGCGACAGTGTTGTTTCCTTGGTTTTCGGGTTGCAATCTCATAGGATATCCATTAGGTTAGTTTCCATCCAGAAATGGCCCTTTTCCGCAATCTCTGCGTCAAACTGCGGTGTTGTTTGTGCGGCGTACTTCAGTACGCCTCCGCACAACCCCTTGCTTTGACTCGGGGCATGTATACCCCTTGCCCTTCGGGTCCGCCTTCGGCGGCTCCAGTTTCACTGTCCTTGACCTTGCGAAAAATTGCTCATTTCTGAACTGGAAACTTACGCTAGTGCCAATTCGGTTCAAAGACATTTATGGAGGGCACTAAGTTAACCAATTATAATACCAGATTATTGTTTTTAGCAATAGGGCGAAGCGACGTAGATCTAGATGGACATTCTCCTTACCAACGATGATGGTATCCATGCTGAGGGTCTCTGGGCTATGGAAAGGGTGCTGTCTGGCCGGCACAATGTTTATGTTGTTGCCCCAGACAAAGAACGCAGTGCTATCGGACATAGCATTACCTTGGCCCACCCTCTAAGGGTTAACAGGATTAAGACAAATGGCGGTTGGGGCTATGCAGTTACGGGGACACCGGCTGATTGTGTAAAACTTGCTATTAGGGAAATCTTAGAAAGAATTCCTGACATTGTGGTATCCGGAATAAATCCGGGGGCTAATGTAGGGATCAACCTCAATTATTCAGGGACGGTTTCAGCAGCAAAGGAAGCGGCCCTTATGGGCGTGCCGGCTATTGCCGTTTCGAAAGACTTGTCGCTTAACGACAATTATAGCCTGGTTACTGCTTTTGTTAGTGATTTGATAGCCAAGGTTGTGAAAAATGGCCTTCCTCGCGCCACTTTTTTGAATGTTAATATCCCTGACTGTTCCCCGGAGCATATTCAAGGTGTACGCATTACGAGGCAAGGAACAGCCCCGCTGATATCTATCAAAAGTGGATTTCACAGGCGTGTTGACCCAAGAAATGAGGTCTATTACTGGCAAGGCGTTGAAAGGCAGGCTTTCGAGGAGGAGGTAGAGAGTGATGGGGCTGCCCTGTGCGCAAATTGCATCTCTGTCACACCTGTGCAGTGTGATATGACAGATTATGAATCTATAGAAACCCTTAAGACTTGGGACTTTGGGCTCGCTTAAAATTGATGGACTCGTAAAGATGGAGGCGAGAGGCAGCAGCACGGGCTATAAGAGATATATTCCTGTGGGGCGGGCAAAAACTCGGCAGTTTTATGCATACGAGTGTTATTCAGAAAATTGAAAAAACTGCCGGAAAGGATTGGCTTCTTTTTAAGTGTGATACTTAAAAGATACCTTTACCTTTGCCCGGTAGGCCTTGACCTTGCCGTTTTCGATCTGCATATCTAGTTCGACTACCTCTGCAATACGAAGGTCTCGCAGACTTTTTGCCGCCTGCTCAACAGCGACTGCAGCTGCCTTTTCCCATGACTCGGTGCTCGTTCCCACTAGCTCGATGACTTTGTAAACGCTGTCTGTCATGTTGTCCTCCTTTCATGTGAACGAACGTGGTTTAACGGTGGTGTGCCGCCTCTTTGGGTTGTATTTGTCTGGAAGAGGTGCCAAGCTCTTAGAGAACTTACAAGACAAGGTGTACAAAACTCAAGGAAAAAATGAAAAGTTTATTTTAAACTCTATCGTGTTCAAACACCGCCTTCACTGGATAATGATCGGACAAATATACATTGTCCACAGATTCCTCAAGGACTTTGCATGCCTTCAGTTTAAGTGGCCCCCGGTATAAAATCCAGTCGATATATCCTGCAATGGGTTTTCCGGTAAAGTGGTGGAATGTACTCGGATGGGGTGCCTTAAAGGTTTCCTGAAAGCCTGGTTCCTTATCGTTATTGTCAGCAGTAAGCCAACGGTAGCACGGACTTTCAGGAGTTGAGTTGAAATCACCCATTAAGATAACAGGAATGTCGGCCCCATAGGAATTGAGTTGACCATTGATAACACGAGCGGCGCCCATTTGTGCCGGGGTTTCAAAGTCAAGATGGGTGGCGATACAAACCAATGGTTTTTCATTGATGTGGAAAAGCCCCATTGTGGCCTGCCTTGGAAAACGGCCTCCAAATGAGCGGCTTGGAATATAAGGAGTCTGGCTTAAGAAAAAACGGACATTATGTACACAAATGATCGTTTTCTTGTAGAATAGGACATTATCCTGCCAGAAGTTTGGTGCAGGGGTGCGTTGGCCTACATATTCGTACTTTGACAAATTTCGAGCCAGGAAATCAACCTGGAAATGATTAGCTTCCTGCGTGGCGATAAAGTCAGGGTCTTGTTGTTGAAAGAACTTGGCAACACTTTCCTTACGATGTTCCCAGCCATTTGGCCCATCGTTAGCAAGGCCGAAGCGCAAATTAAGAGATAGTACTGAAAATTCTTTCACTTGGACACTAATTATGCCGCATATAGCCGAGGAAGATATTTCGTTATATCAATGTCAACAGACTTTAAGTTTGCAAAGGTCATGTCGTCAAAAGTCAAGTTCTCTTTGCGACGGACGAATTCAAAGATTTCCAGATAGTTCAATAGGATTCTTTCTGCCCACTTCAACTCCAGCCGGTTTGCCATTGCAGGGATCATTGGTTTTCCCCCCTCAATTTCTAGAAAGACACCGCAGGGTGTTGTGTCAATAAGGAATTTTGTGTTGTCGAGGGTAAAGGTCTCACGCCACTTTTCATAAATTTGTTCAGGGTGAAAGCCGAGATTTTCAAGGATAGCCCGGCATGTTTCAAAATCGTCTACTTCGACCTCGAGTTCACGATAGATTTTAAAATCCTTGTCAAGATCATCGGGCGGTGATTTAAAGGTGAGTCTTGCCTTATTGTCCTTCCTGAGTCTCAAGAGTATGTCCTTGCGTTTGAATGTTTTTTCCTTATTCTCAAAGCAGATGTTTGTCTCGAAAAACTGTCCAAGGCAAGTGGCTCCCAGTGACGAGAGCTGGTCACGTATGGAATCAGGACTAGAGAGATAAAACTTGACTTCGATTTCAAAAGGATCATGCATGAGTGTCAATGAATAATTGTTTAGAAGTCTCAGGAAAAAGTCCTTAGAAGTGCAATCTATTGGAAAATCAGACAAACTGTCAACCGAAATCGCTTTTGCGGGCAAAGGGCGCGGAAACCTGTAGACTGGTGGCGCAAAACTCTGCTAATTCCCCCCCCGAATATTTCTTGAACGCTTTCGCTATATTAGGCATTTTCTAGCAGAGTTCTATATGTTGGGTCATTTTTTCTATTGACATACAATATAGTGTATGAAAAACAAGAACCTTATCACAATAAAGACTGTATCAGAGGAGAGATTCGATGGATCAACGAGGAAAGGTCTTGGTTACGGAAGAGGGCCGTTTTGACTTAAGTGCCTACAGGTGGGATGATTATCGCTTTTCGGATATCTTGGTTCGAGACCATCCCATTAATGCCGATCAGGCCTTGGATATCAGCCAGTTTCTGCGTAAAGAAATTGACAGGATGAGCCTTGTCACTATCACTTTGCCTGTAATCGAAAAGATGATAGAGGCCAAATTGCTCGAATGCGGCCTTACAGAACTCTCCCCAATCCGGCTCGATAGGTCCATCTTTGTAAAAAATGGATTGGTGTTTTCAGATAATGCCAAAAGGGTTCTAAGAAAGAGGTATCTTAAAAAGGACAAGCAAGGCAGGGTTATTGAATCTCCTGCGGAGATGTTTAAAAGGGTGGCCCGGCATATTGCGAAGGCAGAAAAGGGATATGGCGATACTTCTGATGTGAAAAAGGCGGAAGAGGTATTTTGCAAAATGATGAGGGAGTTTAGGTTTTTGCCCAATTCTCCGACACTCATGAATGCAGGCCGGAGCCTTGGACAATTGGCCGCATGTTTTGTTCTTCCTGTTGAAGATAGTATGGAGGGGATTTTTGATTCCTTAAAAAATGCCGCGCTTATCCATAAGTCGGGGGGTGGAACGGGCTTTTCCTTTTCCAGGCTGAGAGCAAAGCACAGCCGTGTGGGGACAACGGGGGGGGTGGCTTCCGGGCCTGTTTCTTTTATGCGTATCTTTAACACTGCAACGGAACAGGTCAAACAGGGTGGGACTCGCAGGGGAGCGAATATGGCCATTCTGCGAGTTGATCACCCGGATGTTATGGAATTTATCTATTGCAAGAACAACGGCAATGAACTTAATAATTTTAATATTTCCGTAGGTATTACTGAGACATTTATGGAAGCCGTAAAGAATGAAGATACCTATGCTCTTATGGAACTATGGAACGGGAAAAGGGTGGGGGAGTTAAATGCTGCCGAAGTCTACCAGGCCTTGGTGAAGCAAGCCTGGCGGAATGGGGACCCTGGTATAGTGTTTTTAGACAGACTTAACAAAGATAATCCCACACCCAGCTTGGGGGAGATAGAAAGTACTAATCCGTGCGGAGAACAACCATTGCTTCCAATGGAGGCATGCAATCTTGGGTCAATCAATTTGGTAAAGTTTGTACACGGCAACGGGAAGGGCCCAGTGATTGATTACGAGGCCTTAAAAGAAGTCATTTGGCAGGCTGTTCGGTTTTTGGATAATACCATTGACATGTCTAAATATCCCCTTCCCGAAATTGGTGAAATGGTAAAAGGCAACCGTAAAATCGGCCTTGGTGTTATGGGTTTTGCAGACATGTTGTATCGGTTACAGATTCCATATGATAGCGAGAAGGCCCTTGAAATGGCTGAGGAGGTGATGTGTTTCATCCAGCAGGAATCACACGCGGCCTCTAAAGACTTGGCCGAAAAACGGGGAGTTTTTAAGAATTTTGACAAAAGCATTTTTGGTGAGCACGAAGATCACGCTTATCGCAACGCTACCACCACCACAATTGCTCCTACCGGCACATTGAGTATTATTGCCGGATGTTCTAGCGGAATTGAACCGTTATTTGCCCTGAGCTTTGTCAGGACTGTCATGGACAATGATAAACTTCTGGAGGTGAACACGTATTTTGAGAAAGTGGCCAAGGATAGGGGGTTTTATAGCCCGGAGTTGATGGATGAGATAGCTAGAAAGGGAAGTGTCCGGAATATAGAAGGAATACCTGACGATGTAAAAGAGGTGTTTGTGACAGCCCATGATGTCTTACCTGAATGGCACATTCGTATGCAGGGCGCTTTTCAGAAATATACTGACAATGCTGTCTCAAAGACGGTCAATCTGCCCCGGGATGCGACAGCGGATGATGTTTTAAAAATTTATGATCTGGCCTATAAACTTGGTTGTAAAGGCGTTACAATATACAGAGATGGAAGCAAGGAAAACCAGGTCCTTTCTTTCAACCAAAAGGAGGAAAAGGGCGAGAGCTTTGTGGGTATTGCCAAGGAAAGACCTGAGACTCTAGAGGGTTTTACTACCAAGATTGTCACCGGCATGGGCAAGCTTTATGTGACGGTAACAGAATATGAAGGCAGGCCCTTTGAGGTCTTTGCCACAATCGGAAAGTCAGGTAAATCTACAACGGCAAAGACAGAGGCCATTGGGCGTCTTGTATCTCTTGCCTTCAGATCCGGAGTGAAGGTAGATCAGGTTGTCAAACAGCTAAAGGGCATTTGTGGTGAGCATCCTGTGTTTCAAAATGGTAGTCTGATCCTGTCTATACCAGACGCTATTGCACGTATCCTGGAGGAAAAGTATATGAAAGATGCCTCTTACAAGGGAGGTGTCAAGCATGAAAATAGCCTGTTGGGAGAAACCTGCCCGGAGTGTGGTCAGACCGTAAGTTTTGAGGAAGGCTGTATGCTCTGTCACTTCTGTGGATTTACGAAATGTTGTTAGGGCTGGGTCAGAAAGAACTTGGCACTTACATGTGAAAACCGCCCGCCTTGAATGTGACTTCGAAGGATAGAGGTTCTTCATCCCGTAGTATCTCTATGGTTCCCTTATCCCCAGGATTCTTAAGGCTAATAAAATAGGTGAGGTCAAATGGTGTTTCGATAGGTTCGGAATCCAAGGCCTTTATAATATCCCCCTTCTTTAGTCCTGCTTCTTGAGCTGCCGAATCCTTACCTATTCCCAATATCTTTACTCCATCTTCTGCATCATGAACCATGACCCCCAGATAAACCTTCTCATCTGTAAGGTCCTCGTAGCCAACAGCCCATGCAAAATCTCCTGATTGTAGCGGAACTTCAGGCTGGGAGACATGCATTAGTTTATGTTTTCCCACAGGGGGAGGCTCCACTGCTGTTGGAAGGACAATACTGTAAGACAACGGAAGCCGCCTGAAGACCCTTCTGGGAACACCAAAACCGTGTTCAATGTGCTGGCTTCCGGCAAAGATCAACAGTTGCTTGTCAAGGCCAACTTTGCTCGTGAGGTATTCGTATATACTTGAGGCCATAGATTCATCCCACAGGACCTGAACCTTGTAGAAACCTTCAAAGTCTTGTCCAGCTCCCGGATGTTTGTCGAAGATAGCCTTGATATGGGAACGGTGGTAGGGGTCTTCAACATCCATTTCAGGAAGGTCTTGTTCATTTTCTTCGTTAGCAGCTTGTGAGCCCTTTACCTTTTCCGTCCATTCATCAGAGGCACGCAGGGCCAAGAGGGGAATATTGTGTTCACGGATATATCTAAGTATATCTAGATAGTATTCAAAGTCATTGCTCCAATCGTCGACCCATGTTCTGACAAACTCCTTTTCCTCCAATTTTCCGGAGGTCCACTGATCAGCGATGTCCTGGGAGGGCCTTTTTAACATCTCCATGCCCACAGTTATTTTTCCCGGATTCAGCTCGGAAAGCGCCTTTAAGATTTCCAACTGAACTTTATGTGCACAAACGTTGTCGTGAGATTCACCCACATAGATGATTCTGGAGTTATCAATCATGCTTATCATCTGTTCTTTTGTCAGCTTAATGCCGGTAGGAAGATGTATGATATCACCTTTTTCAAAAGAAGAGATTTCTCTATAGGGTGATTGCCAATTGATTCTGGGGCCTGCACAAGACATACAAAACCCTCCTAGCACAATGAGTACTGCAAAGGTCTTTAAAGATGTGGATTTCATAAATGCCTCACGACGTTCATCCTGACATCAGGGTCAATTTTGTGTTCCAGAAGGTACAACACAACGCCGAGTCTGTCAAATGAGGCATTTTATGGATCCTTCACCTGGATTTTGCCTATCTTTTTTGCTAGGATAGGCGAATTGGAAGCATACAGTAAAAGGGGGAAGGGTGTCACAAGAAACACGGTGTTGTGCCAATTGTGATTTCTGGAAACAACGTCCAGGGGTGAACAATGAAGGCTTTTGTCGGAAAAATGCCCCTTTTCCCAAGACCCAGACCCCTCGGACGACGTTGTTTGTAACATGGCCGATCACGCTGGCGGATGACTGGTGTGGCGAGTTTCGACCGAGTATAAAGGGAGAAAAGAAGCTGAATTCTGACGGACGGGGGTAGAGGTGAAAAAGCCGATTGAAAACTATTGGAAGGTCCGTTTGCAGGACCTAAAGAAGGTGCTCGAAGGGAATAATTTTGAGGTCTTTTTAGCAGAAAGCGCTTCGGAGGCAAAAGATGTTGTCCTTGATGAGATCCTTCCCAAGGCCGGTGCAAAGACTGTTTCCTGGGGTGGATCGCTGACGTTTACCTCTTCAGGGCTCTATGAGGTGATCCGGGATAACACGGATTTGGAGGTTTTGGATACATTTGACAAAAAGATTTCTGATAAGGAAAAATCTGAATTGCGAAGGGAGGCGCTTCTTGTAGATATCTTTATTACAGGGACAAATGCCATTACTGAGACAGGCAAGCTTGTAAACCTTGATATGATTGGTAACCGGGTTGCGGCTATCACATTCGGTCCGAAGGCAGTGGTGATTATGGCGGGTCGAAATAAGATTGTTCCTGATATTGAACAGGCGATGTTACGGATCAAAAACTATGCAGCTCCTGTCAATACAATGCGCCTGGACAAAAAGACCCCGTGTATCAAGACCTCTTACTGCGAAGACTGCAAAAGCCCGGAGCGCATTTGCAATACTTGGACTATCACGGAAAAATCCTTTCCGAAAGGTAGGGTAAAGATTGTTTTGATAAACGAGGATATGGGGTTTTAAGTTTACCAGTTATATTTGATAATTCAAAACGTGTGGCTTACTGGTGGGGATGCAGCGCCAGCGGAATCCCCGTCCAGTGTAGCGTCATTTATACGCACGGCATGGGCGTGAACTTATGGGCAGGAAGTTCCCTGTATATGAGCCCTGTAATGTCGTGAGACATGACAGAAATACTAGCCGAAGGCGAAACCCCCTTCGCCAGAGGCTACGGTGCGTCAAGAGGGTGGAACCGCGAGGGACTGTCCGAAGACCGTTTTCGCTAAAGCTATGCCGGGTCTTCGAGAAGCAAGGCATACACTTTTAATAAGCAATTCTGAGCTTAAACTCGCTACCTGTCAAAACGTAGCAGTGTCGTGAGCTTTTTTAATATTTCTACAATAACAGTCTCAGGTACTTTATCATAGAATTCAGTATTCCTTATCTTCCAATCAAGGCTTTTGATCTGGTCGGATAAAATAACACCTGTTACTTTTAATCCTGAAGGAATAGTGACCTCAAAAGGATACCCTTTGGTTTGATTGGTTGCCGGGCAGAATAAAGCGAGACCAACTTTACCGTTATACGAACTTGGCGAGAGAACTATTGCAGGATGTCTCCCAGCTTGT
>MAVP01000017.1 GCA_001751075.1 Desulfobacterales bacterium S7086C20 | reverse complement strand
GGCTTGAGAACAGTACGCGCGCCTTGCATCTGGAGCTTTTTACTGTGTCGTCTGTTTGTGGACTTTTTACGAGTCCAACAAATATAAAGACTGGGCTCAAATCACTCGGTAACAAGGATTTAGTTCATTGTATGTCGGTAATTTCCCCAATTCTTGAAAGCATATCGTTTTCTTGCTCTGTGGAATGCTTATATGGGCTTTATGTGTTGTTGCGTCAGTTCTCATGGTCCCTCCGTGCTTTTCCACGATATGGCGCATAAGGCACAGGAAAAGCACATGGAGTCTGGCTGCTTCGGTAGTCGAGGTTATTTCTGCCATGAATCTGTTTTTAGTTTAAATGTTAAAGTGGTCTTTCATCCTTCTTTCTAGCAGGAATTGTGCCGCAAAACTCAGAATAACTGTCTATATGTACTTTCTCAATGTTGAGGGACTCGTAAAAACCTCTAGATGCAAGGCGCGCGTACTGTCCTCAAGCCACTTAAGTGGCGCTATCTTGAGGAATGAGGCGTACTTATCGTACGTCGCAGTGACGAAAGATGAAGCGCAACGCCGCAGATGGACTTTTTGCGAAGTCGTCATATTTGTTGCCGACAGGAGATCCAAGGGTGAAGGAAAACGTAGAGCAATTGCAGGCACAAGAAGGCTTGGAAACACCAGGTGTAACAAACGCAGTGCCTAAGGGCTTTTCGAACATCGCTGTTTTTCCCTCCAAGGGCGATTCTGAGATGGAACAGGCCAAAGCGACTGCGAAGAAACTAAATATTCCTTTTGTTGATCCCTTAAATGCCAGCATTGAACCTGACGCCCTTGCTCTTCTTGATCGGGATGTGGCCAAGCGACGGCAAGTTGTGCCCATTCGCCTTGTCAATGATATTCTCCTTGTGGCAATGGCTTCGCCGGAAGAATGTATCGCTGTAAAGAGCTTAGAACTCCTTACGGGTTATAAGATCCGCCCTGCTGCAGCTCCGAAGAGTGCAATTTATGCAGCCCTGCGTGAGGTTTATGATAAACACCCTGATTCCCAAGAGGGTTTGACACCTACAGAAGAAAAAGAGCCTCAGAAAGATGAAGACGAGGCATTTACCATTTCCGTGATTTCGAACAAGGGTGGCGTAGGAAAGACACATTTCTCCATTAATCTGACATGTTCCCTGGCTAAGACCGGCGCTAAAGTCCTGCTTATTGACGCCGACCTGGGAAGTGCCGATATCTCGAATAAACTAAGCATCTTCCCTGAACACCACTTGTTGGATTTTCTTGAAAAAGACAAAGAGATGGAAGACCTTGTGGTTTCAACAGGCTTCGGCTTCGATCTCATATGTGGCACATACGGAGAGTTTAAACTTGCCAACTTGTATTACGCTCAGAAGGTGAAATTCATCAAGCATTTTCAAAGAATAGCCAAGAATTATGATTTTGCCGTTTTTGACCTTGGTGCGGGCATTGCTCGCACGGTTCTTGATTTCGCCTTGGGCGCCGGTTGCACGGTAATCGTGACTACACCACAAGATCTCATCAGCGGATATGCATGCATAAAAGCGAGCTTTTCTCGTTTTAAAGAACTTGAAGAAAAGCTGGAAGGAAGGCTTTCAGGATACGAACCCCATTTAACCTTTTCCCCTATGATGGTTATCAACCAGGTAAAAGACCTTGAGCAAGGAATCAAACTCTATGACACCATCTGCAAGACTGCAGACGAAAACGTCAATGCGGATGAAGGCCGGTTTAGTGTTAGGCCTGAATATTTGGGGGCGATACCGTACGACAAGGAAAACATCCGCATGGTCGAGGAAAAAAAGAAACCACTCCTTTTTGATGCTCCCTATAGCAAGGTTTCTCAATGTATAAAGCACATGTCAAAAAGATTCTGCGATCCTGATGCCTCCTTTGATCCCAGAGTAAAATTCAAACACAGCTTTAAGCGTTTTGCAGCAATACTTACCCAGAAGATGTAACCCACCCTTTCTGCAAATGAGATATATACTCTGTCTGGAATACGGTATTTGCAGGAAAATTTTAAGTCCGCCACATAACAGAATTGGAAAGTTTTATCTTGAGTAGTGTTGACAGGCACCGATGTGTGTCTTAGGGTAACAAAAAGAGGCAATCACTACTATGCATTAGCTCCAAATGACACACGGAAGGCTGTAGTTGGCAATTGTCGTACTACAAAGGGCACCTTGTCGAGCTAACGGTAAGATGCCCTTTTTGTGTGGTTAATTGGTAAGATTACGGGGTTGTGGCCTCGATGATCCGCGGTGAAAGTGTAGGGCACATTTTGACAACATTTTAGGCTATTTCCGGGGAGGGAAATAATGGCGAAAGCAAAAAACGGTGACACGGTTAAGGTGCATTACACAGGCAAGTTTGAAGATGGGACCGTCTTTGACAGCACTGACGGGCGGGAGCCCGCGCAGTTTACCCTCGGTAGTGGGCAATTAATCCAGGGGTTTGAAAAGGCCCTGATCGGGATGAACGTCGGCGAGTCCAAGACCGCCGATGTCTCTCAGGACGAGGCCTATGGCCCCCGCAATGAACAGATGAAGCAAGTCGTTGACCGGAGCCAGTTGCCGCCGGACCTGGATCCGCAAGTGGGCCTTCAGTTGCAGGTCAATAACCCTGACGGGCAACCCGTCATCGTCACGATTGACAATGTTTCAGATTCCGATGTGACACTGGATGCCAATCACCCCCTTGCAGGTAAGGATCTCAGCTTTGATATTGAGCTGGTTGAGATCGTCTAGAGCCCATTCACAAAAAACAATTCAAGAACCGAAAATGCCGAGATTTCCTCCACTACCTGCTTCACCACAGCCTCAACGGCTGAAATGGGGGAGTATTAAGGAGGAGGTAGGTTTGTCAAGAGATGACAACTGTACATTACTAGAAATAGATCAACAACTTCCGGGTTTTCATCGTTTTATCGGTTCCTGGCTCTATACCGGCGACATTAACCTAATCGTAGATGTGGGGCCGGCAAACTCAGCACAATCGTTGATCCACACCCTTATTGATTTGGATATAGACAGGATAGACTATGTACTTCTCACACATATACACCTCGATCATGCTGGAGGCCTATCTCAATTTCTGGAACATTTTCCCATGGCACGCGTTGTGTGTTACGATAGGGGGATTAAGCACCTGCTAGAGCCTTCTAGCTTGTGGGAAGGAAGTCGGAAAGCCCTTGGAGAGATTGCTGAAGGGTATGGCCCCCCGGAGCCTGTGAAAGGAGAATTCTTTGTTCCTCATACAGAAGCCCATATAGATGGGCTTCAGGTCATTGAAACCCCGGGACACGCAATTCACCATCTAAGTTTCACTTATAGAGGGAATCTTTTCGTCGGCGAGGCTGGTGGTAACTACTATTCATTAAAGGATACCGATTATTTGCGTCCAGCTACCCCACCAAGGTTCTTTATGGAAGTCTTTGTAAACAGCGTAGACAAATTATTAGCTTTGGAAGACCAGCATATCTGCTATGCTCATTTTGGAGATGCCACAAGCTCTAAACAGATGTTAAGACGCTTTCGGACCCAGGTGTTGAGGTGGAAAGATCTCATTCGAGGAGAAGTAACGGTTGGTTCAGATGCCATTGTAGAAAGGTGCGTACAAAGACTTCTGGAAAAAGATCTTGACCTAAAGGCCTTCAGCCTAATGGATACCGACACACAGGCAAGGGAAAAGTATTTCCTGTCCAATTCGGTAAAAGGTTACATAGGATTCCTGCAAAAAGGAAACGCAATTTTTACGAGTCCATCAATTTTGGGGAGCTCCACTCATTGAGACCTTTGAAAAATGCAAATTTTTGTTAGAGTTCAAGAAAGACGAAAATTTTAACCACAGGAATACATTGAGTATTTCGAGGATTAAAATTTGAGCCTGACGCAGACACGAAGTGAAGCATAGCGCTCAATCGGGCAAAAAGGGGCGTTTTGCAAAGGTCTCTCATTTGGACTTCCATTAGGACCATATATGGCCAGATCGAAATCAGCTCTTTTTTTTATTTGTTACTTTCTCTTTTTCTTTTCCTTTTGGATGGTGCTGGCCTACCTGCCCTTGTTGTTGAAATCTTATCACTTCACTGACCAACAAATCGGTTTTGCTATCGGCCTGAAATCTCTTTCAAGTATTCTACTGGTAATTCCCTTTGGTGTGTTTTCCGATTATTTCTCCCCCAAGAAAACGCTCACCTTAGGGGCTATTTTCTACACCGGTTATTTCTTGCTTCTCATCACGGCGAAAAGTTTTTCCGTTGTCTGCTTTGCCCTGCTCCTGGGAGGAGTAGGAGCGGCCACCATTAGGGTAGTTATAATGTCACTTTACCTTAAGCTCAAGGATCACATAGGTAGGGGGAAAAGGATTGCCTTGCTCCAGTCTGGAGGATACCTGGGCTTTGCGCTAGGTCCCCTTTCCGGCGGGTTTATCTATGAGACACACGGCGGGCCGGCTTTAATCAAAGGGGCCTTGGTACTGGCAACTGTCATAGTGGTACTCACATTCTTCGTAAAGGATGCACCGCCCGTAGTGTTTAGTTTCAAGGATTACAACAAGGATATTAAAAAACCGGATGTTTTGTTCCTGATGGCTGTGGTATTTGTACTTGGCACTCACTTTGGTACTGAGCAGACAAGTATTAGCCTTTTAATGAAAGACGTCATTTCTTTAAGCAAAAAAGAGATCGGGACGGTTTTCTTTATCCTTGGTGTTTGGATGGCCTTCCTGGCGCCTTTTGCCGGCAGGCAGTTGGACAAGAAACACCGGGTTTTTATGTTGTTGCTCGTGGGACTCTTGATCTCAAGTACCTTTCAGATAATCACAGCCTTTACCCATACCTTCTTGAGCCTGGTGATTGTCAGGGTAATCCATACTGCAGGTGATACCTTGGCCATCCTCGAATCAGATGTGCTCACAGCACGTTTTTTCCCCGCTGCCCGACTTGGCGGAAACTCTGGACTTATGTTTTGCGTCAGGGCCTCAGCAATATTTGTCTTTGCTGCCTTTTCGGGATGGCTTAACCAAATGTGGGGATATAAAATGCCTTTTATTGTAAACGGTATTATGGTATTTGGGTTTTCTTTGGCAGCTCTTATATATCGAGACCAAGTCTATGGTGTCGAATAATCGTTGTCGTCCCCACAGAAAAAAGTGAAGGAGAAAACAGAGAAAGTAATGGTTGATAAGCAATGGTTGGTGCTGGCTACCCGGAATCGTGGGAAGACGAAAGAAATACGAGAGTCGTTAAAGGACTTTCCAGTAGACATCAAGAACTTGGATGATTTTGGTCCAATACCTGAAATCGAAGAAGACGGTACCACATTTGACGAAAATGCCTTCAAGAAGGCGTCATTTACAGCCAGAATTCTCGGCATACCCGCAATGGGAGATGATTCGGGGTTGAAAGTAGCGGCCTTAAACGGCGCCCCTGGAGTATATTCAGCACGCTATGCGGGGGAAAATGCGAGTGATCAAGAAAACAATACAAAACTGTTGCGTGAAATGGAAGGTGTGGAAGATAGATCGGCAGCCTTTATTTGTCTGATTTCTATTGCCGTCCCATGTGGTATAGCTCTAACATATGAAGGGGGCTGCGAAGGTATGATCAGCACGACACCTGCAGGAAAGAATGGGTTTGGCTATGACCCCGTCTTTTATTACCCTTCGTTGGGAAAAACCTTTGCCCAGCTTTCTTCGGAAGAAAAAAACCTTATAAGTCACCGAGGAAGGGCGCTGGCAGAAGTAAAACAAGAATTCGATAAAGTCCTTACATGGATACGGCGACACCTTTGATATACACAAATTGCTTTTTTTAGTAAAAGAAGGTTTTGTTCTTAAAAAATTCGGGGTATACGATTAGTATAGACCATGGTTATTAAGAAGATTCAAAGAAAGTAACCCTGAACCTGCAAACGTATACATTTAATTTTCAGGAGGTTTAGTATGGAAAGAAGAAGAGTTGTCATTACTGGTATAGGTGTTGTTACGCCTGTTGGCTCTGGAAATGGCAAGTTTTGGAATGCGCTTATGGAAGGTAAGGGCGGGGTTGATCTCATATCAAGATTTGACACTTCTGAGTTCAAAACTAAAATAGGCGCCGAGATAAGGGATTTCGACCCAAAGGACTTTGGGATCGCCCCGAAGAGTGCCAAGAGAATGGATCTGTTCACCCAGTACGGCGTTGCTGCCGCATCTCTTGCGATTGAAGATGCCCAGCTGCAATTGGGAGAATATAATGATAATGTCGGCACCATGATAGGAACGGGGATTGGTGGACTAATGACCCTGGAAAAAGAGAAGAAGAAGCTTGTCGAGAGCCGGAACCCGTCCAGGGTAAGTCCCTTTCTGATTCCCATGATGATGCCAAACGCCGTCAATGCCAATGTCAGCATTATGCATAAGCTTACCGGTACAAGTCCGTGTATCGCTAATGCCTGTGCAACCGGGCTATATGCCCTGATCTATGCCACCAAGGATATCGTCCTGGGGGATTTTGATGTCGTCATAGCCGGAGGCAGTGAGGCAATACTTACGGAAATAGCAGCAAGCTCCTTTGCCAATATGAAGGCATTGTCTCGGAGAAATGATGACCCCAAAAAGGCATGTCGGCCGTTTGATAAGGATAGAGATGGTTTTGTGATCGGTGAAGGAGGGGGAGTGCTAGTCCTTGAAAGCCTTGAACACGCCCTGGCCAGAAACGCAAAGATCTATGCCGAAATTGTCGGATATGCTACAAACACAGATGCATATCACATCACAGCGCCTGACCCAAATGCCCGTATGGTCAAAAAAGCCATTTGTGACTCTATGGGAATGGCTGGGCTCGAACCAAAAGATGTTGACTACATAAATGCCCACGGGACATCTACCCCGCTTAATGACAAGTCCGAGGCCACGGCCATAAGTGAGGTTTTTGGCGATTACAAGGTCCCCATAAGTTCTACCAAATCAATGATCGGACATCTCATCGGGGCGGCAGGGGCCGTTGAAGCTGTTGCCTGTGCATTGGCCATAAAGAACCAAATTATTCCTCCAACTATAAATTATGAAACACCTGACCCTGCAATGGATGTTAATGTCATCAGTGAGCCAACCCATGCCGATTTGAACGTGGTCATGAACAATTCTTTCGGCTTTGGAGGGCACAATGCCGTGATGGTCTTGAAAAAGTATGATGGGTAAGGTTGATGGCTTCGTAAAAAGTCCAAGTTAGCGCTACGCTTCACTGCGTGTCTGTGTTGCGCTGCATCTTTCGTCACTGCGGTGTACGATAAGTACGCCTCATTCCTCAGGATAGCGCCACTGAAGTGGCTTGAGGACAGTATGCGCGCCTTGAATTTGGAGCTTTTTACTTTGCCATCAGAATCTGACTTTTTACGAGTCCATCAATACTAGGGGTTGAGTTTTTTTGCCAGGAGGGTCTCGATATCCTTTCGGTGGGCTGATCGAACAATCAGGCTCTTTGACCTGCCTTTGTATCCGGAAAGGATTTCTATATCCGATTTACGGACCTTTAAGCACCTGGCCAAGAAATCAACGCACATCTTGTTGGCAGCCCCCTCAACAGGGGGGGCTGTCAATTTGACCTTCAACTTATCATCTTGAAGACCTATTATCTCGTTTCTTGATCCTTTGGGTTGGACAAGGACTTTGAGTATAACTCCACCGGGTGTTTCTTGAATCCATGACATGGTTTTAAGTCTCTGATTATCCGTATGTCACTCGGCCCTTTTCCCCTGCTTGATCTGATTAATCACCCTTGTGGAGGAAATGGCCTCGGTCATCGGAACTAAAACAATACGCCCCCCCCATCTTTCTACAACTTCTCTACCAAGTACAGCCTCGTTGGTATAGTTGCTCCCTTTAGTCAAAATATCGGGACGAATCGCTTCGATCAGGTTTGAAAGCTCATTGGTTGAAAAAAGGGTTACATAGTCTACAGTATCTAACGCACTAATGACCCGGACCCGTTCCTGTGCGGTGATAATAGGCCGGCCCTTGCCCTTAAGAGTACGCACGGATTCGTCATCATCAATAGCCACGATAAGTACATCCCCCATCTTCCTGGAAGCTGCCAGAAGCTTTATGTGTCCGACATGGAGCAGGTCGAAACATCCATTTGTCAGGACAATGGCCTTACCCTCCGCCCTTAAACGGTCTGCTATAGGAACTAGCTCGGATACCGTCAGTTGTTTGGCAGCTAGCGCTCGAAACGACGGTTCAACAGCCCTTTGGAGTTCCTGCTTTGTAACTGTTGCAGTACCTACCTTGCCTACAACAATTCGCCCTGCGATATTTGCAAGGGTTGCTCCTTGACGAAAGGTGCTTCCCGATGCCACAGATAAACCCAAAACAGCTAAGACCGTATCTCCCGCCCCTGAAACATCAAATACTTGCCGAGCCTCTGCCGATATCCTGTACGGCTCCTGGCCATGTTCAAAAAGGATCATATCGTCTTTTCCGCACGTCATGAGCAGCTTTTCAACTGAAGAGGTTTCGAGTAATCTCCGGCCTGCTGCCACAAGGGTTTCGTCATCCACGATCTCAATGCCGGCTGCCAGCGAGGTTTCTTTCTTGTTTGGTGTAATTGCCGTAGCCCCGGCATATTTACCGAAATCGAGTCCTTTGGGGTCAACAATAACAGGCTTAATATTTTGCTTTGCTACGGAAATAATCTGCCGTAGCAGTGAATTTGTAAGAAGGCCCTTGCCATAATCAGAAATCAGAATAAGATCAAAGTCTTCAACACTTTCTTTCAAATACTCGCCCAGCCTTTCCTGTTGCGATTTGGATATTCGGTTCTTTGTTTCCCTGTCAATTCGAAGCACATGTTGATGCCCACCAATAATTCGAGTCTTTCTGGTAGTAGATCTGGCCGGATCTTTTATCAAACCCGTGGTATCCACTTTCAATTCATCAAACATCGTTATCAATTTATCAGCATTAGTTCCAGCACCTATGATACCAGCAACAGCAACTTGTGCGCCAAGAACAACAAGGTTGTTTACAACGTTGCCCGCACCTCCCAGTGTTGTACTGTCTTTCTGCACTGAGACGACTTGAACCGGCGCTTCTGGGGAAATGCGCTCCACCTTGCCCCAAACGTATTCATCAATCATCAAATCACCAATAACAAGCACACGACATTCATCAAATTTTGAAAGGTCTACATCCATAAAAATCTTTTCCCCGGTTCTTGTTAAAAAATATGGTTAGCCAGAGAGCCAGTATGTTCTCAAATAGTTAAACTGTTACGCCAAAATTGGCTTCATGACGAGCCCAAAACTCCTCAGTTGAAAAACAGTGCTCCTGCGTTCCGTAACATTCTATGGCAAAGCTCGCACAAGTTACTCCCAGACGAGCAGCTTCAAACAAGTCTTTTCCAAGGGCAAGCCCCTTAATCAGCCCGGCGCGATACGCATCTCCCGCTCCGGTGGGATCGAGTATTCGCTCTACACTCACGGCCGGCAGTCTAACCTCTTCTTCGGGGGTAGTAATGAGAGAGCCTTTTTCGCCTAGTGTAGTAACAATGCCCGTGGTAAGCGACAAGAGTTGTCCTTTCTTAAGTCCCGTAGCCCGGATAATCATCTCCAACTCATAGTCATTGGAGATTAGCAGGTCGGCTCCTGCAACCATGTCCGATAGTTGCTCTCCCGACAACGCTGGAATAGACTGGCCCGGATCAAATATAAAGGGAATCCCTTTTTCCCTACACACGCAGGTATATGTAAGCATATCTTCGATGTTGCCAGGCGCAATAATAGCCAACGTATTCCCATTGTTTGCATTATCAAAGGTGAACTGGGAAGGGTACTTCATGGCTCCAGGGTTAAATCCGGTTATTTGATTGTCCATCCGGTCGGTTGTGATGTAAGCGCCTGCGGTAAATTCCCCTGGGATCTTGCGGATACTTTCCAAGGAAAGATCATTTTTGAGAAGCCATTTTTCATATCTTTCAAAGTCTTTACCTGCTGTAGCTAAAATCCGTGGCCGTTCTTTGAGCAACGCAAGGTTGTAGGCAATATTTCCCGCTGTGCCACCAAACTTCTCCTTGAGGCCGTTAACAGTAAAACATATGTTTAGCACATGGATCTTATCTGGCAAGATGTGGTCTTCAAATTTCCCTGGAAAGTCCATGATCCGGTCATATGCCAATGATCCAGAAACAAAGATTTGCATAAGTCAGCCTTCCTAGCCAATCATAATAGCCCAGCTATCAAAAAGCCTTTTCCTCACTATTCAGGTATTCTGCCAACCCCGAAATCGCATCGTGAATATCAAGAAAGCAAAACCGGTATGATTCGTACCGAAGTCCGTAAGGGTCAGCAATACCACGTGTTCTGGAACCGCAACGGGCAAAGTGTCTGAGCAATAAGGTCTTACCGCTTGCCTCAGGAAATGATTCTAAAAGCTCCTGTTTGTGGGATTTTTCCATCACCAAGACAAGGTCACACCATGCCAAAAGCTCTTTAGATACCATTTTAGCTTTGTGGTCCGAAAGATCGATCGCATATTCACTGGCCACCCGCGCGGCCATGGCAGTAGCGGCATTATCAGGAAGGACGCACAGGCCGGCAGTGTTCGCGCAAACGCCTTCAAGCCCGCTTCCTTGCAAGAGTTTGTTTGTTAGTGCACCGGCAAAGGGGCTGCGACAAATATTTCCTGTGCATACAAACAAGATATTCTGAATTCGTCCTTTCATTGCAAACAATCAATATTTACATCAATTTCTGGCTTTGTGCAACCGGTTCCTGGTTGTGGATGGAAGCCGAAGGTGTGATCATGGCAATCACTGTGAGAGTTTTAACAGCCATTCGCATATCAAGAGCGACATTAACACCTGAACTCCGTTGACAAATCATTCTTTATGACTATAATAAAAAAGCTAGCTGGAAAATAGAGATTTGAGTTTAAGGAGGAAAAAATGTTTATAGTAACGGAAAAAGCGGGCGAGATGATCAAGGATTATTTGAAAGACCAGGATGAGCTTCCTTCTATTAGAGTCCTACTAAACTCAGGTGGGTGAGGTGGTCCCTCTTTAGGCATGGCCCTGGATGGGACAAAAGAAGATGATAAAACCTTTGACGAGCAGGGTATTACATTTATTGTAAACAGCCGGCTTTATGAACAGGTAAAGCCTATCAATGTCGATTACGTTAGCACACCCATGGGATCTGGGTTTAATATTTCTTCAAATCTATCGACGGGTTCTGCCTGTAGTAGTGGTTCCTGTGGAAGTTCCTGCGGCAGTTGACAATTTTTTGACGATGTTTGAGGCCTTTATGGTGTGAGTGTGCAACTTCTCAACAGATGCCGGCATAGAAACTTTTCTTGAAATCGGAAGGTAGCGTTCAGATTTGATCACGAACGTAGTGACGAATGTTCCGTTCCATCGATCAAACGCCGGATGTTGTCGGCATGACGGATATAAATGAGCAGTGTCATAATAATGGCGCTGCAAAGTATGGGAACAGAATGTAAGTCAAGCCAAATGGCGCCCGGAAGAACAGCTGCCGCAGATAGTGAGCTGGCCGAGGAATACCCCCAAATACAAAGGATAATGATATAGACCAACGCACAAATTCCAAAGACTAAGGGAGATATGATCAAGAAGCAACCTGCTACAGTCGCTACCCCCTTGCCCCCCTTGAAACCAAGGAACATAGAGTGAGTGTGGCCTAAGAAAGCTGTCATAGCCACAAGACAGATCAATAACTCGCCTTTCGAACTACATGCATCCACCCAATTCATGGCCACGATTACAGGCACAGCCCCCTTTGACATATCACCAATAAGCGTCAGAGCTGCCAGCCTTTTCCCCGCAAGTCGGTAAACATTATAAGCCCCGATATTTCCACTACCTGCTTTTCGAATGTCAACATCAGCAAGCAGGCGTGTAAGGATTACTCCCCACGGCACAGAACCAAAGAAATAGGCTAACGGCAACAAAATTATGATCTTGGAAATCATTTAGACCGGAACGCGACAATGAGGATTATTCGGAATCTGGCAAGACCTTTTCAAGCTTATTATGACACAACATCACGTATTGAATCGCCTCATAATGAACACCTAGATCTGGGTACGATTCTACGACTGTTTTGAAGCGTTCCAGAGCAGCCTTGTAGTGTTTACTCTGATAATAGAACATGCCGATATAGAACTCGTGTTCAGCAAGATTCCTCTGGCACTTCCTGATATGTGTTTTCGCCCTTTTCGCAAAAGCGCTTTGTGGATAGCTGCGAATCAATCTTTCAAAGGTCTCCACAGCTTCTTTGGCCGTAGTCTGATCTCTGTCAATGAGTTGCAACCGATCAAAATAACATCGTCCGATCTGATAAACCACATAGGGGATAGCCTCGTTTTTCGGGTGGAGGCTTTCAAATTCTTCATATGCAAAGACAGCTTCTTCATATTCGCCGCGATAGTAATAGGCATCACCAAGTTTGAGTTCGGCAAGGACTGCATATTGACTAAAGGGATACCAGTCTTTTAACTTTTCAAAGGTTTCAATGGCCTCTTTGTAATCTTTGTCCTTATATGCCTCCATACCTTGTTCGGCCAACTCTCGGGCCGTTTTCTCACCTTTTGCCTGAAACCACGCACAGCCAAAAAGCCCCACAGCCATGGCAAGAAAGACAATCAGGTATGGTAGTTTAATCCGACTCATGATTTGGAAAGCCTCTTTGCGTATTGGGCTGCATTAAGACCAGCCACACACCCTTCACCCACAGCTTTAGCTATTTGCCACGGTTTGCCGGTAATATCTCCGGCAGCGTACAACCCGGGAATATTGGTTTCTTGGCTTTTGTTAGTCTCAATAAAGCTGAATGTGTCTGTATCAAAGGCAACCCCAAGGTTAGCAGCCAACTCCATAGCACCCTTTGCCCCCAATTCTATAAAAATACCGTTGCCCGCCAGTGTTTTCCCATTAGTTAGTACAACTTCTTCAACTTCACTATTTCCGACAATCTCCTTGACCCAGGCATCTTTAATGATTTTCACACTACTGCTTTGGAGTTGCTCATAAAGCGCATTACTGACCTCAAGTTCTCGGCAAACCAGGTAAACCTCATTGGCAAAGCGCGAAAGGGTTAGAGCACCGGTCACGGCGGCACTTTCATTTCCCACAATGACAACGTCCTTGCCTTTGTAAAAGGCGGCATCACAGTCTACGCAGTAACTTACGCCGCGACCTACAAACTCCTTTTCTCCCTTCACCTTAAGTTTTTTCCGCGTAATACCCATGGTGAGGACAAGCGTCCTAGACGAAAAGCTCTCGTTATTTTCAATGACTAAATGGAATTGGTCATTTTCGATTCTTGTTTCAATGACATCCAGGGGTATAAAAACTGCCCCGAGATTCTCTGCCTGAACCCTGCCCGCTTGCAACAGCTCTTTCCCCGACACGACCTTTTCGAAGCAACAATAATTGGCTACGTGGGCTTTATACAGACCACTCCTTTCCGGTTTTCCAAAAACAACAACTTTTGCCTTCTTTCCACAAACGTGAATGGCGGCTTGAAGCCCAGCCGGTCCACAACCAATAATCGCAACATCGTATAGACCCGCAGACATCTTACAGGGCCTTTTTTGCAAATTCTTCGATCTGCGATTTTGGTACAGCTCCAACAACTTGGTCAAGGACCTTGCCATCCTTAAACAGGATAAGGGTGGGGATAGCCCGAATTCCGTACTTTGTCGGCGTGTTTGGACTCTGATCTACGTTGCATCTGGCAAATATGATCTCATCGCCGTAAGCCTCTTGCAATTCCTTGAAAACCGGCGCAATCGCCTTGCATGGCCCACACCAAGGTGCCCAAAAATCTACTAAGACAGGTTTGCTAGCGTTTAATATCTCCGATTCGAAATTGCCGTCATTAACATCCAATAAGCCTTCCTCTCCCATACGTTAGCTCCTTTTCTTATAATTTTTCTATAGATACTCCGATATCCCAGAACTTATCTTTTCCGCTGGGATTATATGTTTCTCAGGTTACCGCCAGTTCTGGGTATATAGAACACCTTAAAGGATTTGTCAATACGAACACAAGATGGAACAAAGATTGCATGCTTTTGACTGTCGTTAAGTACCAAGCTTTGTTTCATTGTTGAGTGGAAAAAGCATTTTTAAACACCTTAACCGTCAATATTTGAAAAGGTGTTCCTGGTGTCTAAAGAACAACAAAACAAGAGTTATCGCCATCCTGCCTTTAAGGGACTAAGCGACGGAGATCTTGTCTCTGTTTACAACATGACAAGTATAAAAAAGAGCGATTCCGGTACGGTCCTTGTAAAAGAGGGGGATTCCGATCAAACAATGTACCTGATTCTGGGAGGTTCGGCACGTCTTATAAAGAACACAAATGGCCATGCAAGGCAGATTGCCACGCTTCGCCAAGGGGATTCAGTTCCGGTGGCGTCTTCTTTCAAAAATGGAACCAGGGCAGTTTCAGTAGTGGTATCAGAACCACTAACTGCCTTTGTGTTGGATGAACGTAACCTTAACGCATTGCCACCCCAAGTCCAGTTAACTATCTACAAGAACTTAAATAGCAGTGCTTCAAGACAAGTTCATAATCTAACTCTCAGGCAGATCAATTTATCAAACAGAAACAAGCGCTTGACGTCTAATGTAGCCCGCTTTTTCCAAGTAAAGAATGATCAATATGTTGATTCAGAAATGATACATGGAATCTTGAAGGGAATTCCTCGATTGCCCATGTATGCAAATAGGCTGGCCGTAGTAATCCTTGATGAAAATGTTTCTGCACGTGATGTAGCTGAATTGGCAAAACTAGACCCTTCACTAGTAAGCGTAGTACTAAAAACAGTCAATTCGGCTTTCTACGGCTTTAAGAACAAGATTTCAGATTTTCAGCACGCAGTCTTGCTACTCGGCCTAAACCAGGTCTATCAACTAGTCATGGATGTCGGTATCCGGAGTACCATGCCGAAAACTGCCGAATTTAAAGAACTCATATTTCATTCCATGGCGGTATCCTTCATGGGATTTGAGATATCCCAGTTAAGTAACATGAAAAGGGCGGCGGCCCTCAGTACAATAGGGTTGCTTCACGATATCGGCAAGAGTGTAATAATGCTATTAAAGAGACAATATCCCCAATGGGAGCTTCTTTTAGGCATGCTTGATCATGCCAAGCTGGGGTCACTCCTTCTCAGGGAATGGAATATCCCTGACATAGTTTGCAGAAGCCTTGAATATCAATGTTATCCCGAATGGTTACCTCCCGGAGAAATCCCTGAAGAACACAGAGAGAGTGTAGCAGCCCTTTTTATTGCCCATCTCTGCTATGAATACTTCCGCGGGGAAAAGGAGATCAACCTACCCACGATTTTCCTGGGTGAGTATATGGATGTGTTGAATCGTCCGGAAAGATCAATCGCCGAACTTGTCGAAAAAAGGCTTTTGCCCTCTTTGAACAAGAAGATGAAAACCTTTCCTGAAGATATGCGTGGGTTTTTGACAACCGGTGCAAACAATATCTTAAAAAAAGGGGGGAAGACTTCAGTTACACAATCCGTAACCGTTCATGGTTGAAAAGGGTTCAGCGTTCCAGGTTATCTGTTTACGGGGTATTTTCGAGCATTCTTTGGCACAAAAGCTTAAAGAAAATCAACTAAGTTGCCGATTTAAAAACTACTGTTGTCTTCGCGCTAACGACTGTTTCATTTGGGAAATGACAAAAGGAGTAGCAGAAAATTCATATATCTGTGCTCAATGAGATAGTGTTCAGTTAATTCAGAAGCTTGATGGACTCGTAAAAAGTCCACAAACAGACGACACGGTAAAAAGCTCCAGATGCAAGGCGCGCGTACTGTCCTCAAGCCACTTCAGTGGCGCTATATTGAGGAATGAGGCGTACTTATCGTACGTCGCAATGACGAAAAATGAAGCGCAACGCCGCAGATGGACTTTTTACGAGGTCGGCAATCTTGGAGGTATGACACATGGAAAGCAGTAGAGGTGCTTTGGTACTTAAGGCAGTGCCCGATGGAAAGTTAGAAGAAGTAGGGGCTTTCCTCGCGAAAGTCTTTAAAGGTGTTTCTCGGGAAAAAATGGCCAGGGCGATCAAGAAAGCGCCTGTGGTTTTGGGCAAAAATGTACCTTCGAAAATCGCAAGGACGATTGCTCAAAACCTAGAGAAACTTGGGGCCACAGTCGATTTTCTTCCATCAGGAGAGATTATGGAAAATTCCACCGCACAAGAGGCCGGGATTGCGTCTCAAGAAGTCTTTTTTTCTCGAGATCATGATCTGCCTGCGAAGGACTCAGTTCAATCGTATGAAACCCGCGAACCCAATCGTAACTGGATAATCAGAATAAAATCGTCCATAGCAGGAAACCTGACTCAGGTAAACAAGGAATTGTGGTTGATTCTGTCATTGCTGGTTCTCGCTGCAACCATGAATTATCTTGTTACCGCCCATCGCATGGTCCTCGGATTCTACACACTGCCGACGCTGTTTTCCGCATATTTTTATGGACGTCGTCACGCCACTCTTACGGCTATTGCAAGCGTTTTTACGGTGGGACTCCTTGCCCACTATAACCCCAACCTGCTGACAGAAACAGTAGCAACACGCTTCGTTGAAGACCGCTGGTATGATCTTACAGCATGGGCCGGTATCTTGGTAGTTACGGCCTACGCCATGGGAACGCTCCATGAACACCATGAATCTCGCGTGCAGGAATTGCGGGAGACTTATCATGGTTTGCTGCTCATACTGCGACAATTTGTTTCCAAGGACAAGTATACCGAAAACCATTCCTACCGCGTTTCGATTTACGCTGCAAAAATCGCATCCTATCTCGGGCTTGCTTCTGAAAAGATTGACGATGTTCGTGATGCCGCTTTACTCCATGATATAGGCAAATTGGATATCAGCAGACAACTCCTTTACAAGGCCGCCCGTTTAACTCGGGAAGAATATGAAGGAATGAAAAAACATGTTCAAAACGGGGTTGATATACTCGAGCCGGTAGGAGGACCACTGCGTCGCATTCTCCCAATTATCCTTGCCCATCACGACAAATTTGATGGTTCCGGTTATCATCCTACTCAAGGAGAAACAATTCCCATAGAGGCCCGCGTTATTGCAGTAGCAGATGTTTATGATTCGCTGACTAGTGATCGGCCCTATCGAAAGGCCATGTCAACCTACGATGCCAAGGAGATAATCGTCAAGGGCTCAGGCACTGAATTTGATCCAAAGGTAGTAAATGCTTTTCTTCTGGCCTTTAGGAAGGACGAGATGGAAGTTCCAGATATCATGGTGTGAAATCCTCTAGGAATCACGAATTAACGGTTACTTACAGTCTAAAGCCGCCCGAATAAAAGAGACAAAAAGTGGGTGCGGATTCATTGGTCTGGACTTGAATTCGGGGTGAAATTGACAACCCAAAAACCATGGGTGGTCTGCTACCTCTACTATCTCAACGAGCTGTCCGTCTGGGGAGATTCCGCTTGTTATCAGGCCAGCTTGCTCCAACTTATCTTTTAATTCATTGTTAAATTCATACCTGTGGCGATGTCTTTCTGAGATCTCAGGCGCCTTGTACGCTTTGAAAGCCACCGAATCTTCGTTCAAGATACATGGATAGGCCCCCAAACGCATTGTCCCGCCCTTGTCGGATGTGACGTCCCTTTGTTGTATAGTCTGCGATTTATAATCAAACCACTCCTTCATCAAGTAGATGACAGGAAAGGGCGTATCTTGGTCAAATTCCGTGCTGTGCGCTCCCTCCATGCCGGCAACATGGCGTGCGTATTCCACTACAGCCATTTGCATGCCGAGACATATACCAAAAAAGGGAAGCTTTTCTTCTCGGCTGTAGCGGATTGCGTTGATCTTACCTTCAATCCCTCTTGATCCAAAGCCACCCGGGACTAAGACACCATTAGCCTTTTTGAGGCGTTGACTGCAATTTGCCTCGTCAATAGTTTCCGAGTCTACAAAATCGAGCTTTACTTCACAGTCATTGGCAATTCCCCCATGGTATAGGGCCTCGTTGAGACTCTTGTAAGACTCTTGCAGATGAATATACTTGCCGACAATGGCAATGGTTACAGAGTCCTTGAGATTCTTGCTCTTTTCAACAAAATGTTCCCAATCCTCCAGCCTGGGAGCCCTTGTCCAAATATTAAGCAATTTCGTGATTTTGTCATCTAGGTGTTGTTGATGAAAGATCAATGGGACCTCGTAGATCAAGTCAACATCCTTTGCGGTGATTACCTGATCTACCCCCAGATTACAAAATAAGGCTATCTTTGATTTTATCTCCTCTGACAAAAAGCGATCGGTACGACAAAGAAGAATGTCAGGCTGTATTCCAATGCTACGAAGCTCCTTTACACTATGCTGAGTCGGCTTGGTTTTTAACTCTCCGGCAGCAGGCAAATAGGGTACCAGTGTAAGATGGACGTAAATGACATTTTCTTTCCCGACGTCCGCCTTAAACTGCCGGATAGCCTCTTGAAAAGGCAAACTTTCAATATCACCTATGGTGCCTCCTATCTCAATGATTACCACATCCACATCCTTGGCCACAGACAAGATACTCTGCTTGATCTCGTCTGTAATATGGGGGATAACCTGCACTGTGCCGCCGAGATAATCTCCCCTACGTTCCTTCGTAATAACTGAATGGTAGATCTTGCCTGTCGTGAAGTTGTTTTTGCGGCCAAGCTTGGCATGCGTAAATCGTTCATAGTGACCCAGGTCGAGATCTGTTTCAGCGCCATCGTCTGTTACAAAAACCTCTCCATGCTGAAAAGGATTCATTGTGCCGGGGTCTACATTAATGTAAGGGTCCAGCTTCTGAAGTGTGATAGTCAAACCACGACTTTCAAGGAGCGCTCCAATGGCGGCAGAGGCAAGCCCCTTACCTAATGATGATAAAACCCCCCCCGTTACAAAAATAAACTTGGTAGGAAAAGACATATTAAAAGACAAACCTCCGTAAGAATTTAGGTTCTTAGTTTTGATACAATATGCTCAGAGATTTTTTCCGCGGACATACCAAAAAGCTCTTCAATCTCGAGAAGATTCAGATGGCCATCTTCCCATGGTAAACTCGTTTCTTCAATAAGGTTTCGGATGTGATGATATTTCCCACCCAAGGCATCCACCTTTTTCCCCAGTTCTAATTGCCTTTGAAATTCTATGTCAAATAATACGAGGTGATCTATCTTTGTGCCAACTGATATAACAGGCGCAATAAGAATACTCCTGTTATCTCTTTTTCCCTTGCCGATAAAGACATTTCCATTTTTCACAATTATGTGTTTGGTACCATGTAACCGGTTATTCGATTCAATCCTGGAAATCATCCCGGCAGAACTCCCCTCTTTACTTGCCAGATAGATGGTCGATTCTTCAGTAGGTTCTCCTAAGATGCTAAGACCTGCAATCTTGTAAATGGTAACACCTTTGATTTCGGCAACCACTTCCTGAAGACGCTTTAAGACCAAGATGTTGCTAGTAGTAAGCTGATGCTTGTTAAATCCACGATTCTCCAGGGCCTCAAAGAGCAGACCTTCCACCTTTTCTGAAATCCTGCTTGTTCCCACCGTAACGGTTTTGGCCTGGTGCTTTATCGCATCAATGGGACGGGTCATTTCATTTATGATCTTTCCAATGCATGCAAAAAAACTCCTCAACATGTTCGGCGCAGTCCCCTTGACGCCAAAATCAAACTCGAAATCCCTCATAGGAAGGCTACCCGCAAGATATTTCAACAAAAGCGTTAGGTCCGATGCTGTATGGATTGCCATGGCAGTAGCATAGCGGTTCAGCCTTATCCGTTCCTTAAAAGCCCTGTAAAAACCGGTCGTTTTTTCCCTGAAGGCCTTGTCCAAGACGATTTCATAGACATTCAGGCCGTTATCTGTCGAGGTGTCAATATGGTTACTGATCTCTTCGCGGAAATTGAAAAGATACTGCGATTCTTTATTTATGGTCAAGGCCGCATAATATCCCCATAGATGTCCTGCCAAGGTATTAAGGATTGGAGCAAAGTGTTCCTTTATCTTAGGTACGTAGATCACTGAATCCGCATAAGGCTCAAATCGATCTTCGCCCTCCGTGGCAATTACTATGGGTACTGCCTCATGAGCCTTAAAGATGGCCGTATCTTTAACAATATCTGTTACAACGCTATCACGACTGCCGGCCGCACAAACAAGAATGAGGGGCTCTGAAGACAGGTCGATATGTTTTTTGTCTTCTACCACGTCCGACGAAATGCTCTTATAGCAAAGTTCACTCAACTTGATTCTGATCTCATCAGCAGCAACCTTATTGGGGCCACTCCCAACAATAGCCCAGTAGGTCTTGGTAACTGAAAATCGCTCTGCCGATTGACGGATCTTGCTTTGCCCTTGCAATACCTTGTTCATGCACGAAGAAAGTTCCCAGAGTTGTGCTATCTCTGCCAAGAGGAAATCGTCTGTCCTGCTTTCCGTTAACTGAGCTATCCTAAGTCCAAGGATACTACCGGCTACAATCTGACAATAGTATGCCTTGGTGGATGCAACAGACATTTCGATATCTCTTCCAGTACTTGTATAAAGCACCCCGTCAACTTTAAAGGTGATGTCGGAATCGCGCCTATTCACAATAGCCATCGTATAAGCCCCCAGACCCCTTGCCATGTCAATAGCACGGTTGGTGTCTGTTGTTGTGCCGGACTGCGTGATGGCAATAACCAAGGTATCATCGCGGGTGTCATCCAACATGAAGCCGCTAAATTCGGAGGCCTTGAAAGAGGCCACTCGAATATTCGTGTGGTTTAAATAGTCTCGAAGCAGTGTTGTACAGCCCGATGCTGCTATACCAGCAGTTCCTTGCCCTATGAAAAAGATCTTGCGTATCCTATTTTCTCTGAAGGCGGATTCTAGACGGTCCGGTATGACCGTATTATCCAGAAGGATCTGTGGACGTCTGTTGCCATTTTCTTTCAAGATAGACAAACGGCCCTGGATAGTTTGTTCAACCGAGCGGGGCGATTCTGAGATTTCTTTTAAAAAATAGTGGGGATAGCCTTGCCGATCAATATCCCTCGAAGTAATCCCAGTCTCCTTAACATCCTTTTCAGACAGTTCTATCGGGGTTCCATCATAGTACATGGCCCTGATACCTCCAAGGCCGCCCTCGGAATTTGAGTCCAGTATAAATATCTGTCCCTGCGTCTTTCCTGATAAGCCGTCTTCCTTTTTCTCGCCATCCATCTTGACATAGCGCTGGGTCTGTTCGACAAATCCGTATGTTTCAGAAGCGGGAACGTAATAATCTTTGGCCAAACCAACAAATATAGCTTGACCACTTCCCTTTTGAGCAAGAAAGACCTTGCCGGGGGCCAAATCGCTGTGCATGGCAATAGCGTGCGATCCCTCAAATTCACTTACAGCCAGGCGAAAAGCCTCTTCAATCGCGTTTGTCTTAAGGAGGTGTTGTTCTATGCGAAGCGGGATGATCTTTGTGTCAGTGGTAATCTCAGAGGCGATAGATCTCCCGGTCTCTCTTTCAAAATTACGCCTCAAGGCCCGGTAGTTGTCAATATCACCATTCAGACAAACATGAATGATTCCTGAATCAAGCGAATCATTGTCGACTGGATGGCAATTAGGCTCACTGATCTCTCCAACGGATGCCCAACGAGTATGGGCTAGTACGCTATGTTGAATAAGAGGAAAACGAAGAAGATGTAAGAAGATAGAATCTCCCAGGACTTGATTTCTCAAGTATTGAACATTATCTCCCAGGCCTCCCACCTCAGCTGCTATCTTATACGTAAATGCTACTGAAATCCCGGAAGGGCCTTTTTCATTGATTCTGATACAACGATTGGCCAGGACTTTGTGTGCTGTCCTGGCCTTGAATTCATCAAGCAAGGATTCGTCCTGGAGTCTCTGTCGAAATTGGGAAAATATGCTCTGATCAACCACACAGAGCACAGAGATTCCAGCAGAGTCCCTTCCCCTTACCTCAAGTCGGTCAAGATTATTGAAAATAAGGTTTATTTCCTTTAACAAACCAACGGCAGCGGGGGGGGCATCATGTCGCCCAAAACATCCTAGGTCGGTTACCTTTTCAATATTGGCGACAACCTCATGTTTTAGTAACCAGACAATATCCCTCAGTTCAGTTATACGAAGGGCAATCTCATCGAACTTGTCTGCTGCCAGACGCCCTTTCTCTCCTTCCAATGTCTGTTGTGCATTTTTGATAATACCTTCCAGGCGTGTACACAGGACCGCGAGTTTTTCCTGGTAGGCTCTATTAGAAAAGAGCTCATAAAAGAGATCATGGGTTTTGAATCCTTCACACAGGCACCTCGTCTTTCTCAAAAGATCTTTCTCGTCAGCCTCATTTCCCCCGCCTCCCAGTGCCTTCTTGTCAGGCTTACCAAGAAAGCATTCAGATAGCGATTCGACCATTTGTTCAAGTTGCCGGATATCACCGGAATGGTTTGCCGCAGGAAATGGCCTTTTGAAGGCTAGAATCCCTGTTATGCCACAGCTAATAACTGTTTCATCATATGGGAAGACTACGACAGAACCCTCAGGAACATTTCTTAAAGACCTGCAAAAATATAGACCGGTTATACCGATCTTTCTCAGTAAACTTTTTATGCCCATGACAAGCACTAGTATTCTAGTAAGTTCTCAAAAAGTACGAATTAATATAGACCAAATTTAAGTAACAAGATGTATCAGAAGTGGCCAAGAACTCAAGGCCCATTTTATATAACTGGTGCACTATCAGACAGACCCTCTTTTTATCCGCCATTATTCCCACTCTATCGTACTAGGCGGCTTAGAGCTGATATCGTAAACAACACGATTGACACCCCTTACCTCATTGATAATTCGGTTGGAGATACTTCCAAGCAGTGAATGAGGAAGTCGAGCCCAATCAGCGGTCATAGCGTCGGTACTTGTTACGGCCCGAATCGCTACAGTGTCTTCATAGGTCCTTTGATCTCCCATAATACCCACACTTTTTAGGGGAAGTAGCACTGCAAAAGACTGCCAAAGCTTCTTATCCAGATTTCTTGCTACTATTTCTTCAAAAAGAATAGCATCCGCCTTTCGTAGGACCGAAAGCCTTGCCTGGGTGACATCCCCGATAATCCTAATAGCCAATCCAGGTCCTGGAAAGGGCTGTCTCCAGATAAGATTTTTGGGAAGACCTAGTTCTTTCCCAAGACGACGGGCTTCATCCTTAAAAAGATGCTTGAGGGGTTCAATGAGTTTTAGCTTCATCCTCTTGGGCAGCCCTCCCACGTTGTGGTGGGATTTTATCACGGCACTAGGACCCCCAAAGGCCGACCGCGACTCGATTATGTCCGGATAGAGGGTTCCCTGCCCCAACAAGGTAACCCCCTTGATTCTTTGAGCTTCCCTTTCGAAGGCCTCTATGAAGGTGTGGCCGATAATCTTTCGCTTTTTTTCTGGATCCACAACTCCTTTCAGGCCGGACAGAAAGCGTTTTTTGGCGCTCACGAACCTCAAATTAACCTTAAGGTGTTTCTTGAAAACCTTTTTAACATCTGCTGCCTCACCCTGTCGCAGAAGGCCATTATCAATAAAAATACAAGTCAATTGTTCGCCAATGGCTCTATGTAAGAGAAGGGCTGTAACAGAAGAATCAACCCCCCCGCTTAACCCCAAGATCACTTTTTTGTCACCAACAACCGATCTGATCTTTCGGACTGAACCATTTATAAAGGATCTCATTGTCCAGGTCTTCTTGCATCCACATATTCGGAACAAGAAATTGCTCAACATCTTTTTCCCTTTGGGAGTATGGGAAACTTCCGGGTGAAACTGCAGTCCGTAGAAACCCTTTTTCAGGTTTTCTACGGCTGCTCCTTTTGTGTTAGCTGTAGAACCTATGATCCGAAACCCTTTGGGTTGCCTTTCAATTGCATCTCCATGACTCATCCAGCATTTCGTTTTCTCCTTTATCCCCTCGAAAATCCCCGTATCATGTTTTACGCAGAGTTCGGCAAGACCATATTCTCTTTTTTGGGCTTGCCATACCTTGCCGCCCAAGGCATTGACCATGTAGTGCATCCCGTAACAAATACCCAGAACAGGTATTCCGAGTTCAAAAATACCTGTATCTGCCTTGGGGCTTTTTGGGCCGTAAATACTTGCCGGGCCACCGGAAAGAACAATTCCTTCCGGAGCAATGGCCCTTATTTCCTCAAGGCTGATTCGGGGTGGTTCAATCTGGCAATACACACGATGTTCACGGATCCGTCTGGCAATGAGTTGATTATATTGGGAACCAAAATCGATAATTAGTATCATGGAGACCTCTCAGTTGACATCTTTATAGCACTTTGGCAGCCTTATAAAAAATCAAGAATCAGTCGGCTGCAGGGCTTTTGTATCATTGAAAAATAATCTTTCAACGAAAAACTTCTCTTCGCCGAAAGATTGAACGTATTGCCCTATGTTTCAAGTTGTTAGGCTGTCATTGCTTTTAACTCATTGAATTTTCACCCCGAAGATACTATATTGGCAAAAGTTGGGGGGTAAAATTATGTTAGCCAGGTTTTGATAAGTCCAAATTATTACGAAGTTTTCAAATCTTCGGCAAGAAAGGATGTAGGGAATAATCATGCGTTTTATCATAAGGATACTCCTTTTAGGTGTTATAGCAGTAGCTCTGATCCATGGATGCGGCGATGAGCAAGAGGGAAACGACGCTTCCTCCGCCCGTCATGCCCCACATTTTGCCCTAAAAAGCCTAAAAGGCAACACCTTGAACTTGGAAGACCTGCGAGGCAAAGTGGTACTTTTAAATTTCTTTGCAACCTGGTGCCCACCATGCCGTCAAGAGATCCCGGACTTTGTCCGACTTTATGAGAAATTCAAAGATAAGGGCCTGGAAATTGTTGGCATTGCCCTAGACATGCAAGGCGCCGCGGTGTTGACCCCTTTTGTAAAACACTTCAAGATTTCTTATCCTGTTTTACTTGGAACAAGAAAAGTAGTCATGGACTACGGTGGTATCGAAGGAATCCCCACCACGTTTTTCATTGATCGTGATGGATTTATCGCAGAGCATTTTGTTGGGCTTCGTCCAGCCATGGTATTGGAAAAGACCATAACGGAACTAATAGATAAAAGCGGTTAATAGTAACACACGCAACTTCTCAATATCCCCACACCATGGATCTGTGGATCCATCCTATCTCGCCGTCTGCATGTTTGATCTTGAACCACTTTCCTTGTTCGCTCAGCAGCTTGAAACTTACCCCTTTTTCTGCCTGGAACAAGGCCCTGAAGTTTGTTCCAGGACCTTTACGAATGTTGACAAGAGGAACCTTTACGATAACGGTGGGAATCTTTTCTATCAACGTATGAAAAATCCAACCCACGTCATTTTCGAAATCACGAGTTTTATACCAATTGCCAGACTTCTTTATCACATCCAGCGGATAATATTTCCCCACAGACCACAAGATCTCGTTATCTGTCCCAGGACCAGAGCGGATGTTCGCCCTGTCAACCTTAACAGCAAGCTGCGCGGCCATTGCCTGCACGGCCAAAAGCAGCGCGAACAAAACAGAAAATAGTACCGTCCTTTTTATCATCCCAACACCACCACTTCGCAGATTTGCTCCATGGCCTCCTTAAAATGCTTTGCATCGTTGGCATTCCCCACAATTGCACCATAGTGCATGGGAATAACAACTTTAGGCTTGATCATCTTTGCAGCTTCCACGGCCTCCTGGGCAGTCATAACATATGTGCCCGATACTGGCAGCAAGGCAATATCTGCTTGCAAGGAATCCATTTCCGGAATCACGTCCGTATCACCGGCATGGTAGACCCGAACACCCGATACCGTTATGACAAACCCAAGCCAACCATTGGCTTTCGGATGAAAGGCCTTGTTGGTATTGTAAGCAGGGACAGCTTCCACAGAGACCCCCGCCGCATTTACCTTATCTCCGGGTTGTACGACCTGAATATTGCCAGAAAGCTTGGCTGCCGAATCAGCTTCAGTGACAATGACCGTGGAATCTTTCCGGATCTTCTTTACATCCTCGGGTGAGCAGTGATCATAGTGTTCATGGCTGATCAAGATTAGATCGGCCGGCTCACATTCTTTGACCTGAAAAGGGTCGGTAACAATTACCTTGCCGTCTCCCTTGATCAAAAAACCATCGTGTCCTAGCCACTTTATCTCTCTAATAACATCATCAATGGACATAATGAATACCTCCTTAATTCAAAATTCCTTAGTCACAACCTATACGCTGAAAAACCTCTGCGCCGGCAATTCGACACAGGTCAGTTTGTTGCCGTAAACAGCACCTGTGTCAATGCCGATTTTGTTGGCAAGAACCAACGGTTTTTGAAACGCCGTATGACCAAAGACAACTTGTCTCCCAAAATCAAAATCAGAATAGATGAATTCTTCACGAATCCAAAGCATATCCCACTCGTTTTGTTTTTCAAGAGGTACTTGCGCCTTTAACCCGGCATGGACAAAGATGTAGTCAGCGGTTTCATAATAGAGACGAAGACTGTCGAAAAATTCTAGGTGGTCAGAGGGGATAGGTTCCACCTCATCGCGCAACCCACTTTGCAAGTAACTTCTTATTGTAGCCTCACCACCATTGGCCAAAAAAAACATGGTGTCAGTGCCGTCAAGATATCCTTGTAACATATATTCGTGATTTCCTTTTAAGAATATCACCGAATCCTTCCCGCGAGCCAAATCCATCAGGTAGTCCACAACCTCCTTTGATTTGGGCCCACGATCTATATAGTCTCCGATGAAAACAAGGGTATCTTTCTTAAAGTCAATATCAATTTTGCCCATCAACAAGACCAGCTTATCAAGGCAACCATGTATGTCTCCTACGGCAAAAACTCTTTCCATCTTCAGCTAGTGTCCATCCACGAATATTTTATCAAATAATAGGCACTGGCGTAAGTTTCCAATTCAGAAATGAGCTAAAACAATTGCATCATGAAGGTCCGCTTCCTACTATCTAACCTGGTAATTCCCTCTTCGTGTGCAACTTCGATAGCCCCTTCGTATTCTTTGTCACTGATACGTCTGCAGAGGGATGTTACTTGAGAAGCTCGACCGGAAGGCCTATATTGAGCCATGATATTGACATAGCTTTTGGGTGAAACCTCCCTTTGGAGAAATCGCATAATACCCCTTGTACCTGCCAAGCCGTTCGGCAAAACAAGGTGGCGGATCAGGACCCCTCGTTGGGCAATCCCTTGATCGTTCAAAATCAGATCGCCCACCTGACGGTGCATTTCCCGCAGGGCCGACCGGGCCACTTCCGGATAATCTGGTGCATCACAAAGTTCTTTGGCAACCTTGGAATCCCAGAACTTGAAATCCGGCATATAGATATCAAATACCCCTTCCAGGAGTGCCAAGGTCTCAACCTTGTCGTAGCCACTGCTGTTATAGACTAGCGGAACTCGAAGGCCTGCCTCGACAGCCCTCGCCAGGCCAGCCAGGATCTGTGGCACAACATGGGAGGGGGTCACAAAGTTGATGTTACAACACCCTGCTTCTTGAAGGGAAAGCATGGCCTTGGCAAGTGCTTCTGGAGACCACTCAACACCTTCTACTTCGTGGCTGATATCAAAGTTTTGGCAAAAGATACAAAGGAGGTTGCAACCGGCAAAAAAGATGGTACCGGAACCGTGTTGTCCAACAAGTGGCCTTTCCTCCCCAAAATGGGGATTGTAGCTTGATACGATGGCAAGCTCACCGGTCTGACAGACCCCCTTTTCACCAGAAAGACGATCCACCCCACACTCCCTGGGGCACAGTGTACAGGAGTTAAGGACGTCCCATACTTGACGGATCTTTTTGTCGAAAAGACCGCGTCTGTATGCTTCTATATATGCCGGTTCAAAGGGATTCATTGCCCCGAGTTCTATCTGCTTGCAAATCTTCCGTCATCTTTCGACGTTGAAATTTTGCTCACGTTCTTTTCAAGCCAGCCGGTGCTTTCCACCTTTCTGACATCAAACTCCGGCACATACGGCTTTATATCCAAAAGTGGTGTGCCGTCCACTATATCTACGTCCTGAATATAAAGTAGATTCTCTTTAACACCAGTAAGACGGACCACGGATATGCCTATTGGATTTGGTCTGCTTGGTGCTCGTATAGCAAATATGCCATGGCTTTGGCTATCCATAAAGGGCTTGGCTTGGAGTGCCGGCTCCTTGGACAGGTGGAAATGATAGATTAAGATCAAATGAGAAAAACCGTCAATATCTTGCAATCCCTCGCTATACTTCTGAAAGACTTCTACCGTTCCCTGGACACCTCTGGCGCCTTCCGGTTGTATGGGTGTTCCTTGAGGTTCTTTGAACGGAGAATGAATAGTCCCGATGGCTTTGAATACTATTTCTTTCATTAGGCGGGTAAAGACTATCCTTGTTGCCTCACCGTTGTCAAGCTCATGAGTTTCAGATGATGAGTTTCAGAAAGGATTCTCGGCCCCCCTTTGCCTCCCAGACCTTCACTCTGGGAAACTCCGCACATGACAAACATGCCATTTGGAATACAAATATGTTATTGTGACGAAATATCAGCAGCTCTCAAAGTACTGGCTTTTTTTGGTTGTTTGTAATATAAGGCGATTTGGAAAGTAAATAAGGTAACTTGACAAAAAGTTACGGCAAATAAATTCTTGATGGACTCGTAAAAAGCCCATAAACAGACGACACAGTAAAAAGCTCCAGATGCAAGGCGCGTGTACTGTCCTCAAGCCACTTCAGTGGCTCTATCTTGAGGAATGAGGGATACTTATCGTACGCCGCAGTGACGAAAGATGAAGCGCAACGCCGCAGATGGACTTTTTGCGAAGTCGTCAATTCTTGCGTTGAAAGTATATATGGGAAAGACCGCAAAACGTATTGTTGCCTGGGGA
>MAVP01000016.1 GCA_001751075.1 Desulfobacterales bacterium S7086C20 | reverse complement strand
GTCATTTTGCGAATGACATTGCGCGATTCTGGGAAGAGATTCAGAAATCACCTGGCGTTAAAAATGTCAAACTGTTTAAGGGCCTTAGCCCGAGTTGAGCGCAAAGCTTCACTACGTGTTTGACATTTAGCCGGGTGTTTTCTGGATCCCAGAACCGTGCACGGAATGAGCAAAATCATACTTTTTACGAAACCGTCACATTTGTTGTCAAGTTTTTCCAATCAATCAACCAACAGCCATAAGCTGTAAGCAAAGTTCGTGCCTTACTGGCGGCAAAAAAGCTTACTACATCTTTCTATGCTACTGACATACACCTCAATACTGTCAAGGAGTGGATCAAGGGAATCCTTGTCATTGGCCGAAATCGGCAAGCCGCCCCACTTCTGAGCAAGGTTTTTTGCAGTAACGGAGTCTAAAAGGTCTTGCTTATTGAGAACTCTCAGCACAGGGATGTGTTCTAAGTGAAGCTCTTCAAGTATTTGTTCTACAGACTCGATCTGGCGAGGAAACCTTGGGTTGTTAATATCAATAACATGGATAAGAAGATCTGCGTCTTCAAGCTCCTCAAGGGTGGCACGAAATGCGCTCATTAGTTCTCGAGGCAATTTCCTAATAAAACCAACTGTATCAGTAACAATAACCTCGACATCCTTAGGGAGTCTTTTCCGGCGACTAGTTGGATCCAGGGTGGCAAACAGGCTGCTTTCGGCTAACACGGAACTTCCGGTAAGAGTATTTAGAAGTGTTGATTTCCCGGCATTGGTGTAGCCAATAATAGATATTACAGGCAACTCTTTCTTGATCCGCTTGGACCGCCGCTGGGCCCTTTGCTTCTGAACTGATACAAGCAATTTTTCCAGCTGCGAAATACGCTTTCTGACCCGTCGACGGTCGTTTTCAAGTTTTGTCTCACCAGGACCTCGCCCTCCAATGCCACCGGCAAGTCGAGACATGGCCGTACCCTTCCCAACGAGTCGTGGAAGGAGATATTGCAACTGAGCAAGCTCCACCTGAATCTTGCCTTCACGGCTTTGAGCCCGTTGTGCAAAGATATCCAAGATGAGTTGTGTCCGGTCTATAACCCTTAATTCGGTACAATCCGTAATCGAGCGCACCTGGGATGGGTTTAGTTCCTGGTCAAATATCAAAAGATCCGCTCCTTTTTGGAGGGCCAAAATAACCAATTCACTCAGTTTCCCCTTTCCCATCAAGAATCGGGGGTTTACCCTGCGGATGCGTTGAATAACTGTCTCAACAACGGCAATTCGGCAGGTTTCTGCAAGTTCTCGAAGTTCGGCGGTGGAATCTTTAGCTTCTTGCTTTGGGGCCGTAGACACACTTACGGTAATAGCACGATCCCAGTGTTTTCTTACTTTTTGGACCCGAAGCTTGCGGGCAAACTCGGATTCCAGGGAGCGGATAAGGCCTTGGCAATCTATGTCAAGTTCCCATGAACCTAGCGGTGGGAGAATCTCCCAGTTTGCTCCGTCTGTATCCTCTGGAAGGAGATGAGCAACATGGACCTTATCTGGATCCCCATTTTCCTTCATCGTAATTGCAGCCATGAGATCCAGGTGTAGAAACGTCAGGTCCATGAGATCATCATGTGTGAGGGCTTCGTGTTGCAAGTGGGTGTGCACACACCGAAGACCTTTCAAGCGCTGTTCGCCGGTGCGATGTTTTCCCAGGCTTGGAATGACGATCTGCTGATAGTTGCCAACCACCACATAGGCTGTCCATCCCCGCCGGTCGATCAAAACACCGATCTGGCGGCGCATTTCAAAGGAAAGCCGGCAAATGGCCCTGGAAAGTTCTTGTGAAACAATGTGTCTGGGAGGCGTCTTTCTGCCATAAAGGTTTGCAAGACGTCGAATCTGGTTTGCCTTCAGTCCCCCAATGTTTCCGTGAACTTTGATTGCTCTGTCCCTATGATATAGTAGCGAAGCTCCGCCTCAAGCAGACGAGTTAGGGGAAACAATACGCCATTGCTTGCAATCAAACGATGCTGGATGCTTGATACCGGATAAAACAAGAAAAGAACCGTACCTTATAACATCCAGCATCCAGAAACCAGCATCTAGTATCTGTTCGCAAATCACACTACTATATAGTAAAAGTTGATATACATTCTAAGATCTCAGCTTGTGTGGATGCCTACTTCGTTTCCACCACCGTTGATCGGTTCTCAAACCGAGTGAATTCTTCCAGGAAAGTAAGATTCACGGTGCCGGTGGGGCCATTGCGTTGCTTTGCCACAACAAGCTCGGCAAGTCGCATCTTAGACTGATCTACTTGTTTGTTATAGGCCTCTTCACGATAGATAAACATGATAACATCAGCATCTTGTTCAATCGCACCGGATTCACGAAGGTCAGACAACACCGGTCGTTTATTGGTCCTGTCTTCTACCTTTCGATTTAACTGAGATAGGGCAATAACCGGTATCCCAATTTCCTTTGCTAATGCCTTTAGCGAACGAGAGATCTCTGATATCTCTAGGTCCCGCCTTTCAGCCGAGGCACGTCCTTTCATAAGCTGGAGGTAGTCAACAACGATCAAGCCCAGCCCCTTTTCCATCTTCATCCGACGGGCCTTGGCCCGTATTTCCAGAACAGAAATAGCAGGCGAATCGTCAATAAACAAGGAAATGTCATAAAGCGCTCCAGCCGCTCGGTTGATCTTTTCCAGGTCCTCTTGGCTTAAAAACCCTCCTCGCATCCGAGTGGAATCAACACGCGCTTCGGCAGAAAGCATACGTAATGAAAGTTGTTCTTTAGACATTTCAAGGGAAAAAATAGCGGCGGGTTCTCCAGATTCCTGCGCCGCGTTTCGCGCTATGTTCAGCGCCAAGGCGGTTTTGCCCATGCCCGGCCGGCCTGCAATAATAATTAAATCCCCTGGCTGAAAACCGGAAGTCTTTTGATCCAAATCTTTAAACCCGGTAGGCATACCGGTAATAAGGGCCTTGTTTTCGTATGCCTCCTCTACAGCCCTGTAAGTGTCTGTCAAGATGTCTTTCAAGGCATAAAAAGATGGCTTGACCTTGTTTTCAGCAATGTCAAATATGCTTCGTTCAGCAAAATCTAATATATTGTCCGTATCGCCTTTGTCTTCAAAGCATAGCTTAGTAATAGCTGCAGCACGCTCGATAAGTCGCCTAAGGGTAGCTTTTTCCTGAACAATCTTGGCATACTGAAAGGCATTAACCGCCATTGGTACGGTATCCACCAGTTCGGCCAAATAAGATGCGCCACCTATGGTTTCGAGATGCCCCTGTTGTTTCAGCAGATTTGTAAGGGTTACAAGATCGGCGGGTTCATTTCTTTCGAACAGCTCTACCATGGCCCTGAATATCTTGGCATGGACTTCACGATAGAAATCTTGTTCGGACAACACCTCCAGGACCTCCGGAAGCGTGTCGTTGTCAATCAATATGGCACTTAAAATAGACTGTTCTGCCTCTACGTTGTTAGGTGGAACCTTTTGCAACCAAGGATCATTAGTAGTCATAAAACAATCTATTCTTCCGAAACAACTTTAACCGTAATTTCCGATTCTACGTCAGCATAAAGCCGTATAGGTACTACGTATGATCCAAGGGCCTTGATTGGTTCAGAGAGCAGGATCATCTTCTTGTCAATTTCTAAGCCCTGAGCCTTTAGTTGAACCTCAATATCTCGGATCGCAACTGAACCATAGAGTTTATCGTCTTCAGAAACTTTGGCAATAATAGTACATATGGTTCCTTCGACCGTCTTGGCAACGACTTCGGCCTTTTTTTTGTCCTTTATGGCCTTAAGGTCAAGTTCTTTTCTCTTATTTGCGATCAGTGTCCTGTTTGCCGGTGTAGCCTTAACCGCCTTGTTGCGCGGAAAAAGATAATTCCTTGCATATCCATTAGCTACGGCCACTTCATCTCCGACACTTCCTAATGATTCAACTGTCTCTTTCAGTATTACTTTCATTGTTGTTGTCCACTCCTTTTTTTAGTCGCCTGAAATCTATCCACAAATCAAGAAAACCTGCTGCAATAACCAGCAGAAGTACAAACTGTTGTAATGCTATCAGACCATAGAGGATTCCCCTGAGTATCTTGGGAAAGCCTTTCTTGTCAAAATAAAAAGAAACGATGGCTATACCCTGGAAGAAGTATATTACCAACATTATGATTAGGCCATTAATCCCAAAGAGCTTGAGACCCTTATGGGGAAGAACTATTAGAAACCCCGCAAGGATAGCGAACCATATCAGAGATTCCGGCGCTTTCCACTCACTAAGAGAACCAAAATCGGGGCAAAAAAGTCTATTGCTCCGTAAAAGGGGGCGAACCAACAAGAGATTGCTCCACACCACCAGAATGGTAGATGCTATCACGATTGCCGGCAGGATACGCAACATGACATAGAGGATACCATCCATTGATCTGGAAATAATGTCAATCTGATCCTCAGGAATATCCATCTGCCTGTACACACTCAAGGCAAGTTCAAGGTTGTTGTACAGGTATTTCGATACCTGTTCCCATAACGTGTTTGTCGACATCAGCGCATAAAGCGCCAGCACAGCAGCCCCGGCAATAACAACAACTCCAGTGGTTACCGCCACTGTTTTTTCCAGGGATAGGTCCATTTCAAATAGCTCAGCCAGGATAATGCCAATGAGGCCTAGCGCAAAAAAGAACACGACCGAGGTAACAGAACGCCCCTGCATCGCCAAAGCCACAATCAAGGTAACAGAAATGAGGATCAATGTCCCTTGAGAACGACCTAATTTTGTTCGATAGAAAAGGATAGGAAGAGGAATAAATAGACTCAGCAAAAAACCAATAACCGGAAGATATAGGCCTGCTAAGGCAATCAACGTGGTGATTCCCGTAGCTGTAAGGAATTCTTTGTGTTGGTCGCCAAAGCTACTATGACTCACAGTAAAGTATCCCCTCTCGCCCACCCTGCCACAGAGGCAGGCATTGCGGGCAGCAGGCCGGCCACAAGCGGGCAAATTCCTGCAAGATCAAGGAAAATCCCGTTTGATACAGGCGTGACGCGGAGGCGTACCGTGGTATCTCGCACAAGCCCCCCCGAGGCGGGACAGTTTGGCCTGTCTGCGTGCAACGCACAGGCAGGCGCCGAGATTGCGGAGAAGACCATTTCTGGATGAAAACTAGCTAAAGTTAAGTCTAGCCGCATACGGCATTAGCGCAATACTCCGGGCCCTCTTGATGGCCACCGTAAGCCGGCGTTGGTGTTTCGCACAATTCCCGGATATTCGCCTTGGGATGATTTTCCCCCGCTCCGTGGTAAAAATTCTCAGGGTTCGAGGATCCTTATAATCGATAGCAAGGGTACTGTCTGCACAAAACCGGCAGATCTTTTTCCTCCTGCGAAAGACCCGGCGCCTTGGTCTGTCTGTGTTAGATCTCCGCTTATACGCTACCATTTGTGTCCCCCTCCTTTTCGTTCGACCCTGATACATCATCCTGGCCGGAAGCAGGTTCGGGTGTCTCTTCTGCCAATGTCTCACTATTTGACTCAGATAGAGACTCTTCCTGTATCAGATCGGATTGAGCTTCTTCTTGCTGTTTACTTGCCTCAATCTCGGCCTTTACTTTTTCCTCGTCAACTTCTTGGGCTGTACATATTGTCATGTACTTCAGGGCTCGATCATCGAGACGTATATTCCGCTCAAGCTCTTTGACCAAGGTTCCGTCTCCACCAAACTCTAAGAAAACGTAGTAACCACGTGCCTGTTTTCTAATCTCGTAGGCCAGTCTCTTTTGACCCCATTCGTCAAATTTGATCAGCAAGCCTTTGCCGTCTGAAAGGAGTTTTGTAAGCTTGTCAAAAAATGGTTGGCGTTCTTCTTGGGAAAGGGAAGGGTGTGCGATAACTGTTGTTTCGTACCTTCTCATAATTCCTCCTTTTGGATGTTTGTAGCCCCGATCGGTTCGGCTTGATCTTAAAAGAGCCAGAGAAACCGGAGCAAGGAGATGTCAATAAAGTTTTTTACTTTATACGAAAAGCTGTCTTTGTCAAGAAATATTTCGTTTCCGCTTCGGGATTTCTATAGGGACGCAACAGGGGAAATCAAGAATTTGAGAAACAAAAACACACTAAACTTGGACGAAAAGTGCCGGGTCTCAACCCGCGCTAAAGGCCATCTAAAGCCTTGAAAATGTAGGGTAGCAACATCTTCTGCCTTCTGCTATTTACATGCGTGCCCTACATCTTATATCTTCAATAACTCGTTTCACGTGATACTTGTCGGGTACGGAGACTACCTGACTAAAGCTTCGACAACCTGATATAAATCTTCACCCAGGCTTCGTCGGCAGAATTTAGATGTAACAATCTCTAGCTTTTGCAACAACGGGGTAAGGGAGTTTTAGTTACGTCCCTGCATATACTCCTCTTCCGGTTCTTTTAATCTCGCCGGCCTTGGTAGCCTTGTAAACGATGTTCCTAACGCTACCTTCCCCGAATCCAGTCTTTTGCATCAGCGCAGAAACATGGACCCCCTTCTTTGACCTCTTTATAATTTTAAGTACCTGGTTAGCAGGTGAACCCGTTGAAACCTTCTTTTTGGTTGTAGTTTTCTTCGTAGCCTTCTTTGCCGTAGCCTTCTTTGCCGTAGCCTTCCTTGTCGCAGCTTTCCTTGTCGCAGCTTTCTTTCTTTTAGGTTTTGCCTTAGTCGTAGCTTTAGATTTCTTCGCAGCTTTTTGCTTGTCCAGTTTGTCAACGGCCTTTACAAGACTTTCGGTTTTCTTGGTGAGCGCCTTAAGTTGCTTCGTTACCTGTTGTAGATCTTGCTTGAGTTTTGCCATAGTAATTCCCCTCCCTGTTTAGGTTTTTTACTTATTTCTTATCAACTCTTTCTTTGAGTTCCTTTCCACATTTAAAAAATGGCAGTTTCTTAGGGGGCACCCGAGTATGTTCTCCTGTTTTGGGATTCCGACCGGTGTAGCCTTTGTACTCCTTTACATAAATACTACACAACCCTCTTATCTCAACTCTGTCACCTTTTGCGAGAGCGCTAGACATCTCGTTGAACAATAGGTCAACGACCTCTGTGGCTTTTGTTTTTGTCAGCCCGGTTTCCTTTTGTAGGGCCTGCGTGAGATCCGATTTGTTCATCATTAGCCTCCCAAGAATATCAGTTAATTTCGCATTATAAAGAATAGAGAGAGAATTGCTAATTCATATCAGGCAGTTCACGTGAAAGCAAGAGAATTGTGAGCAAAAACTAGCCTGAGACCATAATTTGAAACCTTTTTGCCCGTAAAATGTTTAAAGCCAAGGCCAACTTGTCATTTTAGATTAAAGTACTCTTCTGTTTATCTTCTGCCAAAGGTCTGATGGTTTTCCAAGCTGTTTGCCATCAAGACTTGTGGCGGGAACAGCGCCCATCAGTGAATTTGTAATCAAAACCTCGTCTGCCGAAAAAAGTTCTTCTGGAAAGACTTTCTTGTCTTCTATTCTATACATCCAACTGGACAGGAGTTTAGACACTGCATTTTGCATGATGCCCGGCAAAACATGGGAGGAAACTGGTCTGATAAGCACCTTACCTTTGATGAGCAGGATATTGGCTGTGTTTGTCTCTGATACGCTTTTATCTGGATTCGAGATTAGCGCCTCATCACCTCCGTAAGTTTTGGCCCACTTTCCGGCAAGGAGATAAAATAGATGATTTAGCGTCTTGTAATCGGCCAGCGGGCTTTCGCGTGGGTATGGATATGTTAAAAGTTTTAGCCCAGGCTCTTTTGTTTCCGCCAAACGGTGCCTGTAGGGCCGGGCCGTTACAAGAAGGGTGTGCTGAAACGGGGGATTGTAGTTTTCTCCCATTGTAGCAATTATCTTTACGGCTGCAATTTGGTTTGCAAGACCATTTTGAACGAGGACCTGGGTTATTATATCATTCCAGGTAAGATCTGGTGGTTCGTCAGAGAAGAAATGATTCCATGAGCGGTTAAGTCTAGCGATGTGATCTTCAAGAAACCGGAGATTAGCTTTGTCTGCACGGATTGTTTCAAAAAAGCCGTAACCAAACAGAAAGCCTTGATCTCCAACAGAGATCGTGGCTTTACTCGCTGGTCTTACGACACCATTGAGCCAAACAAAGCTACGACTTTTGGCCCTGGCACTATTTCCAGTGAAAGTTTGCATTAGTGTTTGGCCTTTGTGGAGTGTTTCATCATATTCGTCAGCAGGATCTGAATCAAGGACAATCCCACCTCCTACCGAGAAAAATATTTTCCCCTTATATATGGTAGCAGTCCGGATAGCTATTGATAGATCCATGGTGTCGTGAAAGCTAACGTAACCAATGGCGCCTGTATAAATATGACGTCGCTTTGGTTCGAGTTCATCGATTATCTCCATAGCCCGTATCTTAGGACAACCTGTGATTGATCCGCCCGGGAAAGTCGCCATAATCAGATCAACCGCATCATGCTTGCAGTTGAGTATACCCTCGACAACGGATACTAGATGATAAACATTTTGGTAGGCTTCCGTTCTTTTGTGTTCTACTACTCGCACAGATCCTGGCTTGCAGACCTTTCCCATATCATTTCGTAGCAAATCAACAATCATTGAAAGCTCTGCATCGTCTTTTTTGCTCTGCTCCAACTCAAATCTTAGGGCACTATCTTCTGCCAGAGTTTTTCCTCTGGGCCGGGTTCCCTTGATAGGTCTGGTTTCGACCCGTCTGCCTTGCTGAAAAATGAAACGTTCCGGCGACGTGGAAAGGACTTGATGATCTCCAGCATTTATATATGCAAAGAAAGGGGCTGGATTGCTCTTATAAAGTCTTTTGAAGAGTCTGAATGGATCACCTGCAAAACCCATTTCAAAGCGCTGGGACATGTTGACCTGATATACATGCCCAGACACAATGTATTTTTTGATTCTCTTTATGGCATCCATGTAGTCAATTCGGGTGAAGTTGGATCGAAATAATTCATTATCGCCACCGAAGGCCTTGTTTTTGGGGGGTGATACTGAGGCAATTTTTTGAAACTCGTCAAGGATGTTGTCTAATGTCTCCATTTTTGAATCACTGTGCAAGGGTATATATAGCTGGGTTGAGTCCATTATCTTGTCATGAACCACCATGATGGTCGGGGCAAAGAAACAGATTTGTGGCAAGGAGAGGTCGTCTATGGATGTCTTGGGCAATACTTCTAGGCTGTCTTTAAGATCGTATGACAGATATCCAAAAAGGCCTGTGGCGATAGGAGTGGGCAGATCGATACGGTCCGTCGTAAAAGTGTTCACTATCTGACGTAATGTATAAAAGGGATTGGCTTTAAGGTGTACGGTTTTACCTTGGGCTGAAATGATCATGTCTTGATTTCGTCCGGAAAAGGTGAGCCATGGTTTGGCTGCCAGGATGTGATACCTTGCACAATCAAGGTCTCCGCCGCTTACTAGGGCTACTGTTCCCGGCATGTGGGCAAAGCGGCCGGCAAAGTCTATGAACGGTTCATCCAATTTGAGAGTTTGCACATGGACAGTGGTAATCTCGCCCGTAATCTTCTTGATCTTATCCGTGTAATTTACCTTCATCAGTACTGTATCTGGGAATCTTCAAGGGTCCAAGTTTGAGAAAGTTTTCTATGAGTACAAAACCATACTGGGTTAAAAAGCTTTCTGGATGAAACTGTATCCCATAAAGCGGTAAAGTTGTGTGGGCTATTCCCATAATAACCTCATCTTCAGTCCATGCAGTAATTATTAGGTCGTCAGAGACTTCGGCTGGAGGGAGATCTGCCACAAGGGAGTGGTAACGAGCTGCTATAAAGGGTGATGGTGTCCTCTCAAACATTGCATGATACCTGTGGTGGATCAGGCTGGTCTTGCCATGCATAGGTTTTCTTGCTTGTATTGTTTGACCGCCAAATATCTCATTAATACATTGCATACCAAGACACACCCCGAGGATGGGAATTTGACGGCAAAACGCCTCTATAAGATAGCACGACATCCCAGCATGTGTTGGATCTTTCGGTCCGGGACTGATCAACAAGTAATCCGGATTTACATCTGTCGCCTGGGTCAAGGAGATCTTGTCGCTTCTAGAGACAATTATGGACAGGTCATAGAGGCTAAACATCTGTACCAGGTTATAGGTAAAAGAATCGTAATTATCGATAACAAGCAGCTTTGCCACTCTTAACTCCAAAAAGAAAAGCCATCCAGATATGTGAGTCTGGGTGGCTTTTGCCTATTACATAACTCTAATAAGATAATGTTGACGACTTTGTTTCCTATACACAAAACGATGCCGGGAGGTCAAGGAAAATATAAAAAAGGACTATAGTTTTCTTCGCGATTACCGATACGATATGCAGAATTGAACATAAATGGACTGCGAAGCGTTGTTGGCTTCTCGAGTGTACGTGCATCTTTTCTGCTGGCCATCTCCCGACTAAGAGAAGAAGAGATTTGTGCCTGGGATTATAAACGACATTGTGGGAAGCTCAAACCGAAGAACCCACACCGATGATGTGGGTTCTTTTTTTTAAATTTACGTCTACAGTGCTTTAGGCGTCAACATGAATTTGTTCTTTTCGTTGTCTATGTATATTTTGTAGTTTTTCATGAAATCCATGCCCAGAATTCCGTTAAACTTGGCTTCTGTTCCAAAACCGTCGGGTGCTATTGCTACGGGGAAGTTGTGTCTACTTAGGTCTCCCACTTGAATGGAGTCAAGCTGTGCCAGTTGTGCGTGAATATCCAAAGCCATGGTTCTTAGTGTGATTGATTTATCTCTCGATTCTCTTAATCCAAGTTCTTGTGCCACTTCTCTTGAAAGAATGGTGATTCCAGCGCCTGTGTCAACTAGTACTGTAGCCGTGAGTGAACCGTTCAACACAACAGGCACAGTAATATGCCCGTTTGTGGGGTGGAATTCCACAACGGTCATTATTTCTTCGTGCATTTCAGGGGCTGTTTCTTCGTCGGATAATCTTTCACCCGTCTCTCCCTCCGCCTGGGAAGGTGTTTGTTCTTCCTCCAGCTGTGCGGCTGCTTCTTGTCTTATGCTTTCAGAGAGCCTTTCAACGTCAGCAAGAGAATAATAGACATAAATATTATATGTTTGTTTTTCCTGGTCAGAGGCATATTTGAGAAAATTGGCAAAATGGTTATCGGTTAGCTCATATTTGCCCTGGCGAAAATAGATGGCCGCAAGCCGAAAAGCCGCCGGTGCAAATCTGGGATCGAGTTCTATAGCCTTTTTGTAGCACTCTGTTTCGGCTTCCGAATCATCATCTAGGCCTTTGCCCTTTTCAAACCATTGAGGAGCCGTTTCCAGCTGTTCGGTTGATTCATTCTGGGCCTGGCTGTATTCTTCGTTTCCTTGTGAGGATGATTCGAAACTAAACTGCTCCGTGTCAAGGGCCTGATGCTCGGGGCTGCGATCTTTACGAGTACTAGGTGCCGAGTCAGTCTTGCGTGTCATCATATCGCTACGGGTTTTTTGATGCAATTGAGTGCTCGGTTTGTTGAATTCGCTTTCAGCGGTTATTTCGATGCGGTTGTGTATGGACGGGGATATAAAATGATTTGCAACGGCAAGACCGGCAACTCCTATCAGAAGAGCAAACAGGCCTATCTTATAGTGTTGCTTCTTCCTTTTTCGGGCATACCTTCCGATGTTAATACCGCAAAGTGCGCAATATATATCGTCCGGTTGGCTAAATCCACACTTTGGACATTTCATCTTTTTATTGCCTTCTGCAGATAACGAACCTCCCACATTTTTTCATAGGTTATCAGCTAGATAAGTTGTTGTCAAGGATTTCAATGGGTAAGGGGTTCTGCTGGTAAGTTGTCAAAAAGTTCGGGGCATACGATTAATTACGATTAATATAGGCCATTGGCATGGAGAAGATGCCATTCGCGGCACAGACTTTGCTAGGAATTAAAGAAAAGATAAGGGCAACCGGAAATAGTAATGAGAGGTTGGTAGGTTTCGTGGATCTTTACATTTTGAGAGGGATATATGGAAATTAATAAAGCAAAGGAGCAGGCAGAAGATCTTGTAGTACGGCTGCGAGAATTAATCAGCGCACTTTGCCGGGCTATGCCAACGGCTGAACGGGAAGCCCAGCGGGAACAACTTAAGGTTATCGGCGATTCTATTATGCACTTAGAAAATAAAGATGTTTCTGTTCCTGAGGACCTTCGAAAGCTGAAAGGCAAACTCGAAAGAGAGATACAAGAGGGAGAAAAGTACCAAATGCTTCTTTATTTTGTGAGGGAACAGCTTTCTCAGATACTGACTGAGATTGGAGACACAGTTCGCAAAAGTCCCAAAAATAGCGTGGAACAAAAACAGGGTTGAGCAAATAGTTGTATAATGGCATCAGCTTACTTGCGTTTGCGGTAAGTTCTCAAAAAGTTCGGGGTAAACGATTCATATAGACCATGGGTATGGAGAAGATACCATTGGCGGCTTGTTGTTAAGTTTGGCGATGAATATGGACTGAGTAGGCACAAATCTTGCTTAATTGATGCGGTCAGATGTAGAAGGAGGGGCTCGGTTGACCAATTAGCCAATAGCGCCGTAAAATCTTGGTATCATACTCTATTACTGGGTAACGCGTCCGTATTCAATTTTGTTTTCCATTTACCTTATTTTGTAATCCAAGTATTTGAACTGTAGGTGCCGAAACAGAGATGTCGGATCAACAGCACATAAAATCATTGGTAACAGAGGCCGAAGTATACCAAAAGCAAGGGCTTCTGGCACAATCAAAAGAAACCTACGTGAAAATTCTCAAGTTTGTGGAAAAGAACCACAAGCTTGGCAATAATGGGAAGTTGTTAGATGCTGTTACTAATAGAATACAGGCGGTTGATAAAGCACTAGCAGCAAATAACAAAGAAGCAACCGTGCCGGAACTATCTCAGGACGTACAGGACCTTATTCAAAGGCTGTTTGCCTTTTCCGATGACAAGAACAGGGCTGCGGTAGAAGGGGTCATAGCCTTGGCTAAGTTTGGCCAGTATGAGAGTGCCTTAGAGCAATTTCAGGGGTTGCTGAAGAAGGGCGCCATGCCTCTTGTGGTGGCCAAGAACATTCTCAGGTGTCATCTAGCACTTTCTTCGCCGAATGAGGCAATTGATCAGTATGAACGGTGGTTGACCGATGATTCATTGTCAAAGAGCGAACTTGAAGACCTGCGAACATTCTTGAAAAGTATTTTGGAGCGCAGAGGAATTCAAACCAAATTGGAGGCTGCAGATGAGTCAGTCCGCGAAAAGGGCGGGAATACAGGCCAGGAAGGCGAGTTCTTGGATATATCTTCAGTTGGGGTAAGATTGCATTCGGGTTCCCGTAAGGCTGGTATGGTGGAATTTAATGTTACCTTTCAGTCAGGCAATGTCATTAGTGTTGTAGTCTCCTCCAAGCAAAAGGATTTGCTGGATACCTTGAAGACGGGAATTGTGCTGCCGGACATGCAGCTTTATTCGCCCATTGCCATATTTAAGGGTACAGGGGTCGTATCGGCAAAGACAAAGATAAAATCCGGCCCTCAGCAAGGGGACTACATGTTTGATATTAAGATTCAGGGTGTATAGTTTGAGGATGGTTAGGTTATATGGCGCTCTTTAATGCCAAAAACAGAGTGATTGAGTGTAAACTTGTCTATTATGGTCCTGGACGTTGCGGGAAGACCACTAATTTGGAGTATGTGTTCAAGGCCTTTAAAAAACAAACGACCGGTGAGATGGTTTCCGTTGATACTACAGGTGATCGCACACTCTTTTTTGACTTTCTTCCCATGGGCTTGGGGAAAATACGAGGGTGTGATATCAAGGTCCAACTCTACACGGTGCCTGGACAGGTAAAGTATAATTCTACCAGAAAAATGGTACTCAAAGGAGTTGATGCCATTGTATTTGTTGCAGATTCTCTTGAGGTTCGCAGGAAAGCGAATATGTTGTCTTTAAAGGATTTGCAGCAAAATCTGACGGAACAAAGTATGAGCATATTTAAGACCCCTCTGGTCCTTCAATACAATAAGCGAGATCTAGCCGATAATGGCATGCCGATTGTGCCTATTGACGTCCTGGAACGGGATCTGAACAGTAAGCTGAAGGTTCCTTCATTCCCGGCAAGTGCCTTGCGGGGAACAGGTGTGGGAGATTCGCTAAAAGAATGCCTGAAACTTACCTTGCAAAAACTGAACAAAGAATTGAAATGGGGCCAATAAGAGTATCCTATGTCAGATAAATCGGTGCTTGCGGGAGAACTGAGTTTTGTAGGCCTTGCAGATTGTTTTCAAATACTTGGTGGGAATAATAGTACCGGCTCACTCCACTTTGCTAATCCATATACTCCTACCCCTGGCGTTATATATTTTGTTGATGGCAATCCGATAAATGCCAGTACCGGCTCATCGCATGGATTAGATGCTATTTATAGTCTTTTTGGATGGACCGAAGGGTCTTTCCAATTCCTCGAAGAAAATGTCAGCGTAGATCATGTTGTCAGCAATAGCCGGATGGAGATAGTCCTCGATGCAATGAGGATGCTCGATGATGGATTAATTAAAAAAGTGGGGTCTGCATTTTCCGAGCAAGTTCCCAACGAGGAAAGCCAGCAGGCAAGCCGTGCCAAGGATGGTGGGGTCCCTGTTATTAAGGGAGCTTTCGTGGACTACATGTATGTTGTTGATGAGGACGAGTTTCGTGATGGGACGAAACTCGTCACGGAGGGAGGGCATGGTAATTGGATTTGGGTGATATTGGAAGGAACAGTGAAGGTAACCAGGGAAACATCAAATGGCGCCATGGAGTTAGCCAGGCTTGGAGAGGGTTGCTTCATAGGAACGGTGATTTCCTTTTTAGAGCGAGAGTATGCCAGAAACGCAACAGTGACTGCTGTAGGTAATATCCAGGTAGGTGTGTTGGATACACAGCGTCTTTATCAGGAATACATATCTTTTTCGAATGGGCTTCGTGCGTTGATTCCTAGCCTAGATGGTCGGCTGAAAAAGATTACTGACAGGGCGGCAGAATTGTTTGAAGGAAAAAGTGATACTGTCAAACTACCTGATGACAAAAAATTGGTCTTGAAACAAGGCACTTCCAAGGAAGAGGCGTATTCCATAACGCAAGGCAAAGCCCATGTAGTTAGGCGAACCCGTAACGGTTACTTGCCCTTGATGAGTCTTGAGCAAGGAGATACCTTTGGCAACATTCCATTCATTAACATGGGGCATGAACCTCATCATGCCTCAATAATAGCCTCAGAGGATCTAAAAGTAAACAAGCTTGACGTAAAAACCCTCCAGCAAGACTACAAACAACTTTCAGGGATATTCAGGAATCTGATTGAAAGTGTCTGTACATGTGTCTCTGTGACAACAAGGCTTGCATGTAAGCTGTAGTATGTTGTTGACAACCTACAATGTGTCCGTGTTATCTTACTCTTTAGTATATGTATTAACTCTTAGACTCCGATGGAGTATTTGCGAGCAAGTGTCTGTCCGATTATGGGTGAAAACTGGCCTAGGAGGTGAATCATGGTAAGCGAGGACAGTGTTGGTGTCGGGAGTGTTATTGACGGGTTCAAGCTGGAAAAGGAAATAGGCAGGGGCGGGATGGGCGTTGTCTACAAGGCCCATGAACTTTCTCTTAACAGGAAAGTCGCCTTAAAAATCTTATCCCAGCGACTTTATTCCGACAAGGAATTCATTGAGCGATTTAAACGAGAAGCTCAGGTAATCGCCGCATTGAATCATTCAAATATCGTCAGCATTCTCTCCTATGGAAAAGAACAAGGACTTCACTATTTTGCCATGGAATATATATCCGGCAAAGACCTCGGGCAAATATTGAAAGAGAAAGGCTCAATTGTATTGGCTGAGGCACTTTCAATTACATCCCAGGTGGCCAGCGCCCTGGCTGAAGCAGGTTCCAGGGGAGTTGTGCACAGGGATTTGAAGCCTTCTAATATCATGCTCGATGATATGGGAAGGGCGAAAGTTACAGATTTTGGTGTAGCACATTTCCAGGATTCAGGTACCAAGTTGACACAGACCGGATTGTTTTTGGGAACTCCTGAATATGCTTCACCGGAACAAGCCACAGGTCGTCCATTGGATGTAAGAAGTGATATTTATGCTTTGGGCGCCGTTTTGTATAGAATGTTATCGGGTAGACCTCCTATTACAGGCGAATCACCACTGGCTGTCGTAACAAAGATTGCGACGGAAACGGTAACACCAATTGGACAAGTGAATACAGCCTTGCCAAGACCGGTGTGCGACCTCATAGACAAGATGATGGCCAAAGATATCAGTGAAAGATTTCAGACCCCCCATGAGGTATTGAATGCCGTAAATGAGTGTATCGATAGTATGGAAAGGGATGTGCCTTTGGCAAAAGGTGGGCCTCCAGATGCCGGTTCTGTCCCTCCCCCTGTCGGAGTTCACCGCAGGGCTCGGGCCAGGCTATGGGGTGGAATCGCAGGGATAGTCATGGCTGTTTTACTTATTGTGTGGCTTGTTGAGGGTGGTTTTCTCAAAAAGAAATCAGATACAGACTACAGCATTTCAGAGGAATCTTCCCGCGAATTGGATACTGAAGGCCCTGTTTCTGAAAAGGCAGAGCACCGGCTTTCTGCTTCCGTTTCTGCTGTTGGGACGGTAAACGAGGAAGAACCCGGCAAGAAGGCCTATGATACAGAACCTATTATTGCAGAAAAACATGTGATCAAGACTTCTTCCGCAAAAGAAGTACTACCATTGCCGAAGATCCCAACAGTGCTTATGGTGGTTTCTGGCGATCAAAGCATGGCACCACTTGTACGTACTCACTTGGAATCGGTCTTACAACAAAGTGGCCTGCGGGTTGCCTCAGTTTCTGAAGTACCTGTACTTAGAAGGAAGATGCAATTTGGCGAGACTCCAATTACATGGCATAGCGTTAAGCAGATTGTACCGAAAGGAAAGGCACAAATCCTCCTGTTGGCTGAAGTCCAGAAAACAGGTTCGATGAATCTAACATACTATGGGCGAACTCAGGAGATGACGACAGCTACTTTTTCCGCCCGGGCAGTCGATATGGCTACGGGGATATCTGTTGCCACACCGGCAAGCGGTTCAGTCAAGTTTACGTCGCTTAATATGGAAAAAAATTTCAGGGAAATAATTACTTCTGCTGCCGGCAGTATGGGACCGGAGATGAAGGGGTATTGGGAAGAAAAACTGAAGTGATATGCAGGGATAAATCATGTTAAGAATTTACAACACACTTGCCGGAAAGAAGGAAGTATTCCACCCCATAGAGTCCGGTAAAGTCAAGATCTATGTATGCGGACCAACAGTTTACGATGCGTGTCACATTGGCCATGCCCGTTCAGTGATCGTATTTGATGTCATTGTGCGTTATTTTCGTTCCCAAGGCTATGACGTGACATATATTCGCAACTTTACCGATATAGATGATAAGATCATCAACCGGGCCAATGAACTGGGTACATCTACCAAGGAATTGTCGGAAAGGAATATTCAGGGGTTTTACGATGACATGGATGCCCTCAAGGTGCAGCGGGCTACCGTGGAGCCAAAGGCAACAGAGTATATCTCGAAGATTATCGAGTTAATTGAACGACTTTTTGAACAAGAGCTTGCCTACAAAGCAGGCGGGGATGTCTTTTATGCAGTAGAACGGTTTAAAGATTACGGCAAACTCTCCGGCCGCAAGCTTGAAGATATGTTGGCAGGTGCTCGGGTAGAGGTAGATGGGAGAAAACGCAATCCACTCGATTTTGTTCTCTGGAAAGGTGCAAAACCGGGGGAGCCTATGTGGGAAAGTCCGTGGGGTAAAGGACGGCCAGGCTGGCATATAGAGTGTTCGACTATGAGTACGCATTTTTTGGGCGAGAATTTTGATATTCACGGAGGCGGTAAAGACTTGATGTTTCCACACCACGAGAATGAGATTGCCCAATCGGAAGGTGCCTTCGGGAAGCCTTTTGCCAATTTCTGGGTGCACAACGGTTTTGTCCGGATCAATAAGGAGAAGATGTCCAAATCGCTTGGGAATTTTCTTATGATCAAAGACCTTGTAAGAGAATATCATCCGGAGACCATACGCCTTTTCCTCCTTTCTTGTCACTACCGCAGCCCGGTAGATTTTACAAAAGATGCCATGCAAGAGGCTGAAGCGGGTCTTGACAAGATATATGCTTCATTGGAAAGACTTACACAGTTCGTCGGTTCACACACTATACGTAGTGATGCCGGTGTTGTCGGAGAGTTTTGGACACGTTTTTGTGAGGCAATGGATGACGATTTTAACACTGCCCGTGCCATTGGATTCATGTTCGACTCGGTGCGCCAAGCAAATCGTGTCTTAGATAATATGGGAAAGTCCGATAGCTTTCAGGACACAGAGATGCTTTACTCTCTTTATGCGGATCTAATGCGCGCAGGTAAGATCTTGGGGTTGGGAACGGAAGCGCCTTCCGAATTCTTTGAACAAAAAAAGGCAAGAAGCCTCGGTGATGAAGGTGTTGATGAAACGTTGATTGAAAAGCTTGTGGCTGAACGCCTTCAGGCACGAAAAGAAAAAGATTGGGCAAAGGCGGATCAGGTTCGTGATCGGCTAACTGCCATGAACATTGTATTAGAAGATCGGTCAGAGGGAACTGTATGGAAGGTGAAAAACTAGAGGAGTTGATTCTTGCCGGCCTTTAGGCTGATTTCAGATTTTAAACCTAGTGGTGACCAACCAAAAGCCATTCAGGAATTGAGCGATGGTCTTATAGAGGGCAAACGCCACCAGGTCCTCTTGGGAGTAACCGGTTCCGGCAAGACCTTTACCATGGCTCATGTTATTGCCAAGGTCCAAAAACCCACCTTGATTATTGCCCCCAACAAGACACTGGCTGCCCAGCTCTATGGCGAGTTTAAGACCCTGTTTCCGGAAAATGCCGTCGAATTCTTTGTCAGCTATTATGACTACTACCAGCCTGAAGCGTACCTACCCGCAGCCGACACCTATATTGAAAAAGATGCCTCAATCAATGAAATAATTGACCGATTACGGCATTCGGCCACCCGTTCTGTCCTCGGCAGACGCGATGTGATTGTTGTGGCAAGCGTATCTTGTATCTTTGGTCTTGGGGCGCCGGAAGACTATCTCGAAATGTGCCTCGAGGTGACATGCGGAATGGACTTTGAGCGAGATGTAATGCTTGCCAGGTTTGTGTCGATGCAATATACGCGAAACGACTATGACTTCTGTCGGGATACATTCAGAGTCAGGGGAGACCGCGTGGAGATTTTTCCCAGTTACGAAGAGGAAAAGGCGATACGAATTGAGTTTTTTGGTGATACTGTTGAAAGTATCAGTGAAATAGATCCACTAAGGGGAAAGGTCATTAGATCCCACGACAAGATAGTCATCTTCCCGGCCAGTCACTACGTGGCCACAAAGGTAACCCTGAAACATGCTGTAAAATCGATCAAAGAGGAACTTAAAGAACGTATAGAGCACTTCAGGGCAACCAAGAAGTTGATTGAGGCACAACGGATTGAAGAACGTACGGATTTTGATCTGGAGATGATCCAGGAACTTGGTTATTGCCACGGTATTGAAAACTATTCGCGACACCTAACGGGGAGAAGTCCCGGGGAATCGCCACCAAGTCTGCTATCTTACTTTCCTGAAGACTGTCTTGTCTTCATCGATGAAAGCCATATCGGAGTGCCTCAAATCCGGGGCATGTATCACGGAGATCGATCCAGGAAAGAGACACTGGTGGCGTATGGTTTTCGGCTACCTTCGGCCCTGGATAACAGACCGCTTAATTTTGAAGAGTTCAATGAAAAGGTTACCCAATTGGTCTTTGTGTCAGCCACTCCGGGTGACTATGAACTGGAATTGGTCCAAGGAGATGCCACAGAGCAGATTATCCGTCCTACGGGTCTTGTTGATCCCATGGTAACTGTAAGGCCTGCTGAAAGCCAGGTGGACGATCTGCTTGAAGAGGTGCGAATCAGGGAAGAGCGTGGTGAAAGAGTCCTGGTAACAACACTTACAAAACGGATGGCAGAGGACCTTACTGATTACTATGAGGGGTTGGGTGTAAGAGCGCGCTATCTCCACTCTGACATTAAGACAATAGAGCGCATGGAGATCATACGAGATCTCCGCCTCGGGGCCTTTGATGTGCTTGTTGGCATCAACCTTCTTAGAGAGGGTTTGGATCTGCCAGAGGTGAGTCTGGTTGCCATCTTGGATGCAGATAAAGAAGGGTTTCTTCGTTCAGAACGTTCCTTGGTACAAACATGTGGGCGGGCTGCCAGGAACGTGTTTGGCACTGTCATTTTTTATGCGGACCACGTTACACGTTCAATGCAAAGGGCCCTTGATGAGACGAACAGGAGGCGAGACATTCAGGTGGCATATAATGAGGTTCACGGGATTACTCCGGAAACCATACAAAAGGATATTACGAACATCCTCAATTCTGTCTATGAGGCTGATTACGTTAGTATGCCTGTAATTTCAGAACCGAAAGCGGAATTCAAAACATTGGATGACCTTGACAAGATGATCAGGCGGCTTCAAAATGAGATGAATGAGGCAGTAAAGGATTTGACCTTTGAGAAGGCGGCGGAGTTAAGGGATGAGATCAACGAATTACAAAAACTAGATATGGATTTGAGGTGAAAGATGATCGATATTGTAAAGAAGTTTTTTAGAAAGACCCCGCAGTATACTTCTCAGGGGAAACAAGGAGACGAATCTCATGACATCCGCATAGCAACTTGCGCTGTCTTGCTTGAGATGGCCAATATAGATGGTGAATTCAGTGAATCAGAAAAAGAGCATGTTATTTCTGCTTTAAAGAGTGATTACGGCTTAAGTAATGAACATGCCGCTGCGCTCCTGGAGGCTTCAAACGAAGAGCGGGAGGGGAGTATTGACTTATGGCAATTTACCAATCGCATTAACCGGAACTATTCCAGGGAAGAGAAAATCCAGATTATTGAAACTGTTTGGGAAGTTGCATATAAGGACGGAAGGCTTGACAAGTACGAGGATTATCTAGCTCATAAGCTTGCTAAACTCCTTCGTCTGTCCCATAAAGAACTTATTGACGCTAAATTAAAGGTGATCAAGCCCGGGAGGACCACATCGTCAGGAGGCAAGTAAAAATAAGTTGTGCAGATTGCGCCGCAGTTTTGTTCGTTTTCAAGGCGCATTAAGGTGAGCATAACGAGTTATGTGAGCCTTAATGCAACACAGAAAACGGGCAAAAGGGCAAGCAAGATGTATAAGTTATTTTTGCTTGACGACTAACAACATTCCGATTGAGGCCAGCCCCCTATTTATGGCTCCTGCCTTGCTATCCCTCTAATAATAATATCATCATAGGCAGACATGATATCTCTTCTGCTGATTAACCCAAGGAGTTTTCTTGAATCCGGGGTGTCTATAACAGGAAGTATGGAAAAATCTCCCTGGATAATTTTTGTGAGGGCTAGGAACAAGTTGTCATCCGCTGTAACAGTGACCAGATGCCTTGTTCCGATATCCAGCGCCGTTAGTCCCACGCTATCTTTTTGCTCAAAAGCCTTCTGACAATCTGACAGAGAAACTACAGCTGTTAACCATCCATGGTCGTCAAGGACAGGAAAAGTATTAGGCTTGCTGTTGTGAATGAAATTTAAAAGTTTATTAATCTCCATATCCGCTCTTACGCTTTGCGTTTCACGTCTCATAGCCAAACGCACAGGGATGTTCTTTAGCTGAGTAATCTCTCGGTCTGCAGCAAGATCTTGTGTTTTACGACCCGATTTGATTTCTTCTACTCTCTGATTGTAAAATTGAATCACCTCTCTTCTGTCCAGCATGCCAATCAGGGCTTTTGGGTTTTCGTCTTTTACCACAGGAAGTCTTTGAATGTTTCGAATGATAAATTTCTTGAGTACCTCATTGAGATCCTCAGACGGTGTTGTTGAAATAATTTCCGGATTGGCGATATCTTTCATAAGTACAAGATCCTGCAGATTCCGGTCAAAAAGGATCCCTCGCACATCATTGATGGAAAATATCCCGCTCATTTGATTGTTACTATCTGCTACTGGAAAATAATGTTGATCCGTAGAAGAAAATATGTTCCTAAAAGCCCGGAGTGGCATGTCTTCGGGAACCAGTTCCACCTTTCGCACTTGGGGCATAAGCTCCTTTACTCTGATGGCGCCAAGAACATCGACGAAAAAAGCGCCCCTGTGCGCATTGGACTCGAGTTTAGTTCGTACCTGCTTTTCATAGATGGTCCATTTTCGCGAGAGCATATAGCACAACAAACATACCAGCAGGCTTGGCAGAAGTAGGTGATAGGAGTTGGTCATTTCACTTACAAAGATAATGGTTGAAATAGGTGCATTGGAAACAGCAGCAAAAAAACCTGCCATGCCTACAACCACAAAAGCTCCGGGTTCGGTCACAATGCCAGGCATGATGTTATGAAAGATTCTTCCCACAGCCCCTCCAAGGGTCCCACCTATAACAACAGATGGACCAAAAACACCCCCGCTTCCCCCTGATCCGATCGAAAACGAAGTAGTGAATATCTTGCCAAAGGCTATGCCTAAAAGGAGTAATGTGGGCAGTTCATTGTTAAGGGCCATTTGTGCGGAACCATAACCAAAAGCGAGTGTTTCTCGAAGGAAAAAGCAACCTATTGCACCGGTGCAAAGCCCACCAATAGCTGGTTTAAGGTGGTTTGGAATCTTTATTGTTTTGAAAAACCGGTTTATTCCGTAAAAGGACTTAACGTACAAGATGCCTGCGGAAACCAAGATAAAAGCCAGTACGATGTAAGGGCCCAGTTCTATCGGATTATGAAAGACAAAATCGGGAGACTCAAAAAGAGACCCCCATCCGAAAACGAGGCAAAAGATACAATAGCCAACGACTGAAGAAATACCCGCAGGGATGATAACCTCGGACTCAAACTCAGGCTCACGGTAGAGAACTTCAGCCGCAAATAGGGCGGCTGCTAAAGGAGCCCGAAAGATACTTCCGATACCGGCCCCCATACCTGCTGCCAACATAATTCGGCGTTGGCGTTCAGACAGGTTCAACTTGGTTGCAAGGAATGACCCGAACCCAGCCCCAATTTGGGCGATAGGTCCCTCCCTGCCACCGGATCCCCCGGAGGTTATAGTAAGCGCCGATGCAATGGTTTTTATGAAGGGTATGCGCGCCCTAACGAATCCACCCAGGTTATGGTAGGAATCAATAGCAGCATCGGTGCCATGCCCTTCTGCCTCTGGTGCAAAAGTATAGACCAGCCACCCGCTGACAAGGCCTCCAAGGGCCGGAAGGAAAAGGAGCATCCATGGCTTAAGTGATTCTCCCGTCGGCGGGAAAAGATGGGTTTCTCCGGCCGGCGCATGGGGCCTATAGCCCGCCAACTGTTCTAAAAATACATACAAACCCACCTGACAAAGGTACTGAAAAGCAATAGCGCCTAAGCCTGCAATAAGCCCGATTAACACATAATAGAATACCCATTTCCCTGTGCTTATAATCTGGGAGGGCTCTTTCTTGGAACCGGCATGCTCTAACTGTTGTTTTTTGTCCAAAAATATTGCCATTTTGCTAAATGTTTGGTAGTAACTGGATAGTTATCTGGTACCAATCCATAAATGCCTTTGAACCGAATGGGCGCTAGCGTAAGTTTCCAATTGAAGCTTTTGCTTCCCGGTAAGGAAGTTCACTATCTTTTATAGCTTCCTTCCAGCCCGCTAAAAAGGCGGGCATTCCAGGAAGCAGGCCGGCCAGAAATAAGCAATTTTTGCAAGGTCAAGGAAAACAAGGGATTGCGCAGAGGCGTACTGTGGTACGCAGCACAAGCAACTCCACGGCTTGACGCAGAGATCGCGCGGAAAAGGGCCATTTCTGGATGGAAACTATCTGATACCCGTGGTTTCCTGACGGCATGAGCCACCTTTATAGCGCTGCTAAGGTTTTGGGTCAAGGGAAAAGGGGTAGCACCTGGACTGAAGGAGGTCAAAATGTTCCTATCCAAACGAATCAATGCAATTAAGCCGTCCCCTACCCTTGCCATAAATGCAAAGGCAGTGGCAATGAAGCTATCTGGAGCAGATGTAATCAGTTTCGGCGTTGGAGAACCGGACTTTGATACACCAAAGCATATCCGACAAGAGGCACAACGTGCCATGGATGAGGGGATGACGCGGTATACGGCTGTCGGCGGAATTCCCGAACTCAAAGACGCGATAGTAGAAAAATTCCTCAAAGACAATAATCTATCTTATGAACACGGACAGGTGATGGCTTCCTGTGGAGGTAAACATGTTCTCTACAATCTGGCACAGGCCATCCTCGACCCTGGGGATGAAGTGATTATTCCTGCCCCGTACTGGGTATCTTATCCGCCCATTGCAGTCCTAGCCGGCGCCAAGCCTGTAATTGTAGAGACAAAGGAGTCCGACAACTTCAAGCTATCTCCCGAAGCTCTTGAAAAGGCTATTAATACTCGCACAAAGTTATTAGTTCTAAACAGCCCTTCCAACCCAACTGGAACCATCTATAGCCAAGCGGAGTTGCAAGCCTTGGCAGAAGTAATCCTTCGGCATGATATTGCCGTCGTCTCAGATGAAATCTATGAAAAGCTTCTTTTTGACGACAATTCATTTTACGGCATCGCCCAACTCAGCGAAGACATCAAAGCAAGGACCTTTGTTGTCAACGGAGTTTCTAAGACCTATGCCATGACAGGTTGGCGCATTGGATATGTGGCTGGTAACAGCGAAGCCATTGCAGCAATGACAAAGATCCAGAGTCAAAGTACATCAAACCCCAATTCCATAGCCCAAAAGGCCGCAGTCGCAGCATTGACGGGACCACAGGATTTAGTACAAGAAATGGTACAGGCATTCGACGAACGGCGCAGATATTTGGTAGGTCGCTTGAATAGTGTGCCAGGTATTCACTGCAATATGCCTGATGGTGCTTTTTATGGTTTTGCTAATTTCAGTGACTATTTCGGCAGGGAGAACAATGGTAAGGTAATTAACGGTTCAGGGGACCTATGCGAATACTTATTGGCCGAAGCGCAAGTGGCCCTAGTACCAGGCATTGCCTTTGGTGCGGACAGTTTTGTAAGATTTTCCTATGCTACAAGCCTTGAGCTTATAACAAAGGGGCTTGACAGGATAGAAAAGGCACTCAAAAAGCTTAGCCATTGATCAATGGCCCACGGCGCTATAATGGACGTATGACCACTGATCAATGACTGGTGATCATTCTTAACGGCCTCCTCGTTTGGATGCCTTCAAGGGGTTGACCTTGCCCGTTTTTGTTTTGTTTACATCCTTTACGTGTGTAGCCATGTTACATTTGCCGGCCTTCCACTTCAGGGACGGGTCTGGACAAGCAGCGCAGTACCACCCACCGGGAAAACCGGAACTGCGATTACATCCGTCGCATTCTTCGACAATCTGATGACAAGTACCGCCATTAAAAGAGCAACCTTTCTTTGTCATGAAGACACACTCTACTCCTGGCTTTACCATTGTACAGTCCATTGGAATCACCTCCTTCGTGTCTATTTTCGAGATTTTCGCAAAAACATATATTATAGATGATTATCTAGAAATTAGTCAAGGAAATTTCAACTCATTTAGATTTCACCCCACAAAAGATCGCTTTTTGGATACCCTGGGCTCACTGGAACGTCTCTTGCATAGACCAAATATACATGATACCAAATAAAATGGACTTGTAAAAAGTCCACAAACAGGCGACACAGTAAAAAGACCCAGATGCAAGGCGCGCGAATATTGAGGAATGAGGCGTACTTATCGTACGTCGCAATGACGAAAGATGAAGCGCAACGCCGCAGATGGACTTTTTACGAAGTCGTCAAATAAAATGGACTCATAAAATAAAAGTAAAAGATTAAAAAGGCCTCGCATTTTAGAATCTTTCAAACCAACCTTCTTTTGCCTAAATTCAGGCTAAGTGATTAGGGGGGAGACATGCCGATCTATTTATGGCAAGGACAAGACAGGAAGGGAGCAATCCAGAAGGGCGAAATAGAGGCTACCGATGAGACCGCCGTTAACGCACAACTGCGCCGCATGCGTATTAAGCCTACAAAAATAAAGAAAAAGCCGAAAGACCTTTTCGAAAATGTTTCTTTCTTGCAGCCTAAGATTCACACTTCTGATGTTGTTGTTTTTGCTCGACAATTTGCAACCATGATCAATGCCGGCCTTCCGCTCATTCAATGCCTAGACATCTTGCAGTCACAGCAAGAGAATAAGACCTTCAAGAAATTGCTCAAGGAAACCAAGGAAAAAGTAGAAGGAGGTTCCACACTGGCGGATGCCTTGGGCAAGTACCCTGGGACATTCGACAATCTTTTTGTTAATATGGTTGCTGCGGGAGAGACCGGCGGAATCCTTGATACGATTCTGGACCGGCTTTCCAGCTACATGGAAAAGGCCCTGAAGCTCAAAAAACAAGTTAAATCAGCCATGACATACCCGATTATCGTTCTTGTTATTGCCGCTTTGGTAGTCGGCGTTATTTTGATTTTTGTAATCCCCGTTTTTGAAAAGATGTTTGCAGATTTTGGCGGCGCGCTTCCCCTGCCAACTCAGATAGTTATAGTCCTTAGCGACTTTGCAAAAAGCAATGTCCTGTACATGATTGGCGCTCTCATTGTTTTTAGCTTTGTCTTTAAGCGATTTTATGCCAGCGAAAAAGGGCGTGCGATAATCGACAACCTTATGCTTAAGCTACCCGTGTTTGGTACGCTACTTAGAAAAGTCGCCGTTGCCAAATTCACTCGTACACTTGGTACAATGGTTAGTAGTGGAGTACCCATACTAGATGCACTAAATATTACGGCAAAGACAGCGGGCAACAAAACAGTGGAAACTGCTATTTACTCGGTTCGCAAGGCTATTAGCGAAGGGCAGACAATGGCGGGCCCTTTGGCCGAAAGCGGGGTATTCCCATCCATGGTTTGCCAAATGGTTGCCGTCGGTGAATCAACGGGGGCCCTGGATTCCATGCTGGAAAAGATTGCTGACTACTACGACGACGAAGTTGATTCAGCCGTTGACAACCTCACCTCTATGATTGAGCCTTTCATGATGGTCTTTTTGGGTGTAACGATCGGCGGTTTGGTCATTTCCATGTATCTACCAATATTCAAAATGGCCGGCATGGTCGGTGGTTAGGGTTCGTCACGAAATAAATGCCTCAAGATTGCCAAGGTATGTGCCAACAAAGAAAGATATCGCCTTTCAGAAAAAACCACCATACCCGTAGTTACTGAGAAGATACCTGGAATGATTTCACCCAACTACTTGTCGAGAAGACTCCAGTGGTTGATGTTCTTGCGAGTTATATTTACTACTGCACTTCTTGGTTCCACCATCATTGTCCAGCTTACCGACAGACAATCCATTATTGCCCCGCCACTTCTGTTAGTATATGCCATCATCGGAATCGTCTATGTCGTTACGTTCATTTATGTATTGATCTTTAAACGCCTGGGGCCAAATGTCCGCTTTGCCTATGTGCAAATCAGCCTTGATACGTTTATTGTAACATTGCTTATCTATGTGACTGGTGGTATTGCAAGCGTCTTTTCCTTCCTCTACTTGGTGGTCATTGTCTATGCCAGCAGTATGCTTCTTTACAAAAGGGGCAGTTTCGTCATGGCTGCTTTGTGCAGCCTACAGTATGGAGCTATGATATGTTTGGAATATTATGGCATTTTGGAGCCATTTCACACTGCCGGTATGGGTTTACAAACGCATGCAACATCTTTTGTGATTTATAAGATCATCATAACCACGATAGCATGTTTTCTGGTGGCCTTTTTAAGCAGTCATCTTGCTCAACTAGCGATAATAACTGAAAATCAACTGAAGGCTAAACAGAAAGACCTTCAACAGCTGGAGGCCTTCAATGCAAGTATTGTACACAGTATGGACAGTGGGCTTCTAACGTTAAATGTTGAAGGAACCATCACTTCTTTCAATAATGCGGCCGAAGCAATAACGGGTTTTAGTCGCCGCGAAGTTCTTGAAAAACCGTTGGCAGATATATTTCCTGAAGCTGCTCAGTATTATACGCAATCGATTGAATCACCTCCGAAAAGACCATACCGTCAAGATATTACATTTAAAAAAAGGGGGGGTACTGTGGGATATTTGGGCTTTTCCGTCTCTTCGTTGAAAGAACCGGATGGCAAAGCTATCGGACACCTATTGATTTTTCAGGATCTGTCAGCATTGAAGATTATGGAGGCTCATATTAAAAGGGTCGAAATGCTTGCTACGGTTGGGGAAATGGCTGCCGGCATAGCCCATGAAATAAAGAATCCCCTGGCATCCATGACCGGCTCAATCCAGCTTCTCAAAGAACAGATTACCACAACTGCGGTTACCGAAAAACTTATGCATATAGTCATGAGAGAAGCACATCGGCTAAACGGACTCGTCAATGATTTTCTCCTTTTTGCACGTCCGAGTTCCGGCAAGGCAGATCCCGTGGAACTTGGATCTGCCATCCAAGAGACCTTGGACCTGTTTGAGAAAGATGCCCTTTACCAGCACACGATAGAGATCGTAAGAAACTTGAAGTCAGATGTTTGGACGAGAATGGACCTCAAACATATGAGGCAAATCTTGTGGAATCTGCTCTTGAATGCTGCTGAAGCCATTGACGGAAACGGCAAGATTGAAGTGAGCACAGAAGAGAGCCAGGATATCATACAAGTCATTGTCAGGGACAATGGCAGTGGCATGAGTGAAGAGGTACAGAGAAGTATCTTCGATCCGTTTTTCACTACGAAGAGTCAGGGCACTGGCCTAGGCCTTTCCATTGTTCACAGGCTTTTAGAGCCGTACAATGGACAAATTGAGGTCAAAAGCAATCAAGGCCAGGGAACTTCTTTTACTTTATATCTAGAAAAAATAGATCCGCCCGGTTAGGATTCGTCACGAAATAAGTCAAGATTGCGAAGGATTTTGGGTTGTATTCAAGGCGCTCGGGCAGGAGCATACCGAGGTATGTGACCAACCGAGCAACGCAGAAGACGGCCCAAAAGACCAGCAAGATGTGACAGTTATTTCGTGACGAGCCCTTAGACCCAGTCGAAGTCGTTTGCTAGCTAGTGTCCATCCACGAACCGTCAAAAACCGACGGACACTGACCTAAGTTTCCAATTCTGGAATGAGCAGTTTTTTCTCTGAGCAAGGCCGCACAAGGGTTTACGCCGAGGCCTACTCATCGTACGTCGTAGGCGTACTGTTCTCAAGCCGTAGGCGCAAAACCCGCGGAGAACGCAGCTCGGAGGAAAAAGGGCCATTTCTGGATGGAAACTAGCTACATTTGGAGAATCCACAGACAGGACAGTCCAAGCATCCTCC